>NZ_CP155729.1:2709363-3009984 GCF_039724765.1 Sagittula stellata E-37 | reverse complement strand
CGCGCCCCGCAAACCCTCGACCCGCAAGAAGCCGGTCAAGAAGGACGCGGCAGAGGGCGAGACCCCCGCGGCAGCAGAAGCGCCCGCAGGCGACGCCACCCCGGACGCCGCTGAATAGACCCGTCACGCAGGTTTTCACGAAGGCCCCGCCAACCGGCGGGGTCTTTTCGTTTTGACCGTCATGTTCTCGGCCGTCGTTCTTTTTGGACTGTCAGGGCGACAGGCGTGTCGGGGAGGTCACCGGTCGGAAGTCACCGGTCGAAGGTGCGGGCCAGCGCGCAGAATGCCTCGAGAGAAACCTGCTCCGCCCGCTCGGTCGGCGGAATGCCGACGCTCCGCAGCCGGTCCTCGATGTCCGGGGCGGCCCCCTTCAGCGCGGCGCGCAGCATCTTGCGACGCTGGTTGAAGGCCATGGCAACGATCCGTTCCAGCGTCTTCGGGTTTGCCGGATAGCGCGGCGCGGGCAGGGCGGTCAGATGCACAACGGCGGAACTGACCTTCGGCGGCGGCGTGAAAGCCCCCGGCGGCAGGGTCAGCGCGATGCGCGCATCGGTGCGCCACTGCGACAGGATCGCCAGCCGCCCGTAGGCCTTGCCGCCCGGCTGGGCGACGATCCGCTCCGCCACCTCTTTCTGGAACATCAGCGTCAGCGACGACCAGACCGGCGGCCACTCGGGCGGCGTAAGCCAGCGGGTCAGCAGTTCTGTGCCGACGTTGTAGGGCAGGTTGGCGCAGATCGCGATGGGCGGCTCAAGATGCGCCAGCGGATCGATCTGCAACGCGTCGCCCTCGATCACCTCCAGCCGCCCGGGATAGGCGTCCGCGATCTCCGCCAGCGCCGGCAGACAACGCGCGTCCTTCTCGATGGCCAGCACCCGCCGTGCCCCCCCGGACAACAACCCCCGCGTCAGCCCGCCGGGGCCGGGCCCGACCTCGAGCACATCCATTTGCGACAGGTCGCCGGGAATACGCGCGATGCGCGCCGTCAGATTCAGATCCAGAAGAAAGTTCTGCCCCAGCGCCTTCTTCGCCGAAAGCTGGTGGGTCGCGATAACCTCGCGCAGGGGGGGCAGGTTGTCGATCTGGCTCATGGGGTTCCTTCGCCCAGCCGCCGGGGCGCGTCAAGCGCCCGAAGACCTCCGCCCGACGCCACCGGCCCCTTCATCTTGGCTCAAATACCTCGGGGGGTGCAGGGGGGCAGCGCCCCCCCTGCGCGTGGCGACGCGGAACGCGGCGCAAGCAAAGCCCTAGCCGCGCGCCAGCCGGGCCGCCATGCGCAGCGCCGCGATGGTGGACGTCGGGTTGGCGATGCCGGTGCCCGCGATGTCGAAGGCGGTGCCGTGGTCCGGAGAGGTCCGCACGAACGGCAGGCCCAGGGTCACGTTCACCCCTTCGTCGAAATCCAGCGTCTTGATCGGGATCAGCGCCTGGTCGTGGTACATGCAGATCGCGGCGTCGTAACCCTCGCGCGCGCGGGCGTGGAACATCGTGTCGGCGGGCAGGGGGCCGTTCAGCAGCATGCCCTCGGCGCGCAGCTTCGCCAGCACCGGTGCGATCAGCTCCATGTCCTCGTGCCCCATGCGGCCGCCTTCTCCGGCGTGGGGGTTCAGCCCCGCGACCGCCAGCACCGGCTGCTCGACGCCGAACTGGCGCACCAGCGCATCGTGGGTAATGCGGATGCGGCGCTCCAGCAGGTCGGGGGTAAGCGCGGCGGGCACATCGGCCAGCGCGATGTGGATGGTCACCGGCACAACCCGCAGGCGGTCGGAGGCCAGCATCATCACCACCTCGTCGACCTCGCCCAGGTGGGCGAGGAACTCTGTATGGCCGGGGTAGGCGAAACCGGCACCTTCGGCCAGCGCCTGCTTGTGGATCGGCAGGGTGCAGAGCGCGGCGGCGTGGCCGTCCTGCACGTGGCGCACGCCCGCCTCGATCGACTGGATGACGCCCGGCGCGTGGGCCGCCTGAGGGTCCCCCGGGACACGGGGGCCGGGCATGGGCAGCGGCAGCACGGGCAGTCCGCGCGACGCGGCCTCCACCGCCTCGCCGGGATCGGCCAGCAGCACGTGGGGCACGGTGCCGGGCAGGTGCGACGGCTCTCCGATCCAGAAGAACGGCAGGCTGTCGCCGAGGATCTCCCACGCGCGTTCCGCCAGTTCCGGGCCGATGCCGGCCGGTTCGCCGCAGCTCATGGCGATGGGGGCGGTGGGCGCCTTGGCCCTGTCGGTCCGTTCCGTTTCCGGATCGGGCACCGGGTCGGAGGTGGCGCGCCGGGGCCGCGTGGTCACGCCGCCATCGGGCGCCTCGCTGTCGCCCGGAGAGGCTACGGGATCGACCTTTTCGGCGCTTTCGCCAAACGCGTCGCCCGAAGGCGTGCCGGCCCGCGTCATTGGTTGATGATCGTGGCGTCGGAGCGCAGCTGCGCCAGGTAGCCGTCGGCCAGAGATCCGATGCGCTGGTTGCGCAGCGCGCCGAAGACCTGTTCGCGGTCGGGCGCTTCTTCCTCGGCCACACCGGCGGTCCGTCCGCAGAGCATCAGCAGCACCAGAGTCTGGCCGTCGGCGCGGGTCAGCGCGGTCGAAACCTCGCCCGGATCGAGCTTCGACAGCTCATAGGCGATGTCGGTGGGGATCTCGTTCACCGGCAGCGTGCCGCGGTCGAGCACTTCCGGCGGCTGGCCCTGCGCCACGGCGTAAAGGTCATCGCAGCGGTCGCTCTTGTCGGCGATGGCCTGCGCCTTGGCGAGGTTCTCGGGCGTGCGGCCGCCGGGGATGTAGTAGGCGGCGTATTCGACGGCGGCCGTGGCGGGGGGCTGATACTCGCCTTCCTCGATGGCGCGCAGCTGGAAGAGCGCCATGGCGCCCTGCAGCGGGATCGGGTCCGACACTTCGCCCGGCGCGAGGCCCAGCACGATGGGTTGCAGCGGCGGCGGAAGTTCGGACAGCGAACGCCACGGCAGTTGCCCGCCCGCCCCGCGTGAGGCGGTGGCCGAGAAGCGCCGGGCCTGCGCCGAGAAGGCGCCGGTGTCGTCGAGCTGCGCGATGCGCTGGGCCCGTTCGCGGACCACCTCTTCCTGGCCCGGGGGCATCGGCATGATGATCTCGGACAACAGGACGCGCACGGTCGAGGTGCCATTCTGGCCGGAGGACAGGGCGCGGTCGACCTCGTCCTCGGACACGTTGGCCCGCCCGGCAAAGCGCTGCTGCACCAGCATGCGCCACGACAGGCCCGCGCGGACGAAGTCGCGGTACGTCTCTTCGTCGACACCGGCCTGCGCCAGCGCCTGGGTGAACTGTTCGCGGGTCAGGCTGGCACGGCTGGCGAATTCCTCCATCCCGTCGAGAAGCTCTTCGGGGGAGGGCTGGATGCCGGCGTCTCGGGCGGCCTGCAGGCGCAGACGGTCGTCGATCAGCTGTTCGCGTGCCACCTTGTTGAGGTCGCCGGGCGCCCGCATGACCTGCAGCATGCGCTTGCGCTGTTCCAGCTCGTAGCCGGTGATGACCTGCTCGTTCACGATGACGGCGGGAGAAAAGAGGCCCTGGGCCGCCACGGGTGTGCCCTGCGCGGCCGCAAGGGCGATGCCGAGCGCGAGGGAGGCGGCGGTAAGAGAGGTTTTCAGCGACATATGCGGCGATACTCCTTGGCACTGTCGTCGGCGCCGAAGCCGTGCAGCGCGACGGTCAGTTGGATGTCCGTGGACGGCTCCAGGTTGTTGGCCGAGGCGAATTCGCGTGTCGCCCCGATATCTACCTGGATGCATTCGTTGCGGTATTGCAAGCCGAGGCCCACGCGGTCAAGGCGGCGGTCGGCAAGATCGTACCGAACCTCGGTCGAGGTCTCCCAGTGGCGGGTCACGCGGTAGCGCCCGTCGAAGGTCCATTCGGAGACGGCCTTGTTGCGAAGTTCCTCGGGATCGGTGACCAGCAGCACGTAAGACGCGCCGAGGTCCATGCGGGTGTTGGACCAACCGGCGCGGGCTTCGGCCTTGGTGAAGCGGTTTTCCTCGTCGAGCAGTCCGCGCGCCGTCAGGGTGATCCCCAGCGGGTTGGCGAAGCGCCCGGCGATCAGCCAGTCGCTTTCGAGGCTGTCGAGACCGGAGGACCGGGTGAATTCAGAGTCGATATCCTCGCGCCAGAGACGGCCCATGGTCAGCGCGGCGGACCAGCCGCCCGGTGCCTCGTGCATCCAGCGCACGCCCGCGGCGAAGGTCATGCCGTGTTCACGCCGGTCGGCGGCGGGGAAGCGGGAGAGCGAGAGAAGGTTGGCTTCGTCGAATTCGACGCGGGTCGATTCCTCGTTGGCGTTCTTCGCACGCGATCCGCCGACCCAGCCGATCTGGGCCACCGGCTCCAGCAGGGTGCGTCCGCCGTTGCGGCCCTTGCGTTGCAGCGGCCAGCGCAGTTCCACCGCGGCGCCGGGGGTGAAGCGGGTGATCCGGTCGGGGACGGCGGCGTCCTGGTCGGTGATGTAGTGGTCGATCCACAGATGGCCTTCGAGACCCAGGCGGAAGCCGGGGCCGAGCGTCCAGCGGTCGCGCCAGCTTCCGTCGATGTTGAGCCGCGCGGTGTCGCGGCCGTCGGTGATGTCGTCGGCGTCGTTGCTGTCGACGTCGAGCGTGCTTTCCCGGTAGAGGCCGCTGGCCGCCAGAGACAGCCGGAATTCGCCCGGGACGCGCGACCACAGGAACCGCCGGTCGGTGTGCACCGCGGCGGTGAGACCGGGCTGCGTGGCGTTCGCCTCGTACTGGCGCAGGGTCTGATAACTGGTCAGGTCGAAGCTGATGCGGCGGTCGGTGCGCACCCGTGCCATGGTCACGGTGCTGGCCAGACGGTCGCTGTTCTGGATGGAGTAGTCGTTGAGGTAGGCGTCGTCCGAGACGGAGCGCAGCGCGAATGTCAGCGTGTAGTCGCGCGGGAGGCTGAAGACGCCGTCGGCAAAGAGGTAGCCGCGCACCTGTTCGTCCCGGAAGCTGTCGGAGGACATCGCCCCGGTCAGTGTCAGTTTTCCGCTTCGGAACGCACGCCGATAACGGAATTCGAGCGAGCGGGATTTCGTCGTCAGGTGCGGGGTGAGCGTCAGGTCCTGATGATCGCCGATGGGGATGAAATACGGCACCTTCACGCCGAACCCCAGCAGGGTCGAGGAGGTGAAGGTCGGGAACAGGAAGCCGCGCGCCCGGTCGAGCGTCGGATCGGGCAGGCGCAGGCGCGGCAGCCAGAACACCGGCACGTCGAGCAGGCGCACCTGCGCGTCGTCGAAATAGAGCTGGCGCTCTTCCTGATCGTGCACCACGCGGGCGGCGCGGATCTGCCAGAGCGGCACCTGGTTCTTGCCGCAGACCTGGCAGGAGGTGGCGGCGACGCGACGCAGTTGCGTGTAGCGGCCATCGACGCGCTGCGCCTCGACCGCCGCAAGCTGAAGCTGCTGGTCGATGACCATGCGCGCGCCCTTCAAAAGGCCGTTGCGGAAGCCTTCGTCCAGTTCTGCCTCGGAGGCGAGGATGATGACGCCCTGTTCGGGATCGGTGATGCGGATCGGGCCGGTGATCTGCAGCCGGTCGTTGGCGCGGTCGTAGGTGATCGCCGACGCCGTCAGCCGGGTCGTGCCCTGCAGCGCCTCGACGTTGCCGGTGGCGACCAGCGTCTCTTCGCCGTCGATGAACACGTTGTCGGCCACCAGAAGCGCGGGGGAGTCGTCCTCCTGCGCCGTCTGCTGGGCCGCCACCGGGGTGGCCGATGCCATGAGGGCGGGCAGGGGCGCCAGCCACAGCGCCGCGCAGGCAGTGGCCCGAACGGCGGCCCGAACGGCAGCACGTGCCAGCGCGACCGGCGTGCGCCCCGCCGGGGGCGTGGCCAGCGGCACGATGCGTCTTCCTCGTGTCATCCGTCCTCCATGTGCAGGACCAGTCCCAAGGCCAGCAGGACCGAGGCGGTGGGGGGCACCCAGGCCGCGACAACCGGGGCGAGCTGGCCGTTCTCCCCCATGATCTGCGCGAAGCTTCGCACGTAATAAAGCCCGAATCCAAGCAGCACCGCAGAGAGCACGGCCAGACCGGTGCGCGCAAGCCGTGTCGGCTGCATGGTGAAGGCCGCTCCGACCAGAACCATGGCCACGAGGAACAGCGGACGGGCCAGCTCCATGTTATACCATACGATGTGGCGGCGGGCCGAGAAGCCCGACTCTTCGAGCCCCGCGATGAATTGCGGCAGGTCCCAGATCGCGACGGCGGAGGGCCGTCCGAACCGGTCGCGGATGCTTTCCCGGGTGAGGGTGGACGGAAGCTCGTACTCGACGTGCAGGCGCGCCCCGAGTTCGGGGTTGAGGCCCGGGGTCAGCGGCCAGGCCTTGGCGTCGGTCAGGTGCCAGGCGCCGTCCGAGAGCGCCGCGCTTTCGGCCTGGATGCGCATCGCCGGACCGCCGTCGGGCGCGTATGTGACGATTGAGACGTCGTAAAGCTCTGTCGCCTCCGGGTTGGCGCGGGCCGCGCGGATCACCGACTGGCCGTCTTCGCCGCCCTGCCGCAGCCACAGGCCCTCGGGCCCGAAGGAGACGGCGGAGGTGTTGCCGGATTCGTAGGTTTCGCGCAGGTCGGCGTAGCGCTTGGAGGTGGCGGCGACGATCGGGTTCATCATGGCGACGATGATCGCCCCGATCAGCAGCGCCACGGTGGCGGGTGCCATGAGCGCGGTCAGCCCCGAGCGCCCGGCGGCGCGGGTCGCCACCAGTTCGGAGGACCGTGCCAGCCCGATAAACATCGCCACGGTGGCCAGGATCATGACCAGCGGCAGGATTTCGTACAGGCCCTCGGGCAGTTTCAGGATGACCAGTTGCAGGGTCTCGCCAAAGCTGACCTCGTCGCCAAGCTGGCGCAGTTCGTCGATCAGGTCGAGCAGCCCCTGGAACAGCGCGAAGACGGCGAAGATGCCGAGGAACAGCGACAGGAAACGGCGGGCGTAGTAGAAGTGCAGGGTCACGCGGCGGCCTCCGTTTCACGAAGGCGTTTCGGCCGGAAGGGACGCGAGGCCTGCCAGAGCAGAATCCACGTGAAGGCGAGGCCGGTGACGCTGGGGGCATAGACAAGCGGCCAGAGACGGGGGTTGCGCACCACCGGGTCGGTCACCGCGCTTTCCACCAGCTTGACCACGACCAGCAGGAAGATGGCAAAGACGATCTGCCGCGTCACGCCGAAGCGCGAAAAAACCCCGACCATCAGGGCGGAATAGCCGATCAGCGCCGCCACGACGCACAGGAGCGGCCCCTGGAATCGCATGTGCGCCTCTTCCAGCACTTCGCCGATCTGTTGGCCGGTCTCCGCGGCGATACCATCGGTGTTGAGCAGCAGTTCGGTGGTGGGAATCGCATCGAGCTTGCGGCGCTTCTGCGGGCTGGCGGTGATGAGCCCGGTCAAGTCGTACGTGAAATCCGAGAAATTGGTGGTCGAAAGCCGCATGTCGGTCGTGTTCATGGTCTGCGCGAGACCCGCCAGCATGACCATCTTCGGGCCTTCGTCGTCGCGGATCAGGTAGGCGCGGTCGGCGGTGTAGATGACTTCGCGTTCGGGTTCCCGCCGGTCCGAGAGCAGCACGTCCTGAAGCGTGCCCTCGGGGGTGATGTCACGGATGTAGAAGGTGATGCCCTTGGAGGGGTGCAGGAAGGTGCCTTCGCGCAGGAGCCGGGCCGAGACGGAGCTGGAGAGTTCCTGTTCGCGCATCCTGAGCTGCTTGAGCGATTGTGGCACAAGCACGTGGGTCAGGACGCTCATCATCAGGGTGACCATGATGCCGAAGACCAGCACCGGCCGCGCGAGCCGCCATGGCGAGAAGCCGGTGGCCTTGACCACCGTCAGCTCGGAATCGCCCGACAGCCGGTTGGTGACGTAGACCGCCGCGGCGAAGGTCGCCATGGGCAGCACCAGCGCGATCACCGCAGGCAGCGACAGGGCGGTGAATTCCAGCACGATGCGTGCGGAATGGCCGTCGTTGATGAGCCGGTCGAACAGGACCACGGCGCGGTTCACCCAGTAGACGGACACAAGCACCAGCGCGAAAAATCCGAAAAGCACCATCAGTTGCGACAGAACATATCTGTCGAATCTTTGCACGCCCCGTAACCCCCCGGTCCTTTCTGGTCGAAGGGCAGTCTAGGGGAAAGGCCGGGCGGGGGGAAGGTGGCTCTGGCCTTCCGCTGCGGGCGCGGCTAGGTCTTTGGGCAAGGACACGCTCAACGACACCCGCGCCGGACGCGGGAGGACGGGGCCGGCCCCTGCCGCCCCTCACCACGACAAGGAGAACCCAAGATGACAGAGCTGCGCGACATCCGTTTCGCCGAGACCGATCTGGAAGCACTGGCGGGCGCCTCGGGCGCCGTCGCGGTGGCCGTGCCCGCCGAGGGCACGATGGGCCCGGGCGCGCGGCGGCTGAACCGTTTGACCAAGGGCGCGGTGAAACGTGCACTGGAGAGCGAGGCCTTCGAGAAGCTGGGAACGGGCGAGACCATGGCCCTGGCCTGGCCGGTTGGCATGGTGGCGGATGCGGCGCTGCTGGTGAAGCTGCCGCGCCGTCCCTCGGTGACGGAGGCCCGCAAGGCCGGTGCGTCGCTTGCCAAGGCAGCCGGTTCGAAGGAACTGACCGTGGTCGCCGACGGCACGAAACGCGTGGCGCAGATCGGCCTCGGCCTCGCGCTGCGCGGCTACGCCTTCACCGCCCGCAAGTCGAAGGCCGACGACCCGCTGGGCGCCGCCACGCTGATGGTGAAGTCGGTGGAGGAGGCGGAAGGCGCCTTTGCCGCCGTAAAAGCCGTGGCCGAGGGCGTGGCCTTTACCCGCGACCTGACCTCGGAGCCAGCGAACGTGCTGGGCACGGTGGAATTCGCCAACCGGCTGGAGGCGCTGCGCGACCTCGGGCTGGAGGTCGAGGTGCTGGACGAGGACAAGCTCGAAGAGCTGGGCATGGGCGCGCTGTTGGGCGTGGGCATGGGCTCTGCCATGCCGTCCAAGGTGGTGGTGATGCGCTGGAAGGGGGCGGAAGGTGCGCCGCTGGCGCTGATCGGCAAGGGCGTGGTCTTTGACACCGGGGGCATCTCGCTGAAGCCCGCCGCCGGCATGGAGGACATGACCATGGACATGGGCGGCGCCGGGGTGGTGTCGGGCGTGATGAAGACGCTCGCGCTGCGCAAGGCCAAGGCCCATGTTGTCGGCATGGTCGGCCTTGTGGAGAACATGCCCTCGGACCGCGCGCAGCGTCCGGGTGACATCGTGACCTCGATGAAGGGCGACACGATCGAAGTCATCAACACCGACGCCGAGGGGCGGTTGGTGCTGGCCGACGTGCTCTGGCACGCTCAGGAGAGCGAGCAACCGGCGGCCATCGTCGATCTCGCCACGCTGACCGGCGCCTGTATCATCGCGCTGGGCCACGAGAACGCCGCCGTCTTTTCGAACGACGACGGGTTTGCGGGCGATTTCCTGAAAGCGGCGGAGGCCGAAGGCGAAGGCGCGTGGCGGATGCCGATGGGCAAGGCCTACGACGACATGATCAAGAGCCAGAAGGCCGACATCAAGAACACCGGCGGTCGGCCCGCGGGGTCCATCACGGCGGCACAGTTCCTGCGGCGCTTCGTGAAGGAAGGCACGCCGTGGATCCACCTCGACATCGCGGGTGTGGCGCAGGTGAGCGCCGAGACCGCGCTGGCGCCGAAGGGCGCGACCGGCTGGGGTGTCATGTCGCTCGACCGTCTGGTGCGCGACAAGTTCGAGACGGAGTGATCCGGGCCTTGGTGCGGGACGCGTCACATACACTGCCGGGCGCGTCCCTTCCATGGCGCGCCCGCTGCGGTACGGGAACGGCCTGACATGGGGGCGGTGTTCTTTTACCATCTCACGCGCCAGCCCGTCGAGGTGACGCTTGGCATGCTGCTGACGAAGTCGCTGGAGCGCGGCTGGCGGGTGGCTGTGCGCGGCACCGATCCGGCGCGGCTCGACTGGCTCGACGCGAAGCTGTGGCTGGAACCGGAAGAGGGCTTCCTGCCGCATGGGCTGGCGGGCGGCAAGTTCGACGCGGAGCAGCCGGTGTTGCTGACCACGGCGCTGGAGGCGCCGAATGAACCGGCCTGCCTGATCGCGCTGGACGGGGCGGAGATCCGGCCTGAAGAGACCGATGCGCTGGAGCGGGTGTGCATCCTGTTCGATGGTGGCGACGGCGCGGCCGTTCAGGCCGCGCGCGGCCAGTGGAAGGCGCTGACGTCGGCGGGCTGCAAAGCGCAGTACTGGTCGGAGGACTCGGGCCGCTGGGAAAAGAAGGCCGAGGCCTGAGCGGGCGCCCCACGATGTTCGTCTAAAATCGTTGGGCGCACCGTTTCAGATGCCAGCAAGACCGACGATTGGTGTCGCATCTCAGACCACGAGTACGGCGCTACGTCCGAAGGATGGGACAGCGATCAGTCGAGCAGAATGCAATGAAGGGCAGGATTGAGCCCAAAGTGCCGGATGCTGCGTGCGGCATGAATGTCAGCTCCCGCGTCTATCATCACGCCCAGGTTCATTCGGGTCACTGGAGAACAGCGCGATCTTGTTGCCGTGCGGGTCACGAAGATAGCCGACATAAAAGTGGGGGCCGTATATCGGACGAAAACCAGGCTGCCCATCGTCAGAGCCGCCTGCGGCCAGCGCAGCGCCATGAAGCTCACTAACCTGGCTTTGTGATCGCGCCTGAAACGCGACCATGACACCGTTCCCAGCCGAGGCAGATTGCCCATTGAAGGGGGATTTGACGTAGAAATCTGGCTGGACGGGGGGCTGACCCTGCTCTGTAGGCAAGATGTAGCTTAGGTCTCCTTGATACTCTTCGAGCGCATAACCCAGCGCTGGAAGGAAAGCCGAGTAGAAGCGCTCTGCCTTCGCGATGTCATCCGCGCCAACGGTGACGTAAGCAATCATTTTGTGGTTTTCCTCCCAAAGTCTCAGCGATGGCGATGGGCCGCCATAGAACGAGAGAGTAGCACCATCCGAAGCGGCCATTGCAACAGCCGCAGCGAAAGCTCACTCTGTCCGCAGTCCGGTCGTTCAAGCATCACGCGGCGAATGTCGGGATCGAGCCCCTTTGACGGGATGCTGCAATTTGAACCGAGGTTCGTTTGCGATTGGATTGCAGCATCGGATCATGCGCTACATCACAGCGCCGGCGCGTCTACCTATCCAAATGCCACGAGCTTCTTGCTGTCTTCGTCCCATAGATGAAGTCGCGTACTTCGAAAGCTCTGCCTGATCGTCATGTGATTGCTCGACGCAAGACTGTCGTGGTCCCGAAGCACTTCGGGCAGTCGATAGAAGGGAATCCGGCTGTACAAATGGTGTACGTGGTGAATTCCAATATTCCCGCTCAACCACTGCAACACGGATGGCAAGACATAGTGAGAACTGCCGTGCAGCGCGGCGTCATGCAGATCCCAGTCTTTATCGGCCTCCCAGTGCGTGTCTTCGAACTGATGCTGAACGTAAAACAACCACACCCCTGCGCTCGCCGCGAGCAGCGTAGATGGCAAGAAAATCAAGAGGATCGGCATGATGCCGCCAAAGTAGTAGATAACCGAAAGAGCAAGGCAGATCATGGCATTGGTGACCATTGAACTGACCCAGTACTTGGCTCGACCGGTCAGACCCAACGGCAATCTGTTTTCCAGAAAGAACAAGTACCCGGGGCCGAGACCGAACAGGACCAGAGGGTGACGGTACAGACGATAGAGCAAGCGCTTTAGCGGGCTCCTTGCCTTGTATTCCGCAACCGTCAGGGTGTGCACATCGCCCATGCCCCTACGGCCGAGGTTGCCGGAAGAACTATGGTGCAAGGCGTGCGATGCTCGCCAAACGTCGTAAGGCGTCAGAGTGACGATGCCGATCACGCGACCAAGCCAATCGCTCAACACACGGTTCTTGAAAAAAGCGCTGTGGCCGCAATCATGCTGAATGATGAACAACCGGAGCAAGAAGGCCGCGTTGCACAGCGATATTACAAATGCCAGCAACGCGCTGATGGACATGGCATACCATGCGACGGCCCACAACAGAACGAATGCGCCTACCGTCACGGCCAACTCAAAACTGCTCCGCAGAGCATCCGGTTCGCGGTATGCGGAGAGAATTTTGACCCAGTCACGCGCAGCGCTTACACGAGCGCCAGCCGTATTGTCTTCGTGGGTCATCATGCTCCTCGGTTCGCCATTTTCCCTACTGCTATAGGAAGTGGGCGAATATTCAACCGACGACGCGCCTTTTCCGCACGAAAGCTTCTGACAAATTCGAAATCCTTCAGCATGAACTCTTGAATGAGGGGGGTGCACGGTAAGGATGCCGGTCGTTGGTGCCCAAGCACTTGATGACAGCTTTGTCCGCTCACCTGACCTTGACCCATACCGCGACCGGGGTCCGGTCGCGGGAAGACGTGCCTGTCACTTGGGGCGGAATTGTTTGGTACGGCACCCTGTCAAGATCGAAGACGTTCGACACGAAGAGTAAAATCTGCACGGTATTCGACACGCCGTTTCAGCGTTCCAGGACCATCCTGCCGCCCGAAATCTCCAGCCGGTCGAAGCGGGACAGGTAGTCCATGCCCAAGAGCGAATCCATCATCTGCCCGTCGTTGACGTAGGCCCTGACTCCGCGATCCATAAAGGGTCCGAGCGACACGCTGTCCAGGGTGACTGGCGCTGTTTTCACCGTGCCGTTCGCGGTCTGCGCCATGTCGTAGAAGGCGAGGTCGTCGGGATGCAGGCCCGCTTCCTCCGCCGCGATCTTGGTCAGCACCATGCCGGAGGCGCCGGTGTCCACGACAAACCGGGTGGGCGAGCCGTTGACCTCGAGAGTCACGTAGTAGTGGCCGTCGAAGCCGCGCGGGATCTCGATCCGGCCATCGCCGGAGAACACAGCCTGCCGCTGGTCCAGCCCGCCGCGCACGTCCTGCCAGAGCCCTGCGGCGGCAAGGATGCCGACGAACAGCAGCGCCCAGCCCATCAGGCTCTGCAGGCCACGGCCCGGCGTGCGGCGGTGGTTGAGCCAGAACCATGCGAGGGTGGCGAAGGCCAGAAGCCCGAGAAAGATCGTGTGGCCGGTCTGGTCGGGCGTCATGTCGGGTCCCTGTGCCTGCGTTCCCTCAATGTAGGCACTCCGCCCGCAGAAGGAAGTCTCAGGGCGCCACGAAGCCGAAGTCCCGCAGCCCGTCGAGCACGAACTGCACGGAGAGCGCGGCGAGCAGCATGCCGAGCAGACGGGTCGTGACGGTGATGCCGGTGGGGCCGAGCCCGCGCTCGATCAGTCCGGCCGAAAGGAACAGCATCAGGACCAGCGCCAGCACGAGCGCCATGACGCCCAGCACGCCAATGATGCCCAGGACGTCGGTGGTCGAGCCGGTCAGCAGGATCATCGACGCGATGGCGCCGGGGCCGGCGATCAGCGGGATGGCAAGCGGAAAGACGGAAGGGTCGGGCGGGTGGTCGGCCTCGGCCCGGTCCTCGCGCCGCTTGTTGCGGCGTTCGAAGAGCATGTCGAGCGCGGTGATGAACAGCAGGATGCCGCCGGAGATCCGGAAGGCCGGCATGCCGATGCCGATGAAGCCCAGCACCGCCTCGCCGAAGAAGGCGAAGAGCGTCAGGAGCGCGGCGGCGATGACCGTCGCGCGGATGCCGACGGCGCGGCGGTGGCGCGCGTCAGCGCCCTGCGTCAGGGCGATGAACAGCGGTGTCAGCCCGATCGGGTCGATGACCACGAAGAGCGTGACGAAGGCCGAGATCAGGAAGGTCGGGTCCATGATTCCCGGTTAGGCGGTTTCGGGCCGCCGGTAAAGCCTTTGCTACGGGATCAGGCGGCGATGGCGACCTGCGCCTTGCAGGCGGTTTCGAACGCGGCGCGCGCGGTCGAGAAGGAGGCGGTGGCCTTTTGCAGCGCCGCGCGCTGCGCCGGGGACAGGGACGGGGCCCGGGTCTCTTGGCGGCTGCGGGTGGCGGTTGGCTTTGCCTTCGGCTGTTCGCTGGCGTTCTTTTTCGCGCCTGAGCCCGCTTTGGCCTGCGCATGGGCCTGCGTGCGGCGGGGTGCATCGGACTTGGGCCTTGCCTTGGCCTCGGGCCGAGTGTCGGCTTCGCGGTTCGTGCCCGCAGCGCCGCGCCCCGTGGCCGGGACGTGGTGACGCAGCTTGTCGTAGGCCGCGTTCAGGTCGGCGAGGCGGCGGGTCAGTCGGGCGGCGTCGGCGGGGCAACGGTCTGGATGATTTGCGCGGACAAGCCGTTTCCATGCCTTCCGGATGGTGGCGCGGTCGTCGAAGGCGGACACGCCGAGGATCTCGTAGGGGGTGCGGGCTGCGGTACGGGTCATCGGGGGCGTCCTTCCGGGTCCTGTCAGATCCGGCGCCGGGGCTGCCCCCGCGGCCCTGCGGCGCCGTTGAATTGAGGCATAAATCGGGCGGAAGGTGCGGGGAAGTCTCAATTTGGACACAAAGTTAACGCGATTCTGCCGGGTATTTCCGGGTTTCGCGCCCGGATGTATCCGTAAAACTAATTTATTTCAGATGCTTGCGGCTTGGTTGGCTGTTGCGTGACGTGGGGCTTTCGAAACGGGCATACGCGGAAAATGTGGCGACCTGTGCCACATTCGTGGTCCCGATCTGGCCGGTGCGGGCGCTGACTGGCCCGCAGTTGCCCGAACGTCCGCCTGAAACGAAGAACGGCGGCGCCGAAGGACCGCCGTTCTCCATAGTCGGAAGAGAAGGTGCGGAGTCAGCCGCGCTGCGCCGTGTCCAGTTTTTCCTGAGCCGCCATCCAGAGTTCCTCTGCACGGGAGAGGCCTTCCATGATCTCGGCGTATTTCTTGTTCCAGACTTCCAGCTCGCCCACCTTGTCGTTCTCGTAGAGCGCAGGATTCGCCAGCTTGTTCGCCAGTTTCTCGCGCATGTCCTCAAGCTTGGTCACGCGGTCCTCGCATTTGCGGACGTGGGCGCGCAGGTCGAGGATCTCGTCGCGGGAGGCGCGCCTGGGTTTTTCCTTCGGCTTTTCGGGCTTGGCCGGTGCGTCCTTGGACAGCAGGAGGGCGCGGTAAGCATCGAGGTCTTCTTCGTAGGGCTTCACTGTGCCGTTCGACACCAGCCAGAGCCGGTCGGCCACCATCGACAGCAGGTGCATGTCGTGGCTGACGAGGATGACGGCGCCGTTGTAGGCGGTCAGCGCCTCCATCAATGCCTCGCGGCTTTCGATGTCGAGGTGGTTGGTCGGCTCGTCGAGGATCAGCAGGTGGGGGGCGTCGAGCGTGGCGAGCAGCAGCGAAAGCCGTGCCTTCTGGCCGCCGGACAGGCGCGCCACCTCGGTATCGGCCTGCGCGGCCTGCAGTCCGAAGCCGGCGAGCCGGGCGCGGAGTTTGGCGGGCGGCGTGTCCGGGCGTTCGCGCTGCAGGTGCTGGAGCGGCGTCTCATCCAGATGCAGTTCGTCCACCTGATGCTGGGCGAAGTAGCCGATGCGCAGCTTGGACGAGCGGTTCATGTGGCCTTCGATCAGGGCGATGCGGTCGGCAAGCAGCTTCGAAAGGGTCGATTTGCCCTGACCGTTCTTGCCCAGAAGCGCGATGCGGTCGTCCTGATCGATGCGCAGGTTCAGTCGGTGCAGGACCGCCTTGCCGTCGTACCCCGTGGAGCCGCCGTCGATGTTGATGATCGGCGGGCTGAGCTCATCCGGCTGCGGGAAGGTGAAGACGCGCTTGGCCGCCTCTTCGGGCGCGGTGACCATGTCCATGCGCTCGATCATCTTGAGCCGGGCCTGCGCCTGTTTGGCCTTGGAGGCTTTGGCGCGGAAGCGGTCGACGAAGGACTGGAGGTGCTCGCGGCGGTCCTGCTGCTTCTTCGCGGTGGCCGCCTGTTGGGCACGCTTTTCGGCGCGCAGCCTGACGAAGCCGTCGTAGGGCGTGCCGTAATAGGTCAGCTTGCGGTCTTCGAGGTGTAGGATGCTGCCGACGGCGCGGTTCAGAAGGCCGCGGTCGTGGCTGATGACGATGACGGTGTGCGGATAGCGTGCCAGATAGGATTCGAGCCAGAGCGCGCCTTCCAGGTCGAGGTAGTTGGTCGGCTCGTCGAGCAGCAGCAGGTCGGGCTGGGCGAACAGCACGCCCGCCAGCGCCACGCGCATCCGCCAGCCGCCGGAATAGGCGGAACAGGGGTTGGCGTGTTCCTCGGGCTCGAACCCCAGTCCGCGCAGGATGGTGGCCGCGCGGGCCTCGGCCGACCATGCGTCGATGTCGGCCAGACGTGTCTGGACCTCGGCCATGCGGTGGCCGTCGGCGGTTTCGGCCTCGGCCATCAGCGCGGAGCGTTCTTCGTCGGCGGCAAGCACCGTGTCGAGGATCGATACGTCGGAGGAGGGCACTTCCTGGCTGACGCCGCCGATGCGGGCACGGCTGGGCAGGGAGATGTCGCCGCCATCGATGGTCAGTTCTCCGCGGATCAGGCGGAAGAGCGTGGTCTTGCCCGCGCCGTTCGGACCGACGAGGCCGACCTTGTGGCCTTCGGGAATGGTGGCGGTGGCGTCCTCAAAGAGTGGACGGCCTTCGACCGAATAGGAGAGGGATGAGATGCGCAACATGGGGGCGCTTTAGCAGAGGGTTACGGTATGGGAAAGGCGCGTCGGTGTGCGGCACTGTTTGCCTTCGCAAAAGCGCCCGCCCACCGACCCGTGGGGCGTCTTCGCGGGTGGAGGCGGAACTGGTGCGCAGGGCGTTTTTTCGGCGTGGTGACCTGTCGGGGCGCGCGTCTGTTCGGCACGGAATGACCTTTGTGCGGGGCCGGCGCCACCTGTGCGCATGCGGCGGGGTCATGAGGGGTTCCCTGATCCGGGAGGCCGTGTTATCGGGCGCCGCGATACACCCTGACGACCCCGGACTGTGGGTCGGATCCATCTGGAGGATAACACGATGGCCCTCGAGCGCACCTTTTCGATCATCAAGCCCGATGCAACCCGCCGCAACCTGACCGGCAAGATCAACGCCAAGTTCGAGGAGGCCGGTCTGCGCATCGTCGCGCAGAAGCGGATTCACCTCACCAAGGCGCAGGCCGGCGAATTCTACAAGGTGCATGCGGCGCGCCCCTTCTACGATGAACTGTGCGAGTTCATGGCCTCTGCACCGATCGTCGCCCAGGTCCTGGAAGGCGAGGACGCCATTTCCAAGAACCGTGAAGTGATGGGCGCGACGAACCCGGCCGATGCGGCCGAGGGCACCATCCGTGCCGAGTTCGCCGAGTCGGTGGGCGAAAACTCCGTCCACGGGTCGGATGCGCCGGACACCGCGGCAGAGGAAATCGCGTATTTCTTCTCCGGTCTCGAACTGGTCGGCTGAACCGGTTCCCGGTTACTGGCATGATCCTGACATGACGAAGGGGCGCCTTTGGGCGCCCCTTTTCGTTTGCCCGGACGTCTGCCGCGTGCCGCGCGTGTCAGGCGTTTGCGCCCCGGGCCCGTCCGAGCCCCTGCACAGGGGTGCGGGTTGGCGACGGCCGCGGGGTCTGGCCCTTGGTGGTGTCCGCGTGGCGCCGTTCCGCGAAGTCGCGCATCAGGGCCGCGTTGCGGAGGTTCGCCTTGAAACCCACGTCGAAGATATCGCCGATCAGGGGGATGAGGCCGATGACCCAGTCGATGCCGATGTTGCCGGCCATGCGCACCAGCAGGTGCTTCGGCGCGCCGATCTCATGGCCGAGGTAGACGATATAGGCTGCGGGCGTCAGTGCGAGCGTGTCGCCGATGCCCGGGACCAGCCCCAGGATGCCGTCCCACCCCAAGCGGATGCCGGTGCCGGGCAGATGCAGCGCGGCGTCCATCCGGCGGGCGATGCGTTCCGCCCGTTCGACCTTTGCGAAGATGGTCTTTGCGTCGGTCATGGCGGCGCTCACGCGTGGGCCGGACGGCGCGAGATCACCCAGATCGCGTGCACGACGCCGGGGAGCCAGCCAAGGAGTGTCAGCAGGACGTTGATCCAGAAGTGTTTCGACAGGCCCACTTCTAGGAAAACGCCAAGCGGCGGAAGAAACAGGCTGAGAATGATGCGGATGAGGTCCATCGGGGATCTCCTTTGCGTTGCCGGGTTAAGGAAAGAACGCGGCAACGGTGTGGAAGTTCCGACGGTGCCCGGCGCCGCCCGGGTCAGGCGGCGCGTTCGGCGGGCGACTGGACGGGGTCTTCGGTGTCGATCCGGAACTCCGACACCGAACGCGACAGGTCCTGTGCCGTGCCGGCGAGCGCAGAGGAGGTGGTCCGCGTGTCGGCAACAAGCCCGGCGTTGGCATGGGTCAGGTCCTGCAGCAGCTTCATCGCGGAGTCGATCTCGGCCAGGTCGCTGGCGTGGGCGCTGGTGGACGCGGCGATGTCCGACAGGGCTTCGTCCATCTTGTGGATGCTGCTGACCATGGTCTGGAGCGACTGCCCCGCGCCGTTGACCAGCTGGACGCCGTCCTGAACCTCCCTGTGGCTTTCGGAGATCAGTTTCTTGATATCGAGGGCGGATTTCGACGACCGGCCGGCAAGGTCGCGCACCTCTTCGGCCACCACGGCGAAGCCACGGCCGGATTCGCCGGCGCGGGCGGCCTCCACCCTTGCGTTGAGGGCGAGGAGGTTGGTCTGGAAGGCGAGTTCCTCGATCACCGTGACGATCTTTGCGATCTCGTCCGACCGTTGGCTGATCTGGTCCATGGCGGCGATGGCCTCTGCCACCGTGCGGTCCGATTCGGCGGCGGTGTCGGAGGCGGCGCGCGCCTCTTCCTTGGCGGAGGCGATGTGTTGCGCGTCGTCGCGGGTCTCTTTCGTCACACGGGCGACGCCGTCGGCGCTGCGGATGATCGCGTCGCTTTGCTGTTCCGTCCGGTGGGCGAGATCCTCCGCACCGTCCTGCATCTGGCGGGAGCGGTCGGAGATCTGCGTGACGGCTGACACCAGACCGGAGATCACTCGGTTCAGGCGGTCGGCGGCCGAGTTGAAGTCGAGCCGGATGTGATCGTACTTCGGATCGAGGGGCGTGTGGAAACGGCGCGTCAGATCGGCGTTGGCGAGGGCGTTCAGACCTTCGGCGACCATGTCGACGACCTGCTGGTGCGTGCCGTTCAACCGGGCCCTTTCCTCGGCTTCGGCACGGGCGCTGTCCTGTCGCTGGAAAAGCATCGCTGCCTTGAAGTCCGCCAGGACGCGCGCCATGCGCCCCAGTTCCGAACGTTGGGAGGACTGCGGAACCTCGGGTTCGAAGTTGCCGTCGCGATAGTGCCCCATCAGGGCGATCAGGCTGGAAATCCGGCGGAGTGTCTTCTCGAACAAAAGGAAGGAGAAGAGCGCGGCGGTCAGCGCCGCGCCGACCGTCAGGAGAACCGTGTTGCGCAGTTGTGTGGCGGTCTCCTCCCGCTGGAGCGCGGCGTTTGTCCTGATCTCCTGCGCCAGGTCGAGTTCGAGGGCGCGCAGGCTGTCGATCCAGGCGGTGGAGGCGGCGAACCATTGGGGCGCGGTATAGCCGCCCATTGTACCGGTGTGGACGGACGCGGTCAGGACTCCGCGCATAGTGGTCACCGTCTGCGCGGCTTCGGACTGGCGAAGGGCTTCCAGCCAGTCAGGGCGTTCGAGGACCTGCGCCGCGGCGGCCAGATCCGCAGCCTGAACGGCGCCCAGGCTGACGAACCGGGTGTGTACGGCGGGCGCGAAGGCCCCGGCGCCAAGCCCCGTGGCACCCATCGCCCGCTCCAGCCCGGCGCTTTCCTTTGCCTTTCCGACCAGTGTCTTGGCTTCCACGAGCCGCGCAAGGCCTTCGGACGCGTGCGCCTCCGACACGCGGTTGGCGGTGGTGAGCAGCGTGTTGATGAGGCCGGTGTACCAGCCCGCCAGTTCCGGCACCGTCTTTTCCGTAGCGGTGATCGCAGCCCGCCAGTCGGCCAGTTCGGCAATAGCGGCATCGGCGTTTGCCATGGGGGTGGGCGCCATGGCATGTGCCATCGGCAGCGCGCCGGAAATGGCGGCAAGCGCCGCGTCGGTGTCGAGCCGCTGGGCGGGAAGGGCATCGGCGAAGCTGGTGCCGCCCGACGAGGTGTAGCCGGCGGAAAAGCCCCGCTCTTTCTGGAGTTCATGCACGAGGTTGTTGATCAGCTCCGCCTCGGCGATGCCGCGCGCCTGTGCGTCGAGGTGGTCAATTCGGTTCTGCCCGGCCGCCCAGTCGTACCATGTGAGGTAGCCGATCAGGGCAAGAAGGGGGATCATGATGACAAGAGCAGTTTCGCGGAGAGTCATGGCCGGCCTCGCTGAAAGAGTTGACCGACCATCCGCACATCTGGTTACCGAAGTGTCGCTTCGATAATTTTCTCTTTTCGAATGTATCTATAACTCAAGCCATCGTTCCGCTCGCGACGCGGGCCTCGGACAGGTCTGCCGCAAAGCCGCACAGCGTGTCTATGGCATGCGACAGCCGGTCGTCGGCGACGGTCAATGCCACACGCACGTGGCCCGCCGCCGCGGCACCGAAGCTTTCCCCCGGCATGACGGCGATGCGATGCGCGTCGAGCAGGCGGTAGGCGAAAGTTTCCCCGTCGAGGCCGGTTTTGCGGATGTCGAGCATCAGGTACATCGCACCGCGCGACGGGATGGCTGTGACCACCGACTGCCTGGCCAGTCTATCCAGGACAAGCGCACGGCGCCGGCGGAAGGGTTCGGCCACATGGGCCTCGACCGCATCGCCTTGTTCCAGTGCGAAAAGTGCCCCGTCCTGAATGTAGCCGGGCACGCCATAGGTGGTCGCCGTGGCGAGGTCGATCAGGCGGGAGACGGCCTCTTCCGGGGCGACGATCCAGCCGATGCGGGAGCCGGTCATGGCGTGGCTTTTCGACATGGAGCCGACGACCATCGTACGGTCCGCCATGCCGGGCAGGGCGCGCGGGCTGACGTGGGCGCCCTCCCAGACCTGCGTGTCGTAGACCTCGTCCGAAATCACCCAGAGGTCGTTGGCGGCTGCGGCGCGCGCGATGCCATCGAGGGTTTCCGCGCCGTAGAGCGTGCCGGTCGGGTTGTTCGGCGTATTGACCAGAAGGGAGCGTGCGTTCGTGTCCCGGGCCGCGCCGTCGATCTGGTCGAAAGACGGCAGGAAGGCGTCCTCCGCCCGGGTGGCTATGGCATGCGGGATGCCGGAAGCGGCACGGATCGTGCCGGGATAGGTGGCATAGTAGGGGTCGATGAAGAGGCCCGTCTCGCCCGGGGCCAGCACCGCCATGTGAGCGGAGAACAAGGCGGCCTGACCGCCGGGTGTCACGAGCACGTTGTCGCGGGTGGTGGCGACCCCTGTGCGGTTGGAGACACGGCTTGCGATCCGGTCGCGCAGGGCATCGACCCCGGGCACCATCGCATAGCCGGTGTGCCCGGCGCTGGCGGCGCGGTGCATCTCGTCCAGGATCGCCTGATCGGTGCCGATGTCGTGCTCGCCAATGGTCAGTTCGAGGATGTCCCGGCCTTCGGCCTTGAGGGCGCGCGCCTTGTAGAACACGCCCCAACCGTCGGAGCCGTCACCGTTGAGGGTGCTGATACGCTTGGACAATTGCGGCATGGGCGGCTCCTTTTCGGGTTTGGGACCGGTGTGCCAGAGCCGGAGAGGCGGGGCAAGCCGTGTTAACCATTGGTCCGGAAGTGTGAAGGGATTCAACGCGTTGCGTTCGGCGCCCGGATTGACCGGGCGCACGGAGGGGAGTAGCGTTCACGGCATGCTGGACAAGGTGCGGCAGAGGCCCGCGGGGGAAACCCTGGCGGGTCTTTTTCGTCTCCTGCCCGAGGAGGGGCAACCTACAGGCAAGAAAGGTGTCGAGCATATGAGCAGCAAGAAGGTGACCGGCTGCACACTGGTGGTTCCGGTGTGCGAGACGGCGCGTCTGGAAGCGCAACGGGACGAGATTGCGCAGACGCTGAAGGACCTGGTCGCGGATATTCGCGAGCTGGCGGAGAAAGTCCGGAATGGAGGGGTGAAGAAGGCCGAGCTGGGCACGTCGCTGAACGACCTGCGCTACTGGCTGAAGGCCGCCCGGGAAACGGAGCTTGAACTGGATGAAATCAAGAGGAAAACAACCGGAATCGTCGGATCCTATGGACTCGACCTCGAAGCAGCCAGATTTGAGGTCCGGTGCCGCCTGGATCGCCTCCGCGCCTGCCGAGGTGCAGATTGAGTTCTGGAATGCACTGTCGGAAGGGGGGCGCATCGCGCTCCCCTACCTTTTCGATTTCTGGGCGCATCCTCACCAGCTTCCGCCGGAGGGCGACTGGCGGACCTGGGTGATCCTGGGCGGCCGCGGCGCGGGCAAGACGCGCGCCGGGGCCGAGTGGGTGCGCGCGCAAGTCGAAGGCGCGCGTCCGATGAAGCCGGGCCGGTGCAAGCGCATGGCGATCATCGGCGAGACCTTCGATCAGGCGCGCGAGGTGATGGTGTTCGGCGACAGCGGCATCCTCGCCTGTTCGCCGCCCGACCGGCGTCCGCTGTGGCAGGCGTCGCGAAAGTGCCTCGTCTGGCCCAACGGCGCGGAGGCGATGATCTATTCCGCAAGCGAGCCGGAGGCCCTGCGCGGGCCGCAGTTCGACGGCGCCTGGGTGGACGAGCTGGCGAAGTGGAAGCGCGGGCAGGATACGTGGGACATGCTCCAGTTCGGTCTGCGACTGGGTGATCATCCGCAAGTCTGCGTGACGACGACGCCGCGCAACGTCGGCGTGCTGAAGGCTTTGCTGGCGCTGGAGTCCACCGTGACGACCCATGCGCCCACCGAGGTGAACGCCGCGCATCTGGCGCGCAGCTTCCTGGACGAGGTGCGTTCGCGCTATGCCAATTCCTCGCTCGGAATGCAGGAGCTTGACGGCCTGCTTCTTGACGAGGTCGACGGTGCGATGTGGACGCGCGACCTGCTGGATGCACAGCGCTGTGGCATGCTGCCCGCGCTCGACCGGATCGTTGTGGCGGTCGATCCGCCAGCGGGCGACGGCAAGCGGTCGGACGCCTGCGGGATCGTGGTCGCCGGTGCGGCGCGCGGCAAGGACGGGCTACTGACAGCCTATGTGCTGGAGGATGCCAGCGTGCAGGGGCGGCGCCCGGCGGAATGGGCCGCCTGCGCGGTCGAGGCGGCGCGCCGCTGGAATGCGGACCGCGTGGTGGCAGAGGTCAACCAGGGTGGCGCGATGGTCGAGAACGTGCTGAGGCAGGTCGACCCATACCTGCCTGTCACGCGCGTCCATGCCTGCGACGGTAAGGCGGTGCGGGCGGAGCCGGTCGCCGCGCTTTACGAACAGGGGCGCGTCTTTCATGCGGCGGGACTGGCGGACCTGGAAGCGCAGCTTTGCCTGATGACCCCCATGGGATTCCAGGGAGGCGGCAGCCCCGACCGGGTGGATGCGCTGGTCTGGGCGGTGTCGCACCTGATCGTATCCGGCAGACCGCCGGTCAACCCGCGCGTGCGGAGTGCCGGGTAAGTGTTTGATTTGGCTTAAGATCGCATCTGCGCTGGGCAGCGTTCGCTACGCTGAAGGCTTGTTAACCCGCTATTCATAGGGTGGCTTTCGAAGCGCGGATGGACCGACCGTCCGCCGTTTTCGGGATAGCGGGATACGCCAGGGGACGCAGACCTTTCGGGGCTGCGGCCGATGGTCTGCGGCGCGGCGGAACGGCCGGAGGGAAAAGGAGCACAAACATGGTTTTCGACTTTCTGCGGCGACAGGATACGCGGAACGCTGGGTCCGTGCCGGAGGTGAAGGCCTCGGCCACGGGTCGTGTCGTGGCCCACATGTCCGCCGGCCGCATCGCGTGGAGCCCCCGGGACACGGTGTCGCTGACAAAGCAGGCGTTCTCGGGCAATCCGGTGGGGTTTCGCGCGGTCAAGCTGATCTGCGAGGCGGCGGCGGCGTTGCCGCTGGTGCTGCAGGATCGGGACACGCGTTACGTCGACCATCCGATCGTCAGGCTGATCACTCAGCCCAACAGCGGCCAGGGCCGAGCCGAACTGTTCGAGGCGCTCTATGGGCAGATGCTGCTGTCCGGTGACGGATACCTTGAAGCGGTGGCGGGCGATGCCGGGCTGCCGTTCGAGCTGCACGTGCTGCGCAGCGACCGGATGAGCGTCGTGCCCGGAGCCGATGGCTGGCCCGTGGCCTATGTCTATGAGGTCGGCGGCCGAAAGCACCGTTTCAACGTGACCGGGCCGGTTTCTCCGGTGCTGCACGTCAAGACGTTCCATCCGCAGGATGATCACTACGGTCTTTCCCCGCTTCAGGCGGCGGCCCAGGCGGTCGATGTGCACAATTCGGCGTCGCGCTGGTCCAAGGGGCTGCTGGACAACGCAGCCCGGCCTTCGGGCGCCATCGTCTGGAAGGGCACCGAGGGGCAGGGGCACCTTACGACCGAACAGTACGACCGGCTGACCGCCGAGATGGAGGCGCATCATCAGGGCGCGCGGAATGCGGGCCGGCCGATGCTGCTGGAAGGCGGGCTGGACTGGAAGCCGATGGGTTTCTCGCCCTCCGACATGGAGTTCCAGAAGACCAAGGAAGCGGCGGCGCGCGAGATCGCCGTGGCCTTCGGTGTGCCGCCCATGCTGTTGGGAATCCAGGGCGAGGCGACCTATTCGAACTACGCGGAGGCACACCGGGCGTTCTATCGCCAGACGGTGCTGCCGCTGGCGTCGAAGGTGACGCATGCGGTGGGGCGCTGGCTGTCCTCCTTTACCGGAGAGGAGATCGTGCTGTCGCCCGATCTCGATCAGGTGCCTGCACTCGCCGTGGAGCGGGACGCGGTCTGGAACCGGGTGGCCGGGGCCGAGTTCCTGACCACTGCGGAGAAGCGCCAGTTGCTGGGCTTGCCCGCGCTTCCGGAGGAGGCTCAGGATGACTGACATGCGCAGCCGGGCAGAGACCTTCGCCTGCGCGCCGGGGCTTCGGCTGGAAGCGCACGAGCGCGTCTCGAAGTTGCAGTACGACGGGTTGACCGACAGGTTCCGTCGACTGGAAGCGCTGATGGAACGGCTGGAGCGGCGGTTGTGGCTGGCCGTCTACGGCGTTGCCGGGGTGATCCTGGCGGAAGCTTTTCAGGGGTTCATGCAGGTGACGCCCTGAGGGCTGCACCAGAGGAGGATCGGAAATGGATCTGGAACACAAGTTCTGCCGCTTCGACACCGATGTCACGGTCGTCGAAGGCACCCGCATCGAAGGGTATGCCTCGCTGTTCGGGAAGTGCGATCAGGGCGGCGACGTGGTGGCCCGTGGCGCCTATGCCCGCTCTTTGAAACGGCTTCTGGCGGAGGGACGCGCGGTCAAGATGCTGTGGCAGCACGACCCCGCCCAGCCCATCGGTGTCTGGGAGCAAGTGCGGGAAGATGAGCGCGGGCTTTACGTGAAGGGCCGTCTTCTCGACACGGTGGCGAAGGGCCGCGAGGCCGCAGCCCTGATCGAGGCGGGCGCCATCGACGGGCTTTCGATCGGCTATCGCACGATCAAGTCCAGCAAGGATGACGGGGGCCGCAGGCTCCTGGCGGAACTGGAGCTTTGGGAGGTGTCGCTTGTGACTTTCCCGATGCTGCCCAGTGCGCGGGTTGCCGCGAAGGGCGAGGATCGTCCCGAAGACGGTGGCCTGCATGCGTTGGCGGAGGCCCTGGAGGGCATGCGCCTGAACCTGGCGGGCGACTGACGCGCGCCACTCATGAGGGAAACAAGGATGAGCAAACCCGAGACCACGTCTCGGACCGGGGAAGATGTGTCTCCGGTCGCCCGGGTGAGTGCCGCGATGGCGGGACTGATCGGGGACTACAAGGCCCTCGCGGCCGATCTGGAAGAGAAGCTTGCAAAACAGGAAGAGCGACTGACCATGCTTGATCACAAGACCGCACTGGCGAAACGGCCGACCCTTTCGACCCGCGCCGAGGTCGAAGCCCCCCATCTCAAGGCGTTCGACGCATACCTCCGGTCGGGCGACGACGACGGCCTGCGCGGCATCGAGCTTGAAGGCAAGGCGATGTCCACGGCGGTGAATGCCGATGGCGGCTACCTCGTCGATCCGCAGACTTCTGCGATCATCAAGTCGAAGCTCGACAGCCTCGTCTCGATCCGTGCGATTTCCAACGTGGTGAACGTGGAAGCCTCCGCCTTCGACGTCCTGATCGACCGCAACGATACCGGCGCCGGCTGGGCGACCGAGACCTCGACCGCAGCCGAGACCACGTCGCCGACAATCGAGCGCATCTCCATTCCGCTGTACGAGCTGAACGCGATGCCCAAGGTGTCGCAGCGCCTGCTGGACGACTCCGCCTTCGACGTGGAATCGTGGCTGGCATCGCGCATCGCCGACAAGTTCATCCGCGCCGAAGCGGCGGCCTTCATCAACGGCGATGGCGTCGACAAGCCTTCCGGTCTGCTGACGAACGCCATCGTCGCGAATACCGCCTGGGCCTGGGGGTCTTTGGGTTATGTGCCCACTGGCGCGGCCGCGGGCCTGGGCGACGGCGATTGCGTGATCGACCTGATTTACGGGCTCGACAGCCGGTATCGCTCGAACGCGACCTTTGTGATGAACTCCAAGACCGCGGGCGCCCTGCGCAAGCTGAAGGACGCGGATGGTCGCCACCTGTGGGCCGACGGCCTTGCCGCGGCAGAGCCCGCGCGCCTTCTGGGCTACAAGGTCCTGATTTCCGAGGACATGCCGGACATCGCCGCTGACGAGTACCCCATCGCGTTCGGCGATTTCGGCGCGGGTTACACCATCGCGGAACGCCCGGACATCCGTGTCCTGCGCGACCCGTTCTCGGCCAAGCCGCACGTCCTGTTCTACGCGTCCAAGCGCGTGGGCGGCGGCGTCAGCGACTACGCGGCGATCAAGCTGCTGCGTGTCTCGACCTCGTAAGCGTGCACCGGACAGGGGGCGCGAGACCGCCCTCTGACGGGCGCGCGTGGTCCCGAGTTGTCCAGCTTCCCCTCCGCCCGAGCAGCCTGGGCGGCGCGCGCCCACCTGTCGATGAGGCCCCAAGGCCGAGCATATCGGAGAACAGACATGATGTTGGTGGAAGAAACACAAGTGGCGGAGGCAGCCCTTCCGGTGGCCGGGCTGAAAGAGCATCTGCGGCTGGGCAGCGGCTTTGCGGAGACCGATTTGCAGGACAGCGTGCTGGTGTCGTTTCTCAGGGCGGCCATGGCAGCCATCGAGGCGAGGACGTCCAAGGCGCTTGTGCAGCGCGGGTTCGTCCTGACACTGGACGACTGGCAGGAGCGGAGCGTGCAGAAGCTGCCCATTTCGCCGGTGCAGAGCATCGCCGAGGTGACGATCATCGACGGCTACGGCGTTCCGCAGACACTCGATCCGTCCGCCTACCGGCTCCAGCGTGACACCTTCACGCCGAAGGTGCGCGCAGTGGCCGCGAGCTTTCCGTCGGTTGCCGATGGCGGCGCAATCGAGATCCGTTTTCAGGCGGGCTACGGCACGGACTTTTCCGACGTTCCTGACGATCTGAAACAGGCCGTCATGCTGTTGGCGTCGCATTATTACGAGTATCGGGACGAAACCGCGCTGAGCCAGGGCTGCATGCCCTTCGGCGTGACGAGCCTGATCGCCCGTTACCGTCCGATCCGTCTGGGGCTGGGGGCATGAGCGCGTTGGGAGGTGGCGGTCCGAAAAGTGTCGCGACGCTGAACCGGCGGCTCGTGCTGGAAGCGCCACAGGACGTTGCGGATGGCGCTGGCGGTTACACGCGCGTGTGGTCGGCGATCGGTACGCTTTGGGCGCGGGTCGATCCGCGGAGCGGGCGTCAGACCGAGGGCGAGGCCGGGGCAATGTCCTCCGCGGGATTCACCGTGACAGTGCGGGGCGCCCCGGTGGGTCATTCGAGCCGCCCCGTCGCGGGACAGCGCTTTGTCATGGCGACCAGGATTTTCCTGATCGAAGCGGTCACGGAGGTAGAGCCTCGCGGCATGTACCTGGACTGCCGCTGCACCGAGGAGGTTTCCGCATGACCTATGCAATCGCAGGAGCGTTGCAGGCGGCGGTCTACGCGCGGCTTCAATCCGACACTGCACTGACGGCAGTTGTCGGCGCCGAGGTCCACGACAAGGTCCCCACCGGCGCACTTCCCCCGATCTACGTGGCCCTCGGACCTGAACGGGTGGAGGAGGCCGGAGACCAGACCGGCGCGGGCGCGTGGCACCAGTTCGTGATCTCCGTCGTGACGGAGCACGCGGGCTTTCTTTCCGCCAAGGAGGCCGCCGCCGCAGTGAGCGACGCCTTGCACGGCGCGGACCTGACGCTGGGACGAGGTCGCCTGGTGGGGCTGTGGTTCCACAAGGCCAGGGCGGCGCTGGCCGGCGAAGGTCGCCGGCGCATCGACCTCACGTTCCGTGCGCGGGTCGAGGACAACTGAAGCTTTTCATCCAGGAGTGAGACAGATGGCTGCTCAGAACGGCAAGGATCTTTTGATCAAGGTGGACATGACCGGGACCGGCACGTTCCAGACGATGGCGGGGCTGCGGGCCACGCGGGTCAGTTTCAACGCGGAAAGCGTGGACGTGACGACGCTGGAAAGCCAGGGCGGTTGGCGCGAACTGCTGGCTGGGGCGGGCGTCAAGTCGGCCAATATCAGCGGCTCGGGCGTGTTCAAGGACGACACCACGGACGAACGCGCGCGGCAGATCTTCTTCGATGGAGAGACGCCGGCCTTCCAGATCATCATCCCCGATTTCGGGACGGTCGAGGGCGCCTTTCAGGTGACTGCGATCGAATACGCCGGGTCGCACAACGGCGAAGCGACCTACGAGATGTCGCTGGCTTCGGCCGGCCAGCTCGCCTTTACGGCACAACCGGCGGCGTGATGGCCAATCCGTGGCGGGGGGATGTGGCGTTGGTCATCAATGACGAGCGCCACGTGATGCGGCTGACGCTGGGTGCGCTGGCCGAACTGGAAGCTGGGCTGGAGACGGGCTCGCTCGTGGAACTGGTACAGCGGTTCGAGGATGGCCGGTTCAGCACGCGGGACGTGTTGGCACTGATCGTCGCAGGACTGCGCGGCGGCGGATGGACCGGCCATGCCCCGGATCTGTTGTCGGCGGAGATCGAGGGCGGTCCGGTGGGTGCGGCAAAGGCCGCGGCGGAACTGCTGGCGCGCGCCTTCATGCTGCCGGAGGCGGCCAATGACGGGGTTTGACTGGCCTGCGCTGATGCGCGCGGGGATGCGCGGTCTCGGACTGCGCCCCCGCGAATTCTGGGACCTGACGCCGGCGGAGTTGCAGCTTCTGCTGGGCGAGGGGTCCGGCACGCGGCCGCTGGGACGCAAGCGGCTGGCGGAACTGATGTCGGCCCTTCCGGACAGGAGTGACGAAAGATGAGCGGTTTCGATCTGGATGACGATCTGGCCGACGAGGCAACCCGCCTCGAACGGTCGCTGGGCAACGCGGCGGGAATGGCGCAGGCGTTCGACGCGGAAATGCGGCGGATCAACACGACCTTCTCGGAGACGGGACGCAGCGCCACGCGGTTGGACTCGACCATGAGCCGAGGTGTGGCGCGCGCCATCGACGGCGTCGTGCTGGACGGAATGAAGCTGTCGGATGCGCTCGATACCGTCGCGCGGTCGATGATCGACGCGGCGTGGAGGGCGGCGGTCAAGCCAGTCGCCAACCATGTGGGCGGCTTTCTCGCCTCGGGTGTCTCGGCGCTGTTCGGCGATCTGTCTCCGTTCGCGAAGGGCGGTGGGTTCACCCAGGGGCGCGTCATGCCGTTTGCCACAGGCGGTGTGGTCAGCGGCCCGACCTACTTCCCGATGCGGGCAGGAACAGGCCTGATGGGCGAGGCCGGACCGGAGGCGATCATGCCGCTGACCCGTGGCCCGGACGGCAAACTGGGGGTGCGCGCCGCTGGCGGCGGTGCACCGGTGACGGTCGTGATGAACATCTCGACCCCGGACGCCCGTTCGTTCGAACGCAGCCAGAGCCAGATCGCGGCCCGCATGAGCCAGGCGCTGAGCCGTGGCGCGCGGAACAGGTAATCGGAGGGATACATGGCTTTTCACGAGGTAAGATTTCCGGCCGATCTGAGTTTCGGCTCGGTCGGAGGGCCGGAGCGGCGGACCGATATCGTGACGTTGACCAGTGGTTTCGAGGAACGCAACACGCCATGGGCGCACTCCCGCCGCCGCTACGATGCGGGACTCGGGCTTCGTTCGCTCGACGACATGGCGGCGCTGATCGCCTTCTTCGAGGCGCGGCAAGGCCAGTTGAACGGGTTTCGCTGGAAGGACTGGGCCGACTACAAGTCGTGCGCCCCTTCGCGAACGGTTGCCACGGGCGATCAGGTGATCGCGCGGGGTGACGGCGTCACGACGAGCTTCCAGCTCATCAAGACCTACACGTCGGGCGAGGGGGCCTATGCGCGGCCGATCACGAAACCTGTCGCCGGTACAGTGGTCGCGGCGGTTCAGGACGACCGGATGTTCGAGGGCGTGCACTTCGAGATCGACACCGCGACTGGGATCATCACCTTCACCGAGGCGCCGATGAACGACGTGGAAATCTCGGCCGGGTTCGAATTCGACGTGCCAGTGCGGTTCGACACGGACCGGATCAACGTAAGTGTGTCCAGTTTCCAGGCCGGCCAGGTGCCGGACGTGCCGGTTGTCGAGGTGCGGATCTGATGGGACAGGAAGAGCTGCACGTGCACCTGGCGACCGGTGTCACCACCGTCGCCCGCGCCTGGGCCGTCACCCGCCGGGACGGGGTCGTCTTCGGCTTCACCGATCACGATCGGGAACTGACCTTTGACGGTATCGTCTTCAAGGCGGATACGGGTCTGTCTGCCAAGGCGCTTGCCCAGTCGACGGGACTGTCTGTCGACAACACAGAGGCTATGGGCGCGCTCAGCGACACGTCGATCCGCGAGAAGGACATCGCGGCAGGGCGTTTCGACGGGGCGGAGGTTGTCGCCTGGCTGGTGAACTGGGCGGATGTGGACGCACGGCGGGTGATGTTTCGGGGACATATCGGCGAGGTTCGCCGCAGCGCCGGGGCCTTCCACGCGGAACTGCGTGGCCTGACGGAGGCGCTGAACCGCCCGGTGGGCCGCGTCTACCAGAAGCCCTGCACGGCGGTCCTGGGGGATGCGGCCTGCGGGTTCGATCCGAACACCGGGGGCTACACGTTCGAAGGGGATCTGGAAGGGGTAGAGGAAGCGCGGGTCTTTCGCGCCGGGCCGCTTGGCGGGTTCGGTCCGGGCTGGTTTCAGCGCGGCCGCCTGACCGTCCTGACGGGTGATGCCGAAGGGCTTTCCGGCATAATAAAGCGCGATCATTTGGCGCGCGATGGCACACGGCTGATCGAACTCTGGGAACCGTTGCGCGCCCAGCCAGCGGCGGGCGACACGGTGCGGCTTGTCGCCGGATGCGACAAGAGGTTCGAGACCTGCCGCCTGAAGTTCGGCAACGCCATCAACTTCCATGGGTTTCCGGATGTTCCGGAGGACGACTGGATCACCGTGCAGCCGGCTTTGGCAAAGGCCCGGAACGGGGGGAGCCGCCGATGAACGCGGTTGTCGAAACGGCGCGCTCCTGGATCGGAACGCCTTACGTGCACCAGGCGTCGCTCCGGGGGGCGGGGTGCGACTGTCTCGGGCTCTTGCGCGGGGTCTGGCGCGACATGGTGGGACCCGAGCCGGAGGCCGTGCCGCCATACACCCGCGACTGGTCGGAACCGCAGGGCGACGAACGGCTGTGGCGTGCCGGGCTGGCCCATCTGCGATCCAAGCCGGTCGATCTGGTCGAGGCTGGCGACGTGCTTCTTTTCAGGATGCGGGATGGCGCGGTGGCAAAGCACATCGGCCTCCAGGCGGAGACGGGGACAGACCCGACGTTCGTGCATGCCTATTCCGGGCATGGGGTCATCGAAAGCGCGTTCAGCGCGCCATGGGCCCGGCGCGTCGTGGCCCGTTTCTCCTTTCCCCAACAGGTTTCATCGGAGGGCTGACGCATGGCAACGATCCTACTTTCCGCCGCAGGGGCGGCGATCGGCGGCTCAATCGGCGGCTCTGTCCTGGGCCTTTCCGCGATGGCGGTGGGTCGTTTTGCGGGGGCTGCGGTGGGGCGCGCCGTCGATGCACGCCTGATGAACCAACGGGTGATGGGGCAGGGGTCTGACGTCGTCGAGACCGGGCAGGTGGACCGCTTCCGTCTGACCGGCACGGGAGAAGGCCAACCCATTGCGCAGGTCTATGGGCGCATGCGCGTCGGTGGCCACGTGATCTGGTCGACGGAGTTCATGGAGCATGTCCATGAAAGCGGCGGCGGTGGCGGTGGCAAGGGCACAGCGCCGAGACAGCCGGCGCAGCCGGTGGTGCGGCAGTACAGCTATTCCGTCAGCCTGGCACTTGCCTTGTGTGAGGGCGAGATTGCCAGCGTCGGTCGCGTCTGGGCCGACGGCGCCGAGATTCCTTTGCATGATCTCGACATGCGCGTCTATCGCGGCAAAGCCGACCAGTTGCCGGATCCGAAGATCGAAGCGGTGGAAGGCAGCGGGCTTGTCCCGGCCTATCGCGGCACGGCCTACGTTGTCATCGAGGATCTGGATCTGTCCCGTTTCGGCAACCGTGTCCCGCAGTTCAGTTTCGAAATCACCCGCCCGGACAACAGCGCCTCGGACGTTCCGGATCTTGTGCGCGGCGTGGCGATGATCCCCGGCACAGGCGAATACGCCCTTGCGACGGAGCCGGTGTACTGGGCCTATCAGGCCTCGACCGACGCTCTGTTCGGAGCAGGGCCGGGTGGCGTAGCGGTGGCCAACGTGAACTCTCCGTCCGAAGAACCGGACTTCAACACCTCGCTCCGGCAACTCACGGACGAGGTACCCGCATGCGAAGCGACCTCGCTTATTGTCAGTTGGTTCGGCGACGATCTGCGCTGTGGCATGTGCGAGATCAAGCCGAAGGTGGAGCAGACGGCCCATGACGGGCGGATGCCGTGGACGGTCAGCGGATTGACCCGTGGTGCCGCCGGGGTCGTTCCGCAGGACGCGGGCCGGCCGGTCTACGGCGGCACGCCGACGGATCAATCCGTGGTTCAGGCGATCCGCCGCATGAACGCCAATGCGCTGAAGGTGATGTATTATCCCTTCATCCTGATGGAGCAGAACACGGGCAATTCCTTGGAAAATCCATGGACGGGCGAAACCGGTCAGCCAGCCTTTCCTTGGCGTGGCCGGATCACGCTCAGCACTGCGCCGGGACGTGCCGGGACGCCCGATAGCACTGTGGCGGCGGATGCAGAGGTCGCTGCCTTCTTCGGCACGGTTTCGGCCTCGGACTTCACGGTTGGCGACGGCATGGTGACCTACACTGATCCGGCGGAGTGGCGCTACCGTCGGTTCATTCTGCATCAGGCGGCACTGTGCGTCGCGGCGGGCGGTGTCGACTCCTTCTGCATCGGGTCGGAGATGGTCGGCCTTACCCAGATCCGTGGCGCTGCGGGCTTCGCCGCTGTGGCGGAACTCAGGGCGCTGGCAGCGGAATGCCGCGCGCTTCTCGGGCCGGGTGTGCGGATCGGTTATGCGGCGGACTGGACGGAGTACTTTGGCTATCATCCGCCGGAAGCGCCCGGGGATCTGTACTTTCATCTCGACCCCCTTTGGTCCGATCCGGAAATCGACTTCGTCGGCATCGACAACTACATGCCGCTGTCCGATTGGCGCGATGGCGAGGACCACGCCGATGCGGCATGGGGACAGGTGCATAACCTTGACTACCTCACCGCCAACATCGAAGGCGGCGAGGGCTACGACTGGTATTACCCGACCGACGAAGCCCGAGAAGCGCAGCGGCGCGAACCGATCACCGACGAGGCCCACGACGAGCCGTGGGTCTGGCGCTACAAGGACATTCGCAACTGGTGGCAGAACCGTCATCACGAGCGCATCGGCGGAGAACGCCAGGAAACGCCAACTGACTGGGAGCCGGGCATGAAGCCGGTTTGGTTCACCGAGCTGGGCTGCGCCGCGGTTGACAAGGGCACGAACCAGCCCAACAAGTTCCTCGATCCCAAGTCTTCGGAATCGAGCCTCCCGTATTATTCCAACGGTCTTCGTGACGAGGCGATCCAGCGCGCCTATCTGCAGGCTTTGCTGGGCTACTGGATGGACCCGTCCAATAACCCGGTGTCGGACGTCTACGAGGCGCCCATGCTCGACATGTCGCGCGCCTTTGTCTGGGCCTGGGATGCCCGGCCTTATCCGTGGTTTCCGGGCAATGCCGCGCTGTGGTCGGACGGGCCGAACTATCGTGCGGGGCATTGGCTGAACGGCAGGGCATCCGGGCGCTCGCTGGCCTCTGTCGTCACGGAAATCTGTCATCGCGTCGGTTTGACGCAGATCGACACCAGCGGGCTTGCCGGGTTCGTCCGGGGCTATGCCGTGCCGCAGATCGCAGATGCGCGCAAAGCCCTTCAGCCGCTCATGCTGGCCTACGGCTTCGACGCGGTCGAGCGTGACGGTCTGCTGGTTTTCCGGATGCGGTCGGGACGCTCGCCCGTTGAAATCGCGGTCGAGGATCTGGCGGTGAGCGACGAACTCGACGGCGACCTTGTCGAGACACGCGCCGGTGCGGCAGAGATGTCGGGTCGTGTCCGTCTCGGGTTCTTGCTTGCCGACGCGGATCATCAGGCTGCCTCGGAAGAAGCGATCCTGCCTGACGACGAGACGCATGCCATTGCCGAAACCGAGTTGCCGCTGGCGCTCACGCGTACCGAAGGGCGGCAGATCGCGGAGCGCTGGCTTTCGGAGGCCCGCGTGTCCCGCGACAGCCTGCGGTTCGCCTTGCCGCCGTCATGTCTGCGTGTGGGGGCCGGGGACACTGTGCGCCTGCCGACGAAGTCCGGCCCTGTTCTTGCGCGGGTCGACAAGGTTGAGGTCATGGAACACCAGATCGTCGATGCGGTGCGCATCGAGCCGGATGTCTTCCTGCCTTCGACTTTCACCGAGGACGCCACCCGTTTGCGGCCCTTCGTGCCTGCCGTGCCGGTTACGCCTCTGTTCATGGACCTGCCGTTGACGACCGGGGAAGAAGTGCCGCACGCCCCGCACCTTGCCGTTACGGCCGAGCCGTGGCCCGGTGCGGTTTCGGTCTACGACGCGTCGCAGGATGCGGACTACCTCGCAAACGTGCTCGTTCCCGGTCGCGCCGTTGTGGGCATCACGGAAACCCCGCTTTTGGCGGCGCGGCCCGGTCTGATCGATCCGGGCGCCCCGCTTCAGGTCCGGTTGGCGAACGGCGTCTTGCAGTCGATCGGCGCAGAGGCCTTTCTGACGGGGGGGAACCTGATGGCAATCGGAGACGGTACACCGGGCAACTGGGAACTGTTCCAGTTCCGCGATGCGACGCTGGTCGGGGAGGGGCGCTGGCTTTTGTCCCATCGTTTGCGCGGTCAGGCGGGCTCTGACGCTCTGATGCCGCATACATGGCCTGTTGGGTCGTGGGTCGTGCTGATGAACGGCGCGCCGCGGCAGATAACGATGGCCGGTCACCTGCGGCGCGTGTCGCGTCATTTCAGGATCGGTCCGGCCCAGAGACCTTACGACGATCCGAGTTACACGCATCAGGTCCACGCCTTCGACGGCAACGGGCTCCGGCCCTATCGTCCGGCGCACCTGTCAGCCACCGAAAGCGCCGGGGACACGACCGTCAGTTGGGTCCGGCGCACGCGCATCGATGGCGACAGTTGGGACGGATACGAAGTGCCCCTCGCAGAAGACAGCGAGGCCTACCTCGTGCGGGTCATGCAAGGCAGCAGCACGCTGCGCGAGGTGCAGGTGTCCGTCCCGGAATGGACCTACAGTGCACTGTCACGGGCGTCTGACGGGATCGTTGGCGCATACAACATCTCGGTGGCGCAGATCTCGTCGCGCTACGGAGCAGGGCCTTTCGCGACTGTGGACCTCACCGCATAAGACCGGTGCGGCCTATGACTGAACTGGCGGTGGCGCGGGCCGTCGCCACTCTGGTACGTTGCCTCCTATCTGGGGCAGTGATGCGTCCGCGTCGGCGACTTCGGAGCGGCCGATATTGCCCTGACACAAACTGCATCGCAGCGGTCGTCTGAAGTGTCCTGTCCTTGTTACCGACAAACGGCCGAAGCGTAGCCGGTTCGGTCATCCTCTTGCGCAGGACATGCAGCGCAACACCGTCGGTTCGAGTTCAAGCCGGGCGCGGTCGATGTCCTCGCCGCAATCGGCGCAATAGCCGAATTCACCTTCTTCGATTCTCCGCAAGGCGGCCTGCAACGCGCGCCTGTATGTATTCCGCCGGGCTTGCGTCGCCTTGGCCATCGACTGGTTCAGAAGCGCATCCTGCCGTGACAGCCGGCCGACCGACTGCTGGTCGAGTTCGACGACCCGCTGGCTCCGTTCGCCGAGCACATCCTCTTGGTCGAGTTCGGCCAGGCGTCTGCCTATGTCCTGACGAAATGCCGGAACTTTCCGTTCATCCATGATCGCGATGGTCCTCATCAAGGATTTGCGTTTCGCTCCCCAGACCCTATCTGCTATCTTACCGTGGTCAAAGGAGGATGCCAGATGGCCGAGACACGCATGAAACTGGCCGAGGTCGACCCGGTCTGGGCGCGCATCGCCCGTGAAGCCGAAGAAGCCGTGGCGCATGAACCCTTGCTGGGCGGTCTGGTGCATTACTCCATCCTGCACCATCCGACGATGGAAAGGGCGCTGAGCTACCGGACTTCGTTGAAGCTGGCCAACGGCGAGATGTCCGAACAGATCCTCCGGGAAATCTGCGACGAAGCGTATTCGGCGGATCCGGACCTTGCCCATGCGGCGCGGGCCGATATCACCGCGACCTACGAGCGTGACCCGGCGTGCCACCGCTACCTGCAGCCGTTGCTTTTCTTCAAGGGCTTCCAGGCGGTGCAGGCTTATCGCGTGGCGCATTGGCTCTGGACGCAGGGGCGCAAGGATCTGGCGTATTTCTTCCAGATGCGGTCCTCCGAGGTCTTCGGCACGGACATCCACCCGGCGGCCCGTATCGGGCGCGGCATCATGATCGACCACGCGCATTCCATCGTGATCGGGGAAACGGCTGTCGTGGGCGACAACGTGTCCATGCTGCACTCGGTCACGCTTGGCGGCACAGGGAAAGAAGACTCCGACCGCCATCCCAAGATCGGGAACAACGTGCTGATCGGGGCAGGTGCCAAGGTGTTGGGTAACATCACGGTCGGCCACTGCTCGCGCATTGCGGCGGGGTCTGTCGTGCTGAAAGAAGTGCCGCCGTGCACCACCGTGGCGGGGGTCCCCGCGAAGATCGTGGGCGAGGCCGGCTGCGACCAGCCCTCCAAGGAGATGGACCAGATCCTGCGTGGCGAAACGCTGGGCATGTGATCCGGCCAGACGGTTTAAAAGCCCCGGTCATGACCGGGGCTTTTCGTTTGGTGGCGTTTCTTCGTTGTTGCGAATGGACCAGCTGCGGAAGCGCTCAGGCCAGCATGGCCAGCGGGTTCTCGAGGTTTCCCTTGATCGCGGTCAGCAGTTCGGCACCGAGCGCGCCGTCGATCACGCGGTGATCCACGGACAGCGTGACCGACATGACGGTCGCCACGGCCAGCGCGCCGTCCGCGTTGACGACGGGTTTCTTCACCCCTGCGCCGACCGCGAGGATCGCGCCGTGCGGCGGGTTGATGACCGCATCGAAGTTCTCGATCCCGAACATGCCAAGGTTGGATATCGCGAAGCTGCCGCCCTGGTATTCGGACGGTGCGAGCTTCCGGTCGCGGGCACGGGCCGCGAGGTCCTTCATATCTGCCGACAGCGCCGACAGCGTCTTCTGGTGCGCATCGCGCAGGACTGGCGTGAACAACCCGCCCTCGATTGCGACGGCGACCGCCACGTCGGAAGGTGTCAATTGCAGGATGCGGTCGCCCGCCCAGACGGCATTCGCCTTCGGCACCTGCTGAAGGGCCATCGCACAGGCCTTGATGATGAAGTCGTTGACAGACAGCTTCACACCGCGCGGCGCGAGCTGTTCGTTCAGTTGCGCGCGGAAGGCCATCAGCGCATCCAGCGTGATGTCCCGGCGCAGGTAGAAATGCGGGATGGTCTGCTTGGCTTCGGTCAGGCGGGCGGCGATGGTGCGGCGCATGCCGTCCAGCGGCACCTCGGTATAGTCGCGGTCCGCGTAGAGCGCCGCGACCGAGGACGGATCGACCGGCGTCGGTGCGGCTTTGGCGGGCGCCACAGCGGGCGTGGCGGCAGCGGCTGCCGGTTTCGCCGCGGCGGGCTCGGCGGTCGCACTTTCCACGTCGGCCTTCACGATCCGTCCGCGCGGGCCGGAGCCAGTGATCCGCGATAGGTCCAAACCTTTCTGCGCGGCGATGCGCCGGGCGAGGGGAGAGGCGAAGATCCGTTCGCCGTCTGCACGTTCCGGCGCCGGCGGCGCGGCGTGGCTGTCGGTTTTGGGCGCTGCCGGTTCTTCTTCGGGGGTGGCGGGCGTCTCGGCTGTACTCTCTGCGGATGTGCCGATGTCCTCCGCCGTCTCGCCCTCTTCCAGAAGGACCGCGATCACGGTGCCGACTTTCACCTCCGCAGTGCCCTCGGCGACGACGATGCGACCGATCACGCCCTCGTCGACGGCCTCGAATTCCATGGTCGCCTTGTCGGTTTCGATTTCGGCCAGAACGTCGCCAGACGACACTGTGTCGCCTTCCTTCACCAGCCACTTGGCCAGTGTACCCTCTTCCATAGTGGGCGACAGTGCGGGCATCTGAATTTCCACGGGCATCGCTCAGGTCTCCGTTTCGAGGGTCATCTCGTCGAAGGGCGCTTGCGGCGTGCCTCCGTTGATGAGCGTCGTCAATGCGCCTTCCAGCTCGGTCTTCTGGGCCGCAGCCCATTCCATCGCACGCGCTTCCGTGACCGTACCCATCTCGCGTTCCAGTAGCGACTTGGGTGCGAGTGCCGTCACGGGCCCAAGCGACAGGTGCAGGCCGTGCGGGCCGAGCCCGAGGATTTCGATCTCATCCGCCATGGTTGTCCCCTCAGCGATAGGTGACTTGTTTGACGGCCTCGATCACCTCCGCGGTGGTGACCAGGGCCAGCTTTTCGAGGTTCGCGGCATAGGGCATGGGCACGTCCTTGCCGGTCAGGTTGATGACCGGCGCATCCAGCCAGTCGAACGCCTTCTGCATCAGGACCGCCGAGATGTGGTTGCCGATGGAGGCCACCGGGAACCCTTCTTCGATGGTCACGCAGCGGTTGGTCTTCCGGACCGAGGCGATGACCGTTTCTGTGTCCATGGGGCGCAGGGTGCGCAGGTCGATGACCTCTGCGCTGATGCCGTCCGCCGCCAGCTTTTCGGCCGCGTCCATGGCGTAGGTCATGCCGATCCCGAAGCTGACAAGCGTGACATCGGTGCCCTCGCGCCAGATCCGGGCCTTGCCGAAGGGCACGGTGAAATCGTCCATCACCGGCACGTCGAAGGACCGCCCGTAAAGGATCTCGTTCTCCAGGAACACCACCGGGTTCGGATCGCGGATCGCGCTTTTCAGCAGGCCTTTCGCGTCGGAGGCTGAGTAAGGCATGCAGACCTTCAGCCCGGGGATATGCGCGTACCACGCGGCGTAGTCCTGGCTGTGCTGCGCGCCGACACGGGCGGCGGCGCCGTTGGGGCCGCGGAAAACGATGGGACAGCCCATCTGCCCGCCCGACATGTAAAGCGTCTTGGCGGCAGAGTTGATGATCTGGTCGATGGCCTGCATGGCGAAATTGAAGGTCATGAACTCCACGATGGGCCGAAGACCGCCAAACGCCGCGCCTACACCGATCCCGGCAAAACCATGCTCGGTGATTGGCGTATCCATGACCCGCTTGGAGCCGAACTCGTCCAGCAAACCCTGGCTGATCTTGTAGGCACCCTGATATTCGGCCACCTCCTCGCCCATCAGAAAGACGTCGCCATCGCGGCGCATCTCTTCTGCCATGGCATCGCGCAGCGCCTCGCGGACGGTCTGCTGCTTCACCTTCGTCCCCTCTGGCCAGTCCGGTTCGGGCTTCTGACCGTCGGGCTCCGGACGGCTTTTCGCGGCGGCGGGTGCACTTTCCGACGTCAGCGTCTTGTCGACGGGGGCGGGTTGTTGCGCGGGGCCGGTGGCGGACGCGTCCTCGACGCTTTCGCCGTCTTCGACCAGCACAGCAATCGGCGTGTTGACGGCCACGCCCTGTGTGCCTTCGGTCACGAGGATCTTGCCGACGATCCCCTCGTCGACCGCCTCGAATTCCATCGTCGCCTTGTCGGTCTCGATCTCCGCGATCACGTCACCGCTACTGACGGTGTCGCCTTCCCTGACCAGCCATTTGGCCAGTGTGCCTTCCTCCATCGTCGGCGACAGCGCGGGCATCAGGATTTCGGTTGCCATGTCCGTGTCACTCCTGCTCTTGCGGCCGACAGGCGTGCATCAGCGCCCCCATCGACATGTTGGCGAAACCGACATCGTTCTCGGCGGTAGGGGTGAGGATCGTCAGGTGCACCTTTTCGGTCGGCATCTGGCCTTCGCAGCGTGTCTCGGTGCAGGTCATCTCGATGGCGTCCAGATAGGCCTTGCGGGTGTCGTTGTCCGGTCCGTCGAGCGTGATGTCGGCGCTCACATCGACCCCTTCCGAGAACGGCAGGATCAGGCTGGCCACGTCTGGCGCATAGACCGCTTCCTCGTAGCCGTTCATCGACAGGTCCCGCACATTGAAGGTGGTGACCGTCGTACGCACGGTTTCCGGGTCGAGCCGTTGGATCAGCGTCATCCGGTAAAGGCAGGTGTCGAGATGTTCGAACTTGGTGCGGAAAGGTGCGTCTTCCGCGCCCTGATTGAGGTAACGGAACAGGCTGACCGCCAGCGGCGCCTCCAGCGGCGGGCCTTCGATCACGATGGTCTCGCCGGTGTCCTTGTTGGTCACGGTGGTCTGCGCCAGCGCGGCGAGGGGCAGGGCGGACAGTGCCGCGGCAAAGACAAGCGCTCTCATGCCGCGCCCTCCTGTTTCTGCGGGATGGCTTCGGCATAGATATCGGTCCAGAGTTCGTCCAACGCCGGTTCCGGGCTCTCGCGTGAGAAATCCGCCGCCTCCGTGACGACCGCCTTGATCTCCTTGTCGATGGCCTTCAGGTCCTCTTCCGTCGCGTGTTTGCCCTGCAACAGCATCTCGCGGACGTGTTCAATCGGGTCGCGTTCCTCGCGCATTTTCTGGACTTCCTCGCGTGTTCGGTACTTGGCCGGATCGGACATGGAGTGACCGCGATAGCGGTATGTCTTCACCTCCAGGATGTACGGCCCCTTGCCGGAGCGACAGTGCTTTACAGCCTTGGCCCCCGCATCCCGGACCGCCGTCACATCCATTCCGTCGACGATCTCTCCGGGGATGCCGAAGGCCTCGCCGCGGGTGTGGAGGTCGGGGGTGGACGTCGACCGCGCCTGCGCCGTGCCCATGGCGTACTGGTTGTTCTCGATCACGAAGATCACCGGAAGCTTCCAGAGGGCCGCCATGTTGAAGGTCTCGTAGACCTGGCCCTGGTTCGCCGCGCCGTCACCGAAATAGGTGAAGGTCACGCGGTCGTTGCCCCGGTACTTGTCGGAGAATGCTAGGCCCGCGCCAAGTGGCACCTGCGCGCCGACAATGCCATGGCCGCCGTAGAAGTGCTTTTCACGGCTGAACATGTGCATGGAGCCGCCCTTACCCTTGGAATAGCCGCCCTCGCGACCAGTCAGTTCGGCCATGACACCCTTGGGGTCCATGCCGCAGGCCAGCATGTGGCCGTGGTCGCGGTACGAGGTGATCCGTTTGTCGCCTTCGTCGGCCGCGGCTTCCAGACCGACGACGACGGCCTCCTGGCCGATGTAGAGGTGACAGAAGCCGCCGATCAGGCCCATGCCGTAGAGCTGGCCCGCCTTCTCCTCGAACCGCCGGATGAGGAGCATGTCGCGATACCAGGACTTGAGTTCGTCAGCCGAGACATTTGGCTTTGCAGCCGCCTTGCGCGTGGCCATCGCTTCTCCTCCCCAGGAATAGTTTAACGTTAAACGGCATTGGGTAAGATCGTAGCGCGACGGGCCGGGGCCGTAAAGACTGCGCAACAATGTTTCGCGCGAATTACCGCTCAGGAAATCTTCAATAGCGCGCAACGGGATGCTGCCGTCGAACGTTTGCGGAAGAACGGCCCGGGCAGGGTGGTCCTGCAGGAGCGTTTATCAGGGATTGTTAACGATAGGGATTGTTCTCGATGGAAGACGATGACGACGCGCCGAAGCTGATCCGCACGGATTTCAGCGACGATACCTCTTGGGAGGCACTGCTCGAATCCGCGATGGCCGAGGGCGAGATGGGCTTTACCGCAACCTTCTCGCGCGTGGAAGACGAGGCATTCGATGGCGCCGATACGGAGGCCCTGTTTGAAGCGTTTCCGGATGATGCGGTGCTGTACGTCGCCGACGATCACGCAATGAGCGACCAAAGCTGGCCGATCCTTGTGGTGGACGCAGAGACCGGCGCCGAATTCCGGGTGCGGGCCAAGGACACCTGGGCCGTGGAAAACAACCTCAGCCTTGGCAACATGTCCTTCGATGAGGCGATGGACATGCTGGACGAGGACGGGGTGTTCGAACCGCCTGTCTAAGACCGATGAGGCGTATCAGTTCACGACGATTTCGTCCGAACGTACCAGACCCAGCACGTCGCGGGCTTGCTGATCCAGAAGATCGAGGTCGAGGAAGTCGTCGGACAACCGCCGCGTGAGGTTTTCCATCTGGAGGACCTCGGCCTGCACGGCGGCAAGTTCCTGTTCCAGCTTCTGGCCCTCCACAACGATTTCAGCGCGTCGAAACAGGCCGAAGTCGCCTTGCACGGCGGCAAAGGTGAAGTAGGCCGACAGGCTGAGGGTCACCGCGAAGAACACGGGGACGCCTAGGGAAGGGCGCGAACGGCGGGGTGTCATATCTCGGGTCTGCCTCGGACAACATCTCTCGGGGGATGCCTTGAAGGCCAATCTGTCATGCCGGCCGAATCAGTGGAAGTCACGCCTTCGTGGGTGAGCGAATCGCTCAAAAAGCGTTGCATTCCTGCACGGTGTGATCGCCCGCTGGCCCGCGCCACGCGTGAGGGTATTGTGCGATCATGCAAAGACCGCTGCTCCTCTGCCTACTGATTCTCCTCCTTGCCGGCTGCGCCGCGCGGGGTGTCATCACGCTTCTGCCACAGCTGGACGGGCAGGGGACCGATGTGCGGCGGGTGTTCATCGCCTCCAACCGTCTGAGCGGCTCCGATGACGCCAGCCAGTTCATCTTCGAACAGGACTTCGGCGACGTGCGCGACCCGAACATGCGGTACGGGTCCATCCTCGTTTCGATCCCGCCTGGGCACAGGGAAGGGCAGATCGAATGGCCCGGGGCCGAGGTCCCCGATCCGCAACGCCATTTCGTGGCCTCCGATCAGCGCACCTATGCCGACGCGCGGACCTTCCTCGACGCGCTCGACGCCAGCGACCGCGAGCCGCGCGAAGTCGTGGTGTTCGTCCATGGCTACAATGTGAACAACGCCGAGGCGGTCTATCGTCTGGCGCAGATCGCAAAGGACTTCGACGCGAAGGTGCCGGCGATCGCGTTTTCGTGGCCATCTGCCGGAAACCCGCGCGGATACGTCTACGATCGGGACAGCGTCATGTTCTCTCGCGACGATCTCGAGTCGCTGCTGACGGCCCTGACCGGGCCGGGCGGGCGGCGGGTTCTGCTGGTGGCGCATTCGATGGGCAGTCAGCTGGTGATGGAGACGCTGCGGCAGATGTCGATTTCGGGCAACCGGCGGGCGCTGGCCGGAATCTCCGGCGTGGCGCTCATCAGCCCGGACATCGACGAGGATGTCTTTGTCCAACAGGCCCGGCGCATCACACCCTTTCCGGAGCCGTTCACGCTGATGGTGTCGACCCGCGACCGCGCGCTGGACCTGTCGGCCTTCCTGACGGGCAAACCCGCCCGCCTTGGATCGATCACCGATCCGTCACGGCTGGGGGCCCTGCCGGTGCAGGTGGTCGATCTGTCCGATATCGAAGGCGGCGAAAGGGGCGGCCATTCCACGGCCTTTACCGCCCCTGCGGCGATCCGGCTCCTGCGGGATCTGGCAACGGGCGCCTCCGAACTGATCGAAGGCGCCTTCTGACCGGTTCAGGCTTCGGTCTTATCTTCTTCGTCTTGCTGGTCCAGTGCCGCCACGCCGGGCAGGGTCTTGCCTTCCATCCACTCGAGGAACGCGCCGCCAGCCGTTGAAATGTAAGAGAAATCCGATGCGACACCGGCCTTGTTCAGCGCCGCGACCGTGTCGCCGCCACCGGCGACGGACACAAGCTGTCCCACTTCGGAACGCGCTGCCGCATGACGGGCCGCCGCATTTGTCGCCGCGTCGAAGGGCGCGATTTCGAAGGCCCCCAGCGGACCGTTCCAGATCAGGGTGTTCGCCCGGTCGATGGCCTGCTTGATGTGCGCCACGCTGTCGGGTCCCGCGTCGAGGATCATCGCGTCGGCGGGGCATTCCTCTGTCTTGACCACCTCGCTCTCGGCGCCTTCCTTGAACTCTCGGGCCACCACGACGTCGCGCGGCAGCAGAAGTTCACAGCCGGTCTCTACGGCCTTTTCGGCAATCGCCTTGGCGGTCCCGGTCATGTCGTGCTCGCACAGCGACTTGCCAACGTCGATGCCCTGCGCGGCGAGGAAGGTGTTCGCCATGCCGCCGCCGATCACCAGCATGTCGACCTTTTCGACGAGGTTCGACAGGAGGTCCAGCTTGGTTGACACCTTCGCGCCGCCAACCACCGCCAGAACCGGGCGTTCCGGCGTGCTCAGTGCCGATTCCAGCGCCTGCAGTTCGCCCTGCATCAGGCGACCGGCGCAGGAGGGCAGAAGGTGCGCCACCCCTTCGGTCGAAGCATGGGCGCGATGCGCGGCCGAGAAGGCATCGTTGCAGTACACGTCGCCCAGTTCCGCCATCTGCGCGGCAAGCTCCGGGTCGTTCTTTTCCTCACCCTTGTGGAAACGGGTGTTCTCCAGCAGCGCCACCTGGTTCTCGCCCAGCGTGTCGATGACCGCCTGGGCCACCGGGCCCACGCAATCGGCCGCGAACACGACCTCGACGCCCAGAACCTGCTCCATCGCGGGGATCAGCATCTGCAGGCTCATGTCGTCGCGGCGCTCGCCCTTGGGGCGACCGAAGTGTGCCAGAAGCACCGGTTTGCCTCCGCGCGCCAGGATGTCCTGGATCGTCGCGCAGATGCGGTCGATGCGGGTGGTGTCCGTCACCTTGCCGTCTTCGACGGGGACGTTGATGTCCACCCGGGTCAGCACCCGTTTGCCGTCCAGATCCATGTCGTCGAGGGTCTTCCAGGCCATGTCGCTCTCCCAGTCCCAGTCCCGTTCTCAATCGATACCCGTGTTGCCCTCTGACGGGCGCGCCGTCAACGGCTGCTTGGCTTTGTGCGCGGTGTGGCATAAACCACCAGCCAGAATGGACTGAGGAGTGGAACACATGGCCGAGATCAAGGATCCGGAGAACACCATCCTGATGGAACTGAAGGGCGGCACGGTCGTGATCGCGCTTATGCCGGACGTTGCGCCCAAGCACGTTGAGCGGATGAAAGAGCTGGCGCGCGCCGGCGCTTATGACAACGTGTGCTTTCACCGTGTCATCGACGGTTTCATGGCGCAGACCGGCGACGTCGCCAACGGCAACATGGAAAAGGACTTCAACCTGCGCCGCGCTGGTACGGGCGGGTCGGAGCTTCCGGATCTGCCGGCAGAATTCTCGCGCATCCCGCACGCCCGCGGGTCGCTGGGGGCGGCACGGTCGCAGAACCCGAACTCCGCCAATGCGCAGTTTTTCATCAACTTCAAAGACAACGACTTCCTGAATGGGCAGTATACGGTCTATGGGCAGGTGATCGAAGGCATGGAGCATGTCGATGCCATCACCCGTGGCGAGCCGCCCGCGAACCCGGACCGCATGATCTCTGTCAAGGTGGCCGCCGATGTTGCGTAACCTGACCGCCGCACTGGCGATCATGGCGTCCCCGGCGCTTGCCACCGGTCTCCAGATCGAGGTCGCGGGCGAGGACGGACCGAAGGGCACCGTGACCATCGACCTGTTCGAGGATGTGGCTCCGGGCCATGTGGAGCAGATCACGGCACTGGCCGAAGAAGGGGCCTATGACGGCGTCGTCTTCCACCGGGTGATCGATGGTTTCATGGCGCAGACCGGCGACGTCACGTTCGGCAACATGGAGAAGGATGGCTTCGACATGCGCCGGGCCGGCACCGGCGGGTCCGAGCGTCCCGACCTGAAGGCGGAGTTCTCCGATCTGCCGTTCGACCGTGGCGTCGTTGGCATGGCGCGGTCACAGTCGCCGGACAGCGGCAACTCCCAGTTCTTCATCATGTTCGAGCCGGGGCCGTTCCTGAACGGCCAGTACACGGTGGTCGGCGAGGTGACGGACGGCATGGACGTGGTCGATTCGATCAAGCGCGGGCATCCGCGCAGCGGTGCCGTGGACGGCGAGCCCGATCACATGGTGAAGGTCACCGTGACAGAGTGACGATGCTCGGGGGCGCTTCGGCGCCCCTTTTGCTGTCCGCCTGCCGGGCCGGTCCCACGCGATGCAGCACAGCGGACTGGACAGCCGGCCCCGGAGTCCGGACAATCGGACCAAAGAGGGGGATTTGCCATGCGCCGCGTCTTCGGTCTGTGCCTGCTGCTCTGGTCCGTGATGGCCACCGGCGCCACCGCCGATCCGTCGTTCTGGAAACACGAATGGCCCGACACCGATTTCTCCAACACCAGTGTCGCAAACTGGGTGGAGATCGTCTCGGGCGGCCCTCCGAAGGACGGCATCCCGGCGCTCTCCGATCCGCAATTCGTCGAGGTCGGCCAGAAGGAGGGCATCGCGCCCACGGAGCCGGTCATCACGGTGGAGATCGACGGCGAACGCCCGCGGGCCTATCCGATCCGCTACCTGACGTGGCATGAGATCGTCAACGACAGCATCGGTGATGTGCCGGTCGCGGTGACATTCTGCCCGCTGTGCAATTCCGCCCTGACTTTCGACCGGCGCGTGGATGGCCGGGTTCTGACCTTCGGCGTCTCTGGCAAACTGCGCAACTCGGACATGATCATGTACGACCGCGAGACGCAAAGCTGGTGGCAGCAGGCGGTGGGCATGGGCATCGTTGGGGACATGACCGGCACGCGGCTGAAATCCCTGGCCTCGTGGATGGAGAGTTTCGCGGCTTTCAAGGACCGCAACCCGAACGGGCTGGTAATGGCGGAACCGGAGTGGCAACGGCCCTACGGCCGCAATCCCTATCGTAACTACGACAGCTCGAAACGGCCTTTCCTGTATTCCGGCGAGATGCCTCCGCACGGCATACCGCCCCTGATGCGGGTGATCCGCGTCGGCGACAGGGCCTGGCCCATGGACCGGCTTGCCCGCGAAGGAGACGTGACTGAGGACGGCGTGCGCATCCTTTGGCAGTCGGGCGTGAACTCTGCGCTCGATTCCGAGCGGATCGCGGACGGGCGGGACGTGGGGGCGGTGCGCGTTACGGATGCGGCAGGCCGGGACTTGCCGCACGACGTGATGTTCGCCTTCGCATTCCACGCCTTCTGGCCAAACGGGCGCTGGATGCTTGGCGGCACCTGACGATCCGGTTCAGGAACACAGCGCCAGCGGCAGGACTCGCGCCACGGGCGCAAGGCAGGGTAGATGGACCCACGTGCCGCCCAGACAATGGGCGTCCGCGCCGAGCCCCAGTTTGAAATGCGTAAGCCCCGGCGCGTCCTGCGCGTTCAGAATGCCGAGATCCAGCATGTCATGCCCGCGCCGCCAGCAATCGGTCACTGCCTCCCAGAGAACGAGGTTCATGGCATTCAGGCGGCGTCCCTCCTCCGTGATGTGCCCGATCTGCCATGTGGTCATGCGCCCGTGCCGCAGGATCAGCGCGGCGGCAACCGGTCGGTCTTGGTGCAGCGCCTCGTAAACGATGGCTTCCCCGGGGTTGGCGGCAGCGTAGATCGCGCAGAAGGCGGGCGGCAGACCCTTGTAGCCCTTAGTCTTCGCATGTCTTGTCTCGGCGCTGAGGAGCCAATGATCCGGCGTCAGCTCCTGCTGGCGCACCGCCATGTCCATCTGCTGTGCGCGGTTGAGGCGATTGCGCCACTTTTGTTTCAGGTTGGCACGTTGGGCTGGAGGCGGGGCAAGCGGCAGCAGCGCAACGGTCGCCGGCGTCATCAATGGCCAGAAACCGCCGTCGCGCAGGGCGCTTGCCGGGATGCCGTCGGCGTTCAGCAGAAAGGGGCGTCCGTCGTGCCAGTGCGGCCAGCGTGTGACCCAGTCGCAGAGATCGCCCGGATTCTCCGCCACCGGGCCGCGCGACACGAGATCGACCCGACCGAACGGCCGGATGACCCGGGACTGCACCTGCCAGAGCAGGCGCACGTCCCCCCTGGACTCGCGTTTGCAGAGCCGGGTCGGTACACCCATGCGCGCGCAGGCCCGCGCGAATTGTGGGGTTTGGGGGAGGGGGAGCCGCAGCATGGCGGCATTAACGGGATCAAAACTTTCGATTGGCTTAATGGCCGGATGAACAGACACCCTTTGCGCCGTACGGCGCCCCGATCCGAATCGATTGCGCTGTCCCGTCCTCGTCCGACTGCAGGGGCGGCCCTGCTGGTGGCTTGCGTCCTGTCGGTGCCCTTCCTGTTGTTAAGCGTCGTGCAGGCGGTGTTCTGAAAACGTCCGGACGTCTGCCCGGCTGGCGGTGTCGTAAGTGTGGCGGCGATGGGAGCGGACGGACCCCGCGCGGTCGGACGATGCGCAGCAGAACTGCGACGCGCGGGCCAGCGCCATGCATCCAGTCGTGCCTGTGTCCGAGACTTGTCCGCGCGATCCGTCTCGTGCCGCTAGGCGAAATGTCGTGCCGGATCGCGCTGGACCGCCCGGCTGAAGCTGCACACTGCGCCAAACCCGATGGCCCAACGTCTGCGACTTGCAATGGCGCCGCGAAACGTGCCGACAAGACCGGTCAGGTCTCGCGCCTAGAGAGCCCCTATGCGGCGGAGCCGGGCGTCAAAAAGCACGCTTTCCGGACGCGGGGCGGGTCCACGCGTCCGGAGGGGCTTGGAACCGCGGGGATCAGTCGGACAGCTTGATCAAGGCGTGCCGCTTCTTGCCTGCGCTGAGCTTGATCGGTGAGGCCAGCGCCCCACGGTCCAGCATCAGGCCCGCGTCGGTCAGCGGTGCATCGTCCAAACGCGCGCCGTTCTCGGCGATCAGGCGCTTGGCCTCCTTGCCGGACTTCACCAACCCGGACCGGACGATAAGCTGAATGACCGAGATGCCGTCGCCGACTTCCTCGGATGTCAGCTCAAGCGTGGGAAGATCGTCACCAACGCCGCCCTTCTCGAAGACTTCGCGCGCTGTGGCCTCTGCCGCGGCGGCGGCCTCGGAACCGTGGCACAGCGTCGTGACCTCGTTGGCCAGAACGATCTTCGCCTCGTTGATTTCCGACCCGGCAAGGGCGCCAAGACGCGCGCATTCCTCAAGCGGCAGTTCGGTGTAGAGCTTCAGGAACCGACCCACATCGGCGTCCGTCGTGTTCCGCCAGAACTGCCAGAACTCGTAGGGCGAGAGCATGTCGGCATTCAGCCACATGGCGCCGCCCTGGCTCTTGCCCATCTTCTTGCCGTCCGACGTGGTCAGCAGCGGCGAGGTCAGGCCGTAGATCTCGTGATCCAGCACCCGGCGCGTCAGGTCGATACCGTTGACGATGTTGCCCCATTGGTCGGAGCCGCCCATCTGCAACAGGCAGCCGTAGCGCCGGTTCAGTTCGAGGAAGTCGTAGGCCTGCAGGATCATGTAGTTGAATTCGAGGAACGACAGGGACTGTTCCCGATCCAGCCGCGACTTCACACTTTCGAACGACAGCATCCGGTTGACCGAGAAGTGCCGCCCGATGTCCCGCAGGAAGTCGAGGTAGTTCAGGTCGTCCAGCCATTCCGCATTGTTCAGCATCAGGGCGACATTATCCGGCCCTACCGCTTCGCTGCTTGAAGGCATGGTGGGCGCGTCGCCGTAGGAGAGGTACTTGGCAAAGACCTGCTTCATCCCTGCGATGTTGGCGTCGATCTGCTCGGGGCCCAGCAGCGGGCGCTCGTCCGAGCGGAAGGAGGGATCGCCAACCTTCGTCGTCCCGCCGCCCATCAGCGTGATCGGCCGGTGGCCGGTTTTCTGCAGCCAGCGCAGCATCATGATGTTGAGCAGATGGCCCACGTGCAGCGACTGCGCCGTGGCGTCGTAGCCGATATAGGCGGTCACCACCCCGTGCGACAGCTTGTCGTCGAGCGCCTGGTAATCGGTACAGTCGGCAAGGTAGCCGCGCTCCATCATGACGCGCATGAAATCCGATTTGGGATGGTAGGTCATGGCAGGCCTTCTGTATATTGTCCGCGGTCCGTATAAGGGCGGCGGGGCGTGAGGAAAAGACCATGATGAGAACCGGACCGGTCAAAGCGTTGGGGGCGATGTCGGGAACGTCTCTGGACGGCGTCGATGCGGCCGTCGTGGTGACCGACGGGGTGACGATCCTCGAATTCGGCGACAGCGCCTATCGCCCCTATTCCGAGGCAGAGCAGGCGGTCCTGCGCGCGGCTCTGGGCAAGTGGCCCGGGGCGGATCTGGCGGCGGCGTCTGAGATCGTGCTTGGCGCGCACCGTGAGGTTCTGTCGCGGTTCGAGGGGATCGACGTGGTGGGCTTCCACGGCCAGACTCTGGCGCATGAGCCGCGCGGACGGGGCACGCATCAGTTGGGCGACGGCGCGGCGCTTGCCGATGCCCTGGGTGTGCCGGTGGTCTGGGACTTCCGGTCCGCCGATGTGGCGCTGGGGGGCGAGGGCGCGCCGCTGGCGCCGTTCTTCCACTGGGCCTGCGCCAAGTGGATCGGGGCGGACAAACCCTTGTGTTTCCTCAACCTTGGCGGCGTGGGCAACCTGACGTGGGTCGATCCCGCTGCCGCAAAGCCCGAGGCGCCCGGCGCGCTGTTGGCGTTCGACACCGGGCCGGCCAATGCGCCGCTGAACGACCTGATGACGCAACGGCGCGGGCTGGCCTACGACGAAGGCGGCGCGCTGGCGCAGCAGGGCCGGGTGGAAGAGGGCGCGCTGGAGCTATTTCTCGATGAAGGTTTCTTCCGAAGAATGCCTCCGAAATCGTTGGATCGGGACGATTTTTCCGTGATGCTGGATCTGGTTCGGGAACTCGGCGACGCCGATGCCGCCGCGACGATGACCGGCATGGCGGCGACCGCGGTGATGGTCGGGATGGAGCATTGTCCTTCGCCGCCGGACAGGGTTCTGGTGACGGGGGGCGGCCGCAAGAACCCGGTGATGATGGAGATGCTGCGCGCCGGGCTGGATTGTCCGGTGGCGCCGGTAGAGGACGTGGGCCTCGACGGCGACATGCTGGAGGCGCAGGCCTTCGCATGGCTGGCAGTGCGGGTGGCGCGCGGCCTCCCGACCTCGGCGCCCGGCACGACCGGGGTGGCGACGCCCGTGGGCGGTGGCCAACTCTCGCGCCCCGAGAGACGTTCCGAAAGCGTGGCCTGAGCGGTGTTGCGCAGCGTGCGCCCTGTTGCGTGAACGGGCGTTCAGTTAAGCCTGCGACCGTTGCGGGAAGGCACCGTGCGCCGTTAACGCATGCCCCGCATGTGGGGGCGGGGGCGCCGTGCGCCACAAGGCGTTTACCGGATATTCATGTTTAACCATAAGCCGTTACCCCCGAACCGGCCGTTCAGGGGTGCCGTTCCGGCCGGATTGCCGTTTTGGAATGCATGATTTCTGAACAAACCATTGATGTTGTGGAAAACCCTGTCGGGCGGCATGCAACAGCACGTCATCCGGGCGTTTTCAGCATTGTCATTTGTGGTCCCGTGGCCTTATGTTATCAGGCAGGCTTTCGCGCAGTTGCGCAAGGCCGGACAGTTTCGCTGCATCGGGAGTTGCGACAGACGCGCCGGATGCAGACCGATTGGGCCCGAGGGGCGCTGGCGGGGATACCCGTGGCATGCCGGAGGCCGATGAACCGAACCCGCAGAGCGAGCGACGCGACGGGTTTCATGAATGGGCGTCGGGTGCGGAAAACGCGCCTTGGCGTCGGAGAAGAACCGCGATGACGCGCGCGACGCAAGACAGGCACATGGGCAGGAGCGGAAACGCCGCCTTTGAGCCGTGCGACCGGCCGTCACTATTCGCCCAGACAAGACACGCTCCACGCTTCCTTGCGCCTCCCGGTCAAAGGGCCGGTTCACGGGGGCTGCGCGCGTGCACACGGATTACATGGCAAAGAAAATGCTCATCGATGCCACCCACGCGGAAGAGACCCGCGTCGTGGTGGTGGACGGAAACAAGGTCGAGGAATTCGACTTTGAATCGGAAAACAAGCGTCAGCTAGCAGGTAACATCTACCTCGCGAAGGTCACGCGGGTCGAACCCTCGCTTCAGGCGGCGTTCGTCGATTACGGCGGCAATCGCCACGGCTTTCTCGCGTTCTCGGAGATCCACCCGGATTACTACCAGATCCCGGTGGCCGACCGTCAGGCTCTGATGGAGGAGGAGGCCGCGCTGGCCGCCGCCGAGGAAGAAGAGGACAAGCCGAAGAAGACGTCGCGGTCCCGGTCACGCAAGAAGTCGACGAAACCGTCGTCGCGGTCCGATTCGAAGTCGCCGAAGGAACCTTCGGGGATGGAAACCATCGACCTCGGCGCCGAGGACGACACCTCCGAAAACGAGGCGGTGGCAGAGACCGGCGCCCCGGGCGAGGGGCTGTCGCCGATGGAAACCGTGAACGAGGCGCCCGTGGGCGAGCCGGTCGATTCGGTGGAAAGCGCCGATACCGGTGCTGAGACGACCGCCGCTGCCGAAGCCGATCTTCCGGAATTCGTCATGGCCGAACCGGCCCCCGCACCTGAACAACCCGCGCCCGAACAAGCGGAGACCGTTGCAGAAGCGCAGGCAGACGCCGCGTCCGAAACCGCAGAAGCGACCGTGACCGAAGCGCAGGCTTTCGCCGCGCCCGAAACCGGTAACACCCCGGAAGAGGACGCGCAGGCGGCGGACGCCACGGCAGAGACCGCCGAGGACACGGCAGAAGAACCCGCCGCTGCGACAGAGGAAGACACCTCGGCAACGTCAGACGACGAAGACGACACCAACGGGTCGCAGCGCCCGATGGCGGCGGATTCGCGTGACGACGGGCTGGTCGTGACCGGCGAGCCGGGCGAAACCAGCGAGGATGACGATGACGAGGGCAGCGGCGACGATCCGTCGGCGCGCGACGAATCCATCGAATCCGTGGCCGACGACGACACGCACGAAGACATCCGTCCGGTGCGCAAGACGTCGCGTGCACGCCGCTACAAGATCCAGGAAGTCATCAAGGTCCGGCAGATCATGCTGGTGCAGGTGGTCAAGGAAGAGCGCGGCAACAAGGGCGCGGCGCTGACGACCTACCTGTCGCTGGCCGGTCGCTACTGCGTGCTGATGCCGAACACCGCCCGTGGCGGCGGCATTTCCCGCAAGATCACCAACGCCACCGACCGGTCGAAGCTGAAGGCCATCGCCAACGAGATCGACGTGCCCAAGGGCGCGGGCCTGATCATCCGGACGGCGGGCGCCAAGCGCACCAAGACCGAGATTAAGCGCGACTACGAATACCTCCAGCGTCTGTGGGAGCAGATCCGCGAACTGACGCTGAAATCCATCGCGCCGGCCAAGATCTACGAGGAAGGCGACCTGATAAAACGCTCGATCCGCGACCTCTATTCGCGCGAGATCGACGAGGTTCTGGTCGAGGGCGAGCGCGGCTATCGTGTCGCCAAGGACTTCATGAAGATGATCATGCCGTCCCACGCCAAGAACGTGAAGCACTACACAGAACAGATGCCGCTCTTTGCGCGCTACCAGGTCGAAAGCTACCTGGGCGGCATGTTCAACCCCGTGGTGCAGCTCAAGTCGGGCGGCTACATCGTCATCGGCGTGACCGAGGCGCTCGTTGCCATCGACGTGAACTCTGGCCGGGCGACGAAGGAAGGGTCCATCGAGGAGACCGCCACCAAGACCAACCTGGAGGCCGCCGAAGAGGTGGCGCGCCAGTTGCGTCTGCGTGACCTTGCCGGTCTGATCGTCATCGACTTCATCGACATGGACGAGCGCAAGAACAACGCTGCCGTCGAAAAGAAGCTGAAGGACAAGCTGAAGACGGATCGCGCGCGTATCCAGGTGGGCCGTATTTCGGGCTTCGGCCTGCTGGAAATGTCGCGTCAGCGTCTGCGCCCCGGCATGATCGAGGCGACGACACAGCCCTGTTCGGCGTGTCACGGAACGGGCCTGATCCGCTCGGACGACAACATGGCGCTGCAGATCCTGCGCCAGATCGAGGAAGAGGGCGTGCGTCGCCGGTCGCGTGAGGTTCTGGTGAAATGCCCGGTGGGCATCGCCAACTACCTGATGAACCAGAAGCGCGAACACGTCGCCATCATCGAATCTCGTTATGGCATGGCTGTCCGAATCGAGGGCGACCCGCATCTTGTGGCGCCCGACTTCTCGATGGAGAAGTTCAAGACCGCGACACGCTCCGTGCCCGAAGCGACCGCGCCGGTGGTCTCGGTCGACACGTCGATAATGGATGCCATCGACGAGGCGACCGAAGCCGAGGAGATCGAGGCCGAGGTCGAGGAGGCCGAGGATCAATCGTCCGGAGACGACAACGGCGACGATCAGGGCAACGAGCAGGGAAGCGACGACAAGCCGAAGAAGAAGCGCCGCCGGCGGCGTCGGCGGTCGAAGTCCAAGGACGGCGATCAGGACGACAACGGGTCGAACGATGGCGATACCGGCAACGGGTCCGACGATTCCGACAGCAACGGTGACACGGGCGATTCTGCCGAGGGTGGCGATACCGATGGCAACACCGAGGACGGTCAGGACGGCGGTAAGAAGACGTCGAGCCGCTCGCGGTCCCGCTCCCGTTCGCGCAGCCGCTCGTCCAAGCCGAAGGAACCGGTCGAAGCGTCGACCGGGGGTGACGCTGCGGGCGATGCCACCGATGCCACCGATGCCACCGAAGCGCCTGCCGAGGCTGTGGCCGTAACCGCCAACGCACCTGCGCCGGTAGAGGCGGATTCCGCGACAGAAACGCCGGCGGTTGTGGAACAGGTGGCGGAACCCGTCGCCGAACAGGCACCGGAACCCGAAAAAGCGCCAGAGCCGCAGGCAGCGGAGCCAGAGGCCGCCTCCGAGGAGGAGAAGCCGAAACGCGCCCGCACACGGGTCAAGGCATCCGACGTGATCGCGCAGGTCGTGGGGTCGCCGGTCGGTGGCTCGGCAGAGGCCGCGGTCAATGCCGAACCGGTAGATGAGCCCGCTGCTGAGGCGGAACCGGACGCCGCCCCGCAGCCGGAACCGGAAGCGGTTGGCGAGGATGCGGGCGGCGACGACGACGAGCCCAAGAAGAAGAAACGCGGGTGGTGGTCGCTGGGCCGCTGAGGCCCGCACACACGTGAACAGAAAAACCGCCACGTCCAGACGTGGCGGTTTTTTCATGCGCTCTTGGCAAGCGTGGCGGGACGCAACGGTCGCGACCGCAGCGGCGGTTCGGCGCCTTCGCGGCAGGAGGCGTTAAGCTCAGACCTTCCGCACGATCCAAGTCATGGTCGTTCCGTCCTCTGACTGGCTGATCAGCTCGTTGCCGGATTCGGCGCAGAAGTGCGGCACGTCGATCACGGCGGCCGGATCGTCGGTGATCAGCGTGACGGTCTCTCCCGCGGCAAGCGCCTGCAGCCGCTTGCGCAGCTTGAGGACAGGCAGGGGGCAGAGCAGTCCGGTGGCGTCGAGTGTCTGGGTCATGCCCGTCGTCTAGCGCCTTTGCCGCCGCTCTTGAAGAGCCTTGCGCGATGGTCTGTGACGATGCGTCCACGGGGATGTGAGCACGCCCCGCGTGACGCCATGCGCGCTTTGCCATATGTCCGGAAGCATGTTCGGAATCGACCTCATCGACGCATCCCTGATGCCCGCCATGTTCGTGGCATTGCTTGCCGGGCTCGTGTCCTTTCTCAGCCCCTGCGTGCTGCCCATCGTGCCGCCCTACCTCGCCTTCATGTCCGGCCTGTCGCTGAACGAGATGCAGGAGGGCCGCAAGCGGGGCAAGGTCGCGCTGGCGGCGCTGTTCTTCGTGCTGGGGCTATCGACGATCTTCGTGCTGTTGGGGTTCACTGCGTCGTGGCTGGGGTCGTTCTTCCTGACGAACCAGGTGCTTTTGGGGCGCATCGCGGGCGCGGTGGTCATCGTCTTCGGCCTGCATTTCCTTGGGGTCTTCCGGATCGGGTTCCTCGACCGCGAAATGCGGATGGAAGGCGGCGAAGGCGGATCGGCATTCGGGGCCTACATTCTGGGGCTCGCCTTCGCCTTTGGCTGGACGCCGTGCATCGGCCCGCAACTGGGGGCGATCCTGTCGCTCGCCGCGACGGAGGCGTCGGTGGCCCGGGGCACGGTCCTGCTAGCGGTCTATGCGGCGGGGCTGGGCATTCCCTTCCTGCTGGCGGCGATCTTCCTTGGTCGCGCCGTGGGGCTGATGAACCGGTTGAAGCGTCACATGGGCCTGATCGAGAAGGTGATGGGCGTGCTCTTGATCGTGGTCGGCGTGGCTCTGCTGACGGGGGCGTTCTCCGCGTTCTCGTTCTGGCTGCTGGAGACCTTCCCCGGACTCGCGACGCTGGGCTGATGCGGCGCTGCTTGGTGCAAAATCCACCTGCGCCGCGCCTTACTGTTGCCTGAAACCGCGGTTATCCTGCGCTGCAGGAGAGATTGCGCATGGCACAGCAGGACCGGAACCAGATCCGCGACGGGGACGTCAGCAAGCGCCGGGTGTTCTACATCCCCGGTTATGATCCCATTCATCCGCGCCGCTACCGCGAACTCTATCGCAAGGAGGGCGCCGCGCAGGCGCAGATTTCGGGCTACGAGATCGGGTTGAAGCCGAAGCGCACCGGCGGCCCGTACGGCTGGCACGTGGAGGCCGCCTTTGACGGCACACCCGTCACGGCGGACGTCGAGGTCCTGGTCTGGTCGGATATCGTGCGCGACAGCATGTCGAACTCCATCCCCGCCACGTACGCCCAGCTTGTGCGCACGGCGTGGGAATACATCGCAACGGGCGCGCTGTTCCGGTTGATGCGGCTGCGGAAAGGGCCGGTGATCGCGGCGCTCTACCCCATCGGTGCGCTGCTGGTGCAGGCGATGCTGGCCCTGCTGGTGGTCTGGCTTTGCGGTTGGGTCGGCAGCTTCGCTGGACCATGGGGCACGCTGGCGGGGACCATAGTGGGCCTTTTGCCCGGGGTACTGGTGCTGCGCTGGTTCAAGTCGAAAGACGGCAAACTCTTCGCCTATTACCTGATGCACGACTACGCCTATTCCGCCCGCTACCGGGGCGCCAACCCGCCGGAGCTTGAGGCGCGCATGGCGGAGTTCGGCAAGACCATCGCGGGCGCCCTGGCCGAAGACCACGACGAAGTGCTGGTGGTCGGCCATTCCTCCGGCGCGCACCTCGCCGTCTCAATCCTGGCCGACCTGATCCGGTCTGGCCGGGTTCCGGCGAACGGGCCGCGGCTCGGGTTCCTGAGCCTCGGGCAGGTGGTGCCCATGGTGTCTTTCCTGCGCGATGCCGACCGCCTGCGGGCCGACCTGCACTACCTATCGGCGCGCGATGAACTGACATGGGTCGATGTCACCGCGCCGGGGGACGGCTGCGCCTTTGCGCTGTGCGACCCGGTCAGCGTGTCGGGCGTGGCACCGGAGCGCAAGCGCTGGCCGCTGGTCTTTTCGGCACAGTTCACCCGGTCGCTCAGCCCCGAACGCTGGAAGGAGCTTCGGTGGAAGTTCTTCCGCCTGCATTTCCAGTACCTCTGCGCCTTCGACAGGCCGCTGGACTACGACTATTTCCAGATCACCGCGGGCCCGCTGAGCCTTGCCGCGCGCTACGCCGGGCGCCCGCCCTCGGCCAGCCGGATCGACCGCGCGGTTTCCAAGTACACGAGTATGGCGGCATGACGGATGACAGGGTGCCGCCGAAACCGGCGGCGCGGCCCGACAAGGTGTCGCTCAGGCGGTATGTGAAGCTGTTCCGGCAGGACATCCTGTCGGCCCAGCCCGCGAAGCTGTACCGCGCGTGGATGGCGGAGTTCCGGACGCCGTTCTTCCGGTCCTACCTTGTCAACCAGCCGGAGCTGGTGACGAAGGTGCTGAAGGAGCGGCCCATGGACTTTCCGAAGTCCGACCGCATCGGGGAAGGGCTGCGTCCGCTTCTGGGCGACTCGGTCTTCCTGACCAACGGCGCGCAATGGCAACGGCAGCGGCGGATCATCGACCCGGCGTTCGAGGGCGGGCGGCTGAGGGAGACCTACCCGGCGATGTGGGACGCGGCTGAGGCGGCGCTGGCGCGGCTGACCGCCCGCGCGGGCGGTGTGGTGGAAATCGAGGAGCAGACCAGCCATGCCGCCGCCGACGTGATCTTTCGCACGCTGTTCTCCATCCCCATCGAGGACGAGACAGCCTCGGCGGTGTTCCACGAATTCCGGGCGTACCAGCGCACACAGCCGATCCTGAACCTGGCCGCCTTCATCCCGGTGCCGCGCTGGATGCCGCGCTTTTTCCGGCGCGACACGAAGGCCGCGGCCCGGCGCATTCGGGGGCTGATCGCCCGTCTGACAGAGGCACGCGCGGCTGAGATCGCCGCCGGAACGGCGCCCGACGACCTGGCCACAAAGATCATGACCACGCGCGATCCGCAGACCGGCGAGACCTTCACCGCTTCGGAAATGGTCGACCAGGTGGCGATCTTCTTTCTTGCCGGGCACGAGACTTCGGCCTCTGCGCTTGGCTGGGCGCTCTACCTGATGGCGCTTTTCCCGGAGTGGCAGCAGCGCGTGGCTGAGGAGGCGCAGGGCCTGCAAACCGGCGATTTCGCCGAGATCGGTCGGATGCGCGTGTCGCGCGACGTGTTCCGCGAGACGCTGCGCCTTTACCCACCGGTGCCGATGATGGTGCGGGAGACGAGCTGCCCGGAGCGGTTCCGGGGCCGGGACGTGCCGCAGGGGTCGCAGATTGTGCTGTCGCCCTGGCACCTGCACCGGCACGAACGGCTGTGGGACCGTCCCGACGATTTCGACCCGGGCCGCTGGCAGACGGAAAACGGCCGGACCTGCGGGCGAGACGCCTTCATCCCATTTTCGGCCGGGCCGCGTGTCTGCACCGGGGCGGGGTTCGCGATGGTCGAGGGGCCGCTGCTTTTGTCGCTGCTCCTGCGCGACCTTAAGGTGTCTCGTGTCGAGGGGCGCACGCCGGTGCCGGAGGCGCACCTGACGGTGCGCGCGCGCGACGGTATCTGGCTGCGGATCGACAAGCGCTGACCTAGCTTCGGGGTGCGGCGGGCCGCTGTCGTACCGGCAAAACCGTCAAAGCCTGGGCATCCTCCGACCTGTTGTTGCGGCGGGACTGCGCAGCCTGCCACATTTAGCGATAACAATTTTCGATGCCTCTAGGTTTGCCCGGAAACCCGCGCTAAGCGTTGGGCGATTTAATTCCAGCCGGGAGAGGGTGATGGCAGATTTCGAGAAAATGAAGGCGCAGATGGCCGAGGGAAAAGGCTTTATCGCAGCGCTGGACCAGTCGGGCGGCTCGACCCCGAAGGCGCTGAAACTCTATGGCGTGACCGAGGATATGTACGACGGCGAAACCGCGATGTTCGACGAGATCCACGCCATGCGCACGCGCATCATCACGGCGCCGGATTTTACCTCTGACAAGGTCATCGGCGCGATCCTGTTCGAACGCACCATGCGCGGCACCATCGAGGGCAAGCCGGTGAGTCAGGTGCTTTGGGAAGACAACGGAATCGTCCCTTTTCTGAAGATCGACAAGGGGCTCGAAGACGAAGCGGACGGCGTGCAGCTCATGAAGCCGAACCCGGGCCTGGAGGCGCTGCTGAAGGACGCCGAGGGTTTTGGCGTGTTCGGTACGAAGGAGCGTTCGGTGATCCACGAGGCAAACTCGGACGGCATCGCCGCCGTGGTGGCCCAGCAGTTCGAGGTCGGCCGCACCGTGCTCTCCTGCGGGCTGGTGCCGATCCTTGAGCCGGAGGTCAACATCAAGTCGTCCACCAAGGCCGAGGCCGAGGCCATGCTGAAGGATGAGATCGCCAAACACCTCGACACGCTTGAGGACGGCCAGGACATCATGCTGAAGCTGTCGATCCCGACCGAAGCCGGGCTGTACGACAACCTTGCCGACCATCCCCGCGTGATCCGCGTCGTGGCGTTGTCCGGTGGCTACTCCACCGACGAGGCGTGCGAAAAGCTGGCGAAACAGCCGAAGATGATCGCCTCCTTCAGCCGTGCGCTTTCAGAAGGGCTGTCGAAGCAGCAGTCCGACGAAGAGTTCAATGCGGCTCTCGGGTCGAACATCGACAAGATCTATCAGGCGTCGATCTGACGTCCGATCCTTTTACGGTCTGACAGGACCCCGTGCTGGCCATCTGCCCGCGCGGGGTTTTTCATTTTGTTGGCCGAACGCGGAGTTGCCCAGTTAGCGCAGCGCGCGGTTCGTTGCATGGACGGGGCGAAAGAGGTGCCGACCGGCACCGGAAACCGCCGCGTCATGGACCAACGGGATTTTTCCCTGACGCGGCTCGCCTGGATCGTTCTTGCCACCCCAATGCAGGCGTGCGGCTATTCCGACAGGAACGCCGCTTGCGTCTCGGAACAGGCGAGCAAGAAGACGGGCGAAGGGCGGGGCGGCAATGGCACGACCATGCAGCCCGAAGCGATCCGTACCGGCGGCGACACCGGCGCGCGATGGTCCAGCATCGTCACCGGTGTGCAGGACGCGCAGTCGCGCTCAGCCCTGCCGGGCGCGCCAGTCGGCGAGCGTGCGGCCGGGTTCCCCCACAAAAAGCGAGGGCAGGGGCCTCAGGTCCTCGATCCGGTCGATGCGGAAGCTCAGGAAATCGCCGATGGTTTCTGACCAGGCGATACAGGTCCAGATCCTGCCGAAGTAATCCAGATGCAGCGGGCGCAGGTCGTGCCCGCTGCCGTTCAGTGTGACCCGCAGTTTCTGCCGAGCCCGGATGGCGGCGCGGATCGCGGGCATATGGGCAAAACCGCGCGCCGCCTCGGCGAAGGCGTCGGTGGCGAAACCGAAGGGCGCCGCGCGGCTGTCGCTGTCCTCGGGTAGGACGGCGTCGATCTTGGCGGCGAGGGAACGGGCGGCACTGGCCTGTTCCGTAAGGGGAGAGGCGCCGAGGGCGGCGAGGGCCAGGTGCAGCGCCTCCAGCTCTGCCTCTGTCAGGTTCAGCGGCGGCAGGGTGATCGCCGCCTGCACCGTGTAGCCATAGCCGCGCGCGCCCTCCACCGGCACGCCCGAGGCGGCGAGGGTCTCCATGTCGCGGTAGATCGTGCGGACCGAAACGCCAAGGTCCTGGGCCATCGCCTCGGCGGTGTGCAGACGCCCGTCGCGCAGGCGCTGGGTCAGGGCATAGAGGCGGTCCTTGCGGTTCATTTCGGGCGACTCACGGGGGTGTTTCGGGCCTGTGTGGCCCCTTTGCTTGTGGCAGGGGCGGGGGGCGGACTCCACCCATACTGACAAAAACCTGACAACTGACAACCTCATGACACACACAGTGTCCGGGCGCGGCGGTTTGGCGCTTTCCGCGCGCTTCAAACGTCTTTACACAACCTCGGACGAATTCGGGTCGCGGCTTCTGCGACCGTTTTGCAGGAACAATGACGGAGCAAGACCAATGGGTATCGGGAACATCGGCCTGCCGGGCCTTCTGCTGATCGCGGTTGTGGTGCTGGTGCTGTTTGGCCGCGGCAAGATCTCCTCGCTGATGGGCGAGGTCGGCAAGGGCATCACCGCCTTCAAGAAGGGCGTGAGCGAAGGTGGTCAGGAACTGGAAGACCAGAAGAGCGAAGAGGCCCGCGACGTGACGCCGACCTCCACGCCGGAGTCCAACCAAGACAAGGACAAGGTGTAAGCCGCCATGTTCGATCTCGGGTTCGCCGAGCTTCTGGTCATCGGTATCGTCGCGCTGATCGTCGTCGGTCCGAAGGACCTGCCGGTGCTGTTCCGCAACGTCGGCCGGTTCATGGGCAAGGCGCGTGGCATGGCGCGCGAATTCAGCCGCGCCATGAACGAGGCCGCCGACGAAGCCGGCGTGAAGGACATCCAGAAGACGATCCGCACCGCAACGAACCCGGTGAACAGCGCCATGGACGGGGTCAGGGATGCGGCGAAGTCGATGACCGACTTCAATCCCGACAGCGAGACCGGCAAGCTTGCCAAGGAACGCGACGAGGCCCGCAAGAAGATCGAGGCCAACGCCGCCCGCGCCGCCGCCGACCGCAAGAAACGGGAAGCCGAAGAGGCCGCGCGCAAGGCCGAGGAAATGGAGAAGGCGCTGGCCGAAGAGCCCAAGGCGCCCGCGACCGACGAGGGTGACAAGGCATGAGCCGCACCGAAGACGAACTTGAGGACAGCTCTGCCCCGCTGATCGAGCATCTGGCCGAACTGCGCACGCGGCTGATCCGGTCGATCATCGCGCTGTTCGTCGGTATCTGCGTGATGTTCATCCCGATCGACGGCCAATTCCTAGCGGAATACGTCCTGCAATTCCTGCTCGTGCCCATCGAAAGCGCGTTGCGCGCGCTGGGGGACCCTTCTCCGACGCTGCAATATACCAGCCCGCAGGAATACCTGTTCGTGCTGTTCCGCATCGGCATGGTCTTCGGCTTCGCGCTGGCCTTCCCGGTGATCGCCTACCAGATGTGGCGCTTCGTGGCGCCGGGGCTGTACCGGTCCGAGAAGAACGCCTTCCTGCCGTTCATCGTCGCCTCGCCGGTGATGTTCCTGCTGGGCGCGTCCTTTGCCCATTTCGTGGTGACGCCCCTGGCGATGGCCTTTTTCCTGGGCTTCACCGACGCGCCGTCGGTCTTTGCCAACCTGTTGTCCGGCTCTGTCGATGTCGACGCCGCCGCCGTTGTGCCGACGACCACCGAAGGGCTGCGGATCACCTTCTTCGGCAAGGTGAACGAAAGCCTGCAGACCAGCCTCGTGTTCATCATGGCGTTTGGCCTCTGCTTCCAGTTGCCGGTGCTTCTGACCCTGATGGGGAAGGCGGGTCTGGTGTCTGCGCAGGGTCTCGGCTCGGTCCGCAAGTACGCCATGGTGGCGATCCTGATCCTGGCGGCCGTCGTGACCCCGCCGGATGTCGTCACACAGTTGATCCTCTTCACCGTGGTCTACGGCCTTTACGAGGTCTCGATCTTCCTTGTCGCCCGCGTCGAGAAGCGGCGTGAGAAGGATCTTCGGGAACAGGGCCTTTGGTTCGAGGACGAAAACGGCGAGGAAGATCCCCTCATGAAGGAATTCGACGAGGACAAGAAGGCCCGTGACTGACCCCCTCGACCGCATCGCGGCGGCGCTGGAGCGACTTGCCCCGGCGCCTGCCCCGGCCCCCGATTTCGCCACGGCCGAAGCCTTTGTGTGGGAGACGGAACCGGACCACCTTCAGCCGGTCGCCAGAGTCAGCCGGGTGGACCTGTCACTGCTGATCGGCATCGACCGGTCGCGCGACACGCTGCTGAAGAACACATTGCAGTTCGCCCGTGGCCTGCCCGCCAACAACGCGCTTTTGTGGGGCGCGCGGGGCATGGGCAAGTCGTCGGTGGTGAAGGCCGTGCACGCCGCCGTCCGCGCCGAAGGCCACGACCTGAAACTGGTGGAGCTTCAGCGCGAGGACCTGCCGTCGGTGGGTCGCCTCCTGGACCTATTGCGCGACGCGCCGTGCCGGTTCGTGCTGTTCTGCGACGACCTGTCGTTCAGCCACGACGACCAGCATTACAAGAGCCTGAAGGCTGTTCTGGACGGCGGCGTATCGGGCCGGCCCGACAACGTGGTGCTTTACGCGACCTCCAACCGGCGGCACCTGATGCCGCGCGATATGATCGAGAATGAGCGGTCTTCGTCGATCAACCCGTCCGAAGCGGTCGAAGAGAAGGTCTCCCTTTCCGACCGATTCGGCCTCTGGCTCGGGTTCCATCCCTGTTCGCAGGACGAGTATCTGGCGATGATCCGAGGGTATTGCGACCGATACGGCGTCATGATCGACGACGAGACGTTGCGTGCGGAGGCGATAGAATGGCAGGCCACGCGCGGCTCGCGCTCTGGCCGGGTGGCTTGGCAGTTCTTCACCGACCTCGCAGGCCGGAAGGGCGTATCCCTGAGCTGAGCGGCGGCGGCATGCCGTCAAGGCCTGCCGGCCGCCGGGGTCATTCCTGATCTGATAAGTCCGGACAACCGCTTTCGATGAACATCGAAGGCGCGCGAAGCTGTGTCGCGCGCCTTTCTCCGGCTGGTTCGCGGCCAAAGAGGAACGCGCGGGGCCAAGCCCGGGACGTTCCTCGCAATGGCTTATTTCAGGTAGGCCATCGGGTCCGTGCTGTCGAAGCCCTTGCGGACCTCGAAGTGCAGGAAGGAAGGCGAACCGGAGCCGACGCGCGCAATGGTCTGCCCCTTGCTCACCGCGTCCCCCTTCTTGACCGAGATGTCGTCGACATGGGTGTAAACGGTGATCAGATCGCCCGGGTGACGGATCAGCAAGAGCTTCACGCCTTCGGTGGTGTTCGAGATCGACGCGACCGACCCGGCGGCGGCAGCCTTGACCGGCTGACCGGCAGAGGCGGAGATGTCGATGCCCTCGTTCTTGCCCTTGGAGTATTCGCGGATGATCGAGCCGGAGACCGGCATGACCATCTGAGCCGAGCTGGACGCCGGTTTCGCCGCCTGCTGGCCGATGTCGGCGGCGGGAGGTTTCGGTGCGGGGGCAGCTGCGGTCGAAGTCCCGCCCGAGGCGGGCGCGGCCGGTTCGATGGGGGTCACGTCTACGGACGGGAGGGGCGTCGTCGACGACGGGGGCGTCGGCGTGGGCGTTCCGCTGCCCGGCACCGTGGTGCTCGCGGCGGCGGCCTCGTTGATGTCGACCACGGGGATCAGCAGGTACTGGCCTTCGCGGACAGTGAAATCCTTGTCGAGCGCGTTCCACTCCGCAAGGCTGCGGGGGCTGACCTGGTAGAGCCGCGCGATGGTGAAGGCGGTTTCGCCCCGTGCGACCTGGTGGCGGATCGGTTCGGCCCCGCCGCCTGAGGTTGTACCACGCGGCGTGGTCGGAGAAGCACGCTCGATAGCGGCACCGGCCAGCGTCGTCACGTCCACCTGACCCGCAGGTTGCAGGCCGCCGGTGGCGGGCGAAGGTTCGGCCACCCGGCTCGGCAGGGCGATGATCTCGCCCCGGCGCAGTGTGTCGCCGGTTTGAAGGCCGTTGTAGCGGGCGAGTTCCTGAGCGGGCAGGCCGATCCGTTCGGCGACCTGCGCCACGGTGTCGTTGCGCCGGGCCACGGCGACCTGGTAGCTGGGATAGGAGATTACGCCGCGATTGTCAGCAGCGGGCCGTTCGGCTGTCGCCGTGGCTGCGGCGGCGGCCGTGTCGACCGGTCCGCCGATACGGCCGCGCATGTCGACGTCCATCCCGTTCGAACAGGCGGCGCCAAAAGCCAGCAGGGCAAACGCGGGAAGGGTGCGGGTCAGCGTCATCTCGATGTCCTCGTCTCATGCGCCCCTTGTTGTTCCGGGGCGTCACGCCTGTGATCTCGGTACAGGCTGATGCGGTCAGGACCCTCTTAGTCCTTTCCCAGCCCTTCCACCAGCGGCACGAAGCGCACGGGCCGCAACTCGTCATACTCGAACCCGCTTTCCGTCCGGGTGACCCGGATCAGGTGCTGCACGGTGTCCGACTGCCCCACGGGCACCACCATGATACCGCCAATCTTCAACTGCGCCAAGAGTGGCCCGGGCGGGTCTTCGGCGGCGGCGGTCACGAGGATGCGATCAAACGGTGCCTGGTCTGCCAGCCCGAAGGAGCCGTCGGCGGTGAAGGCGGTGATATTGGCGAGCTCCAGCGCATCGAAGACCTTGCGCGCGGCGGCGACCAGACGCTTGTGACGGTCCACGGTATAGATACGCCGGGCAAGCTGACTGAGGATTGCGGCCTGGTAACCGGAGCCTGTCCCAACCTCCAGCACCTTGTCGCGGGGGCCGACCTGAAGCGCCTGAGTCATCAGGCCCACCACGGAGGGCTGCGAAATGGTCTGGCCGCAGGCGATGGGGAGCGGCATGTCCTCGTAGGCGCGGTCGGTAAAATAGCCCTGGATGAAAAGGCCGCGGTCGATCTTTTCCATCGCCGAAAGCACGGCCTTGTCTGTCACGCCCTTGGAGCGCAGGGCGAACAGGAACTGCATCTTTGCCTCGGCGTCGAACGTCATGCGAAGGCGTCCCGCAACGCCTTCAGGGCCGTGGTGCAGGTCAGGTCGGCCCGCATCGGGGTGACGGAGATCCAACCGTCGAGGTTGACGGCGGCGTCGGTGCCTTCGGCCACCCGCGCACGCTGGTCGCCGCCCTTTGCCCAGAGAAACCGGCGCCCGGACGGAGAAAGCTGCGATTCGACAGAGAACCTCGTGTCTTCGCGGACGCCCTGCGGGGCCGCCACGATCCCCTTGACGCCCGAGGCCGGGACCGGAGGGAAGTTGACGTTGTAAAAAAGCCGGTAGCCGTCCTGCGCGTTCGTGTCGAAGGCGAGGATCTTGCGCAGGACTTCGGCTCCGAACTGCGCAGCGCCCTCGAATGGGTTGTCGATATGGTAGTTCTCGGGCCCGAGGTATTGCGACAGGGCCACGGCTGGCAGGCCCTGCAGCGCGCCTTCCATAGCGCCGCCCAGAGTTCCCGAATAGAGCGCGTTCTCGGCGGAGTTGTTGCCCCTGTTCACGCCCGACAACACGAGGTCGGGGGGCGTGTCCTTCAGGACGTGGTGCACACCGGCCAGAACACAATCGGCGGGGCTGCCCTCCGCTGCGTAGCGGCGGGGCCCGAGTTCGGAGATCATCGTGGGATGGGCGTAGCTGATGCAGTGGCCGACGCCAGACTGCTCGAAGGCAGGGGCGACGGTCCAGACCTCGCCGTCCGGCCCTGCCAGCTCGGTCGCGATCTGTTCCAGCACCTTGAGCCCCGGGGCGTTGATGCCGTCGTCGTTGGTGATGAGGATGCGCATGAGCCTGCCCGTTCGCTTTGCTTCGTCCTTAAGCGAAGGGGGCAGGCGGGGCAAGCGGCGGGGCGCCGACCGTTGCGGGCCGTGTCCGGTAAGGGACAGAACGGTCCGGTCGCCGTCGCGCGGGCCTGTCTGCCGGGCTGCTCAGCCGAGCGTGGCAATCAGGCGGCGTGCCTCGTCGGCGGGTGTGGCGAGCGCGTCGCGGTCCTCTCCGGGATGGAAGCGCGCGCGCACGGCGGTTGCCATGGGCGCGGGTGTCAGGACGCGCACCTTCGGGCCGGTCTTCACGGTCTCGGCGGCCCAGCTTTGCGCGACGGCGATCTGCGCGGCCTTGGAGGCGCCATAGTGGCCGTAGAACTTTTTGCCGCCCTTCGGATCGTCGAAGAACAGCGCGGTGCCATCGGTGCCAAGCAGCGGCGCGATGTAGGGGATCAGGTGGCCCATGGCATGGGCATTTGTCGCCATGGAGCGATCCCAGTCCTTCATATCGAGCTGCCAGGTCGGCGTCAGCGGACCGGTATGCACTGCCGTGTGCGCCCACAGCGCGACGCCGCCCCAGCGGTCATGCACGGAGCGGCAAAGCTGGGCCATGGCGTTGCGGTCGGTCACGTCCATCGGGGCCAGCGTCGCGGCGCCGCCCTTGGCCTTGATAGCATCGTCGAGCTCTTCCAACCCGCCCACGGTTCGGGCGACGGCGACGATGTGGTACTCGGGCGCAAGCGCTTCTGCGAGGGCATAGCCAAGGCCGCGCGAGGCGCCGGTGATGAGGGCGATCTGGGTCATGCGGTCCGTTTGGCGGGGATTTCGCGGTCCGTCAAGCCACGGCACGGGGCGTGGACGCGCGACGACCGTCAAGTGCTGGCTGGAATCCGGAGAAGAATCGATATTTCAGTGCTTTGCATCTCGTTCTTCGTGTCGCCTTGACGAGCGTGCGACGGCGTGACGCTTTGGCGCCGGCTGGCTTTCCCTCCTCCGGAAAGCGCGGAGCGTCTTTTCGGAATGCGAAATTTATACTTTACGTCAATATCTTGCGAGTCGTTCTTCCAGCCGCAAGTCGGCCCCGGATCAACCGGCGGCGCGGTTATCTTCGATCGGCCCGTATTGCGGGAAATGGCGCAGAACGTGATCGACCACCTTGCGGGCCTCCTGCGTTTCGAGGCCGAGGCCGAAGCCGATCACGTACCGCCCGTAGTCGAACTTGATCGTGCCCGCCTTGCGTGACGCCCACAGCCCGGGCGAACGCTTTGCGTCCTGCGGCCAGGCGCTTTCAGTTGGGCCCGCGCGCAGTCCGGTCACCGCCTCCCCGTCGCATCGGGTGGAGCGGCGCCAGATGGGTATGCTGCGGGTAACGGTCACGGCCTGTGGCGTGACGATCAGGCGTTCCTCTCCGATGTTCAGCCACAACAAAAGCGTCAGTGCGCCGAGGCAGCCCACCGTCCATCCGGCCAGCCAGAGGCCGAGGAACGCGATCAAGGCGGCGGGACCGGCGAGAAGTTCCCAAAGTGCGAACAGCCAAGCGCCGCCAGCGATCACCAGCCAGATGCACAGAAACAGGCTGACCCAGAAATGCCGCTGCGGGCGCATCAGAAACGAGATTTCCTGCGCGTTGCCTGTGGCCTCCAAGGTGATGCGCGCGCTGCCTGTCATGGTCTTCCCCTTTTCCCGCAGATTAGACGGTCCCGGTCCGGCTTGGCGAGCGCCAGTGCCGAAGTGATTGGCACGGACGCGCCGCCTGTTGCAGACTGGCCCTACCAGAAGGGAGTTCCGAAATGCGCATTGTGATGATCGTCCTGGCGATGCTGGGTCCAGGTGCCGCGCTGGCGGACGAAATCAGCGGTGATTGGTGCGGGCCGGACGGGCGGTCGTTGACCATCCTCGGCGCGACTGTCGTCACTCCGGGCGGGGCAGAGGTTCCGGGTCGCTACAGTCGCCACCGCTATGAATTCGAGACACCGGCGGGCGAGCCGGGCGCGGGCGACACCGTGGTCATCAATCAGTTGTCCGAAGAGGCTGTGGACGTGGTCTTTGGCGCAGCAGATCCGGTGCGCTGGACCCGCTGCAGAGACGTGACGAGCTGAATCAGGTGGCGCGGGAACCAAAACGGGCAATGGCGGTTCACGTGTCATGCAAGACCATGACATGACCGCACCGCGGCGGGGCGCTTCCCCAGAAAAGCAAGACAACCTGGACCCCGAAGCCGAAAAGGAGGCGGTGCGCAGCCACTCCGACGAGTCGCATGTAACAGAGGCGAGTCGCCTGTCTGCCCGCCTGATCTACGAGGTCATCCGGCGCGACGGCGACGAGGAACTGCAGCGGCCCGTGGCCTCTCTGGTCTGGTCAGGGCTCGCCGCCGGCGTGCTCATCAGCCTCTCGGTGCTGACGCAGGCCGTACTGAAGAGCAAACTGCCGGAGACCGACTGGGCGCTGCTGGTGGAAGGGCTGGGCTATTCGGTCGGGTTCATGGTGGTCATCTTCGGACGGATGCAGCTTTTCACGGAAAACACGATCACCACGGTGCTGCCGGTGGTGGCGGACCGTTCGCTGACCTGCCTGCTGAAGCTGTTGCGCCTTTGGGCCGTGGTTCTCGTTGCCAATATCGTGGGCTGTGTCGTGGCCTCCGGCTTCCTGACCCTGCCATTCGTCGTGCAGCCCGATGTCATGACGGCGCTGATCGCCGTGTCGCACCACGCGGTGGAGGGAACGGCAACGCAGAACTTCGTCCGCGCCATGCCCGCCGGCCTGATCATCGCCGCGTTGGTGTGGATCCTGCCTGCCACACGCAACGGCGGGTCGTTCTTCGTGGTCATGGCGCTGACCTGGCTGATCACCGCCGCCGGATTCGCCCATGTCATCGCCGGATCGGTGGAGGCAGGCCTGCTTGTGTGGGTCGGAGAAATGCGCTTTGCCGATGCGGCCCTGATCTATTTCCTGCCGGTGCTGGCGGGCAACGTCGCGGGTGGCACAGCGGTGTTCACGCTTCTGGTCTGGGGGCAGGTGCGCAACGAGGTCGAGGTGGAGTGATCACTGCACGACGGGCTGGGTCATCCAGCGGGTGCGGCCCTTGCCTGACAACGCAAGACGCCCGTCCTCGATGGCAATAATGGGATCGCGACCGATCCGGTCGCCGACCTTGAGTTCGACAATCTTGCCGTCCGCAGTGCGCACCAGGGCGCGCGGTCGTTCGCCTGAACCGAAGGTGCCAAGCAGGATCAGGTCGTCGAGGTTGCCAGTGGCCTTCTGCGTGGCCAGTTGCGCGACTTTCTGGGATGACTTTTCCTGTGCCATATCGACGTCTCCTGTGAATGGAGAGGCGCGCCTACACGGGCTTTATCTGCTGCGAAAGCCGTCCCGCGGGACCTCTGCGGCGGTATGCCGGAATGGGGTGCGACATGGGCACAAGCTTGCCGGATCGGCTTGGCGGGACTGTTCGGCCTGCGGCCGAAGGCGCCCGCCCGCCAACCCGTCACGCCGCTTCGGCGGATACGCGCCACGTCTGAAATGCGCGCGGGGGCTGTCCGGCGTTTTTTTTATATCGCTCCGGGAGCAGGCCTGGATGCCGACTTGGTGGCCGGGCTTTGCCGGTGTTCTTTTCGGCTGGTCTTCGTTGAACGAGCCTTTGGGACTCTGGCGGCATCGGGACAGAGAAGATGGCATCTGTCCCGGTCTTTGCTTCGAACCCGGTCCTTTGTTTGGCGCGGCAAGACATGTTGATCTGTGCAACCGCCGGCGAGGCCATAAGGCATGCGTGAACGGGATTTGTCCGGCCAATCCGGACGTTGGCTGGGAGGATCGGGTGGATATGTCGTGTCGCAGGGGAAGGCGTGGCGCGGGTTGCGCGGGAGGATGCCTCCGGCGGGAGTATTTCGCAGCAGAGAAGCCGGGGGCGCAGGCTGGCTGCAGTTCGCGATGCGTGTGCGGTGGGGTCCGCCACCGGGCGCGTCGTTGGCCGTTTGCCGGAACGCGCGGCCGTTCGGCGCGCGGTGAGGCGAGGGCGTCCGGGAATGCGGTTGATCGGGGGCTGATGTCGCCCTTTCTGGCAGAGGGGATGACTGGCGGAGCGGTCTGCGTGGGGATCCGGTCCGCGCAGGGGAGCGGGCCGGGTGTTGTCTTAACCCGGGCCCGGATCCACGTTTCAGGAAAGGCGGTTTATTCCGCGGCTTTCATCTTGAAACCCTTCTGCAACATGTCCGCAGGTTCCACCGGGTACTCACCGGAGAAGCAGGCGTCGCAGTATTGCGGGCATTTGGCGTCGCGGCCCTCGGCCTCGCCCACCGCGCGGTAGAGGCCGTCGAGCGAGATGAACTTCAGGCTGTCGACGCCGAGGTGATCGCGCATCTCGTCTTCGGACATGGTCGCGGCGAGCAGTTTGTCGCGTTGTGGGGTGTCCACGCCGTAGAAGCACGGCCAGGCCGTCGGCGGCGAGGCAATGCGGAAGTGGACCTCGGCCGCGCCCGCGTCGAGGATCATCTCCTTGATCTTGCGGGAGGTGGTGCCACGAACCACGGAATCGTCGACAAGGATCACCTTCTTGCCTTCGATCAGCGCGCGGTTGATGTTCAGCTTCAGGCGCACGCCCATGTTGCGGATCTGTTCGGTCGGCTCGATGAAGGTGCGGCCCATGTACTGGTTGCGCACGATGCCCATGCCGTAGGGGATGCCGGATTCGGCGGCAAACCCGATGGCCGCCGGAGTGCCGCTGTCGGGCACGGGGCAGACCAGATCGGCCTCCACCGGAGTTTCGCGCGCCAGCTCGACGCCGATCTGGCGCCGGGTTTCGTAGACCGAGCGGTGGCCGATGATCGAATCGGGGCGCGAGAAGTAGACGTGTTCGAAGATGCAGAAGCGCGATTTGGCCGGACGGAAGGGGCGGATCGATTCGACGCCGTGTTCGGCGGTGATGACCACCATCTCGCCCGGATCGATCTCGCGCACGTAGTCCGCGCCGATGATGTCCAGCGCGCAGGTTTCCGAAGACAGCACCCAGCCGTCCGCAACCTTGCCGAGGACGAGCGGGCGTACGCCCAAGGGGTCGCGGACGCCGATCAGCTTTGTCCGCGTCATGGCGACGACCGAAAAGGCGCCTTCGACGCGGCGCAGCGCGTCTTCCATCCGGGCGGGGATGTCACGCTGCAGGGAGCGGGCCATCAGATGGATGATGCATTCGCTGTCCGAGGAGGACTGGAAGATCGAGCCGCGCTCGATCAGTTCACGGCGGAGTGCGTCGGCATTGGTGATGTTGCCGTTGTGCGCTATGGCCGCGCCGCCCATGGAAAACTCGCCGAAGAAGGGTTGCACGTCGCGGATGGCGGCGGCTTTCGATCCGGCGGTGGAGTAGCGCACATGGCCGATGGCCAGTTGACCCGGCAGGGTGTCCATCAGCGACTGGCGGGTGAAGTTGTCCCGCACGTAGCCGAAGCGCCTGGCCGAGTTGAACCCCGTTTCGGGATGGTAGGAGACGATGCCCCCGGCCTCCTGTCCGCGGTGTTGCAGGGCGTGCAGGCCGAGTGCCACGAAGTTGGCGGCATCGGTCACGCCCACCACGCCGAATACGCCGCACTCTTCGTGCAGCTTGTCGTCTCCGGCGTCGAAAGGGTTGGATGGAAAGAAGGTGGCGTCGGACATGGTGTCTCCGAATCCCGGGCTGGTCGCGCCCCTCATACGGGCTTGGCGGGGAAGTGTCACGGAAGGATCACAAAACTATGCGTGAGAAATGTCGGTTTCTACCAGTACAAGCGCGCCGTCGCTGTGCCATCCCGCCGCCCAGCCCCCTGCGCGAAGCAGGGCGAAGGGATAGTAGACGTCCGGCGCATCGTTCGGTGCGACAAGCGGCCACATGAGCCAGTGCGCCACATCGTAGCTGTCGGCGGCGCGGTAGAACGGCTCTGACAGAAAGGCGAGCGCCGCTTCGTGTGCCGGAGATCGGGCGGCGGCCATGTTCCACAACGCGTCGTCCATATTGATCGTGGGCGCGTCCGTGCCATCGAGTGCGTCGGGGAAGGGCGTTTCGAACCGGATCGGCGCGTCGCTTTCCGGTGCATCCAGGCCAAACAGGCGGAGGTCCGCCACCGCCGTGCGAAGCAGCGCGTGTGCCTCGTTTCGCGGCAGTCTGCGCATGTCGAGCGGCCAAAGCGCGGCACGCTCGCCAAGCGCCGCGCCCTCGGGCAGAGGTGCGAAGGCTGCGGGGCAGTCTGTGGCCGGCAGACGCCAGATGCCGAAATGCAGGCGGGCATCGCTGTCGCAGGGCGGCAGGGGATCTGGGCGCGGGTCCGTGACCAGGGGGGAGGCGTCGAGGATGTCGTGCCAATGCGCCTGCCAGCGGGCGTGCAGGTCTGCGGCTGACATCGTCTGACCCCGTGCCGCGGTTACTGCGGCGTGTCGCAGACACCCACGAGTTGCTCATACTGGGCTGTGATCCAGCCGAGCGCCTGTTCGGGGTTCTGCTCTTCGATCTTGCCGCTGAACTGACTGAACACGGCAGCCGAGCGGCTGTCGTCGATCATCGCCACGTCCTGCGCGGTGATGACGGTCTCGTAGACGAAGAAGGCAATGGCCACCAGAACGATGCCCCGGGCCACGCCGAAGAAGAAGCCAAGCGCCTGATCCAGCCCGCCAAGCGCGGAGCGCTGGATCAGCGAAGAGAAGAGCGGCGTGAACAGCGACACGATCAGCAGTGCGATGGTGAACACGGCGGCAAAGGCGGCGATGATCGACAACTCGCAGCTGTCCGACAGGAATTCGCCCACAACGGGGAGTTCCTTGACCAGGGGCTGCACCTGAGCGGCGAACATGAAGGCGAGGATGGCGGCGACGATCCAGCCGACGATGGCCATGGCCTCGCGCACAAGGCCGCGCGAATAGGCCAGCAGCGCCGACATCACGACGATTGCCGCCACGATGCCGTCGACGATCGTAAATCCATCCATGGGCCTGCCTCTTCGCGTTCTTTTCCCGTGTGTGCCTGCCGGCGCGGTTCATCCGGCGCCGAAGACCTCTCCTACAAAGCCGGTCAGGTCGGCCATCTGCGTCAGTTTCACGGATGGGCCACCCTGCGCCTTGCCGCCCGAAGGCAGGATCGCGGTGGAGAAACCAAGTTTGGCGGCTTCTTTCAAGCGATTTTCGGTCTGACCCACGGGACGTAGGGCACCCGATAGGCTGATTTCGCCGAAAACGACAGTCTCGCGCGGCAGCGCCGCGTCCTCGCGGGCGGAAAGTAGCGCAGCGGCCACAGCCAGATCGGCAGCAGGTTCGCCGACCCGCATGCCCCCGGCGACGTTCAGGTAGACGTCGAGCCCAGCAAACGGAATGCCGACCCGCGATTCGAGCACCGCGAGAATCATCGCCAAACGTCCGCCGTCCCAGCCGACGACCGACCGGCGCGGCTGGCTGTGTGGCGAGGGCGCGACGAGGGCCTGGAATTCTACCAGGACAGGGCGCGTGCCTTCGATGCCGGCAAAGACCACCGATCCGGGCGAGGGCTCTCCGCGTTCGGCAAGGAACAGGGCAGAGGGGTTGGACACTTCCGCAAGCCCGCCGCCGGTCATCTCGAACACGCCGATCTCGTCCGCCGGGCCGAAGCGGTTCTTGACCGAGCGCAGGATGCGGAACTGGTGGCCGCGTTCGCCTTCGAAGTACAGGACGGTGTCGACCATGTGCTCGACCACACGGGGACCGGCAAGCTGGCCGTCCTTAGTGACGTGGCCCACCATGATGACGGCGGAGCCGGTGCGCTTGGCAAAGGTCGTCAGTTCGTGCGCGGCGGCGCGGACCTGGCTGACGGACCCGGGTGCACTGTCGACGTTGTCGGCCCACATGGTCTGGATCGAGTCGACGATGGCGAGGTCGGGGCGTTCCTTGTCGAGCGTGGTCAGGATGTCGCGCAGGTTGGTTTCCGTCGCGAGTTTTACGGGGGCATCCGCAAGGTTCAGGCGCTGTGCCCGCAGCCGGACCTGGGCAGAGGCTTCCTCGCCCGAAATATAGACGACCTTGAGCCCGGCATTGGCAAAGGCGGCCGCGGCCTGCAGCAGGAGCGTCGATTTCCCGATGCCCGGATCGCCTCCCACCAGAACGGCCGAGGCTGGGACGAGGCCGCCGCCCAGCACCCGGTCCAGTTCGTCGAGCTTGCAGGCCGTCCGCGGCGGCGGGGCCTCCTTGCTCGACAGGTCGCTGAGCTGAACGGCCCGTCCGCGCGCCTGACCCAGGGACTTTCCGGCCGGCCCGCGCGACAACGGTTTTTCTTCCTGGATACAGTTCCACTCGCCGCAGGCCTCGCATCTGCCTGCCCACTTCGTGGTGACGTTGCCGCAGGACTGGCAGACGAATCGACTGATGGCCTTTGCCATGGAAAACCTCCGCTGGGATCGGAAGCGGGTATGTACCGGGATTGATCGCGAAAGGGAACGGTTGCGCCTGTGTCGTGCAGGGCCATCCGTGATCGTGTGACAAAGCCCGGGCTTTGGCGTCGCGATCTCGTCGAATGCACGCGGCACCTATCTGGTCATGGCGACAGTTCGACCGGTTTATCTCTGCAAACCGTCGTGAGCATCGACAGCGTGCCTAAACGTCAAGATGGACATCGCGGGACGTGGGCCACACGCACGGACGCACTTCTCCGCCGTGCCCGTTGACTATCGGCTTTTGGAAGGGAAGATGACCCCCACACACGAGACCGGCGGCAGGTCGGACCTTGCAAACACGGAGAAGACATGGTCGCAACGGTCCTGCTTGCGCTTCATCTGTTGATCCTCACAGGCTTCACGCTCCGTATTCTTCTGCGCGACAACCTGTCGCCGCAGGCGCGCCTGGCGTGGTTCATCGTCCTTTCGGCGCTGCCCTACGTCGGAACCGCCATCTATTTCCTGTTCGGCGAAATCGACCCCGGCAAGCGTGCGGACATGCGCCACAAGGAGGTCTTCGGCCAGATCCGCACGAAGGCGTCACATCTCATGGGCGCGCCCGGCGATACGGAGCGACTGATCGATCCGCTCTACAGGCCTGCATTCCGGTATGCGGGGTCCATCAACGGTTTCCATCCGGTCGCTGGGAACAGCGCGGCCTTGATGGCGGACGCCGCTGACACGAACGCGCATCTCATTGCCGATATCGACGCGGCACAAAGCCATGTGCACGTGCTCTATTACATCTGGCTGGACGACGGGACCGGCACGGATGTGGCGCGGGCGCTGATCCGTGCCGCACAGCGTGGCGTCACCTGTCGGGCCATGGCCGATGGCCTCGGATCGCGCGCCCTGATCAAGTCGTCCCTCTGGCAGCAGATGAAGGATGCAGGCGTTCAGATGGCGGTGGCCCTGCCTCTCGATCATCCGATCCGCACCTTGATGACCAGTCGCATTGACCTGCGGAACCACCGCAAGATCACCGTCATCGACGGCCAGGTCACCTATTGCGGCAGCCGAAACTCCGCCGATCCGGAGTTTCGGGTGAAAGCCAGGTATGCGCCCTGGGTGGATATCATGCTGCGCCTGAAAGGACCCATCGTCGCCCAGAACGAATTGTTGTTCCTCAGCGACTGGATGCAGGCCACGGGCGAGGCCTTCGATGACTTCGTTGTCGCGGAACACGACACACAGGGCGGCTTTCCCGCGCAAGTGATCGGAGACGGCCCGACCGAACGGCGGGGGGCCACGCCGCAGCTGTTCTCGGGACTCATCGCCTGCGCGCAGGAGACCCTGACGTTGTCGACCCCCTACTTCGTACCTGACGCCACCGTGCTGGATGCGCTGTGCTCCGCGGCGCATCGCGGGGTCGAGGTCACGCTGATCTTTCCCAAGGTGAACGACAGCTGGATCGTCGCGGCGGCGAGCCGAAGCTACTACCGCAGACTGTTGTCCGCGGGGTGCCGGATTCACGAGTTCAAGGGCGGCCTCCTGCATGCCAAGACCTTGACCATTGACAGCAAGGTAACACTCATCGGGTCGTCGAACCTCGACCTGCGCAGCTTCGATCTGAACTACGAGAACAATATCCTTTTGCAGGATGCAGGCGTGACCGGTGCCGTGCAGGAGCGCCAGAGCGCCTATGTCGCGCGGTCCGACCTGATAACGCTCGATCTGGTCGCCGCGTGGCCGCCGCACAGGCGCATCTGGAACAATGTCATAGCCACGATCGGTCCGGTCCTCTGACCGGCGCAGGGCCGTCCGCGCTCCGTGCCCGACAGCGGGCACTGGAAGGTCGTGGCCGCTTGTGCTTCGGTCTCGTTCGAAACCCCGCGACACGGGCTGTTTAAGGAGAAACCGATGACCTGGAAAACGGTGGAGCAGTGGACGACGCATCTGCATCCGGACAAATGGTCGGGGGCGTTAATCATCCTCGCGCTCTTCCTTCTTGCCGGGATATTGCTGTCGCATCTGTTGAAACGGACCATCCGGCTCGTCGTCGCGCGCGACCACGACAATCGCCTCGACCGCATGTCCATCGCGTTTCTGTCGAAGGTGGCCAGCGCCTTTGTCTGGATCATGATCCTCATGCTCTACGCGCACATGATCCCGGCTCTGGACAAGCTTGCCACCGCTTTGCTGGCCAGCGTGTCGGTCGCATCGGTGGTCTTTGGCCTGGCCGCGCAATCGACCCTGTCGAATTTCGTCGCGGGCTTCAGCTTGATCTTCTACCGGCCGTTCCGGCTTGGCGACAAATTGCAGATCAATGCGCCGACCGGCGTCGAGACGGGCATCGTCGAGGACGTGTCGCTGGGCTACACGATGCTGAAGACCTACGACAATCGCCGGGTCATCATCTCGAATTCGTCGATTTCGAGTGCCACCATGGTCAATCTGTCGGCCCGTGAACAACGGACCATGGCGGTGATCCCGATCTCGATCGGCTACGATTCCGACATCGACGCGGCGCGTGCGTTGATCCTCGAAATCGCGTCCGGTCTTCCCCAGGTCGAGGAAGTCGTTGGCTGCCCCGTGACCAACCTCGGCGCGTCGAGCGTAGATTTCAGTCTGCGCGTCTGGTGCGCCGATTCCGGTGTTGCGGCAGGTGTGAAGAACGACGTGTTCGAAGCGGTGAAAAAGCGGTTCGACGCGGCCGGAATCGAGATTCCCTACGCCTACCAGAACGTCCTGATCAAGGAGGTGTCCGCGGCGCTCCGTCAGGACGCGCGGCCCGAAACGGACGCGGACTGATCGGGGTCCTGTAGATTCCGATGCCATGGCGCCTTTGAGGTTTGGACAATGCGGCGGGACGTCGGATTGTCTGCGTTGCGCCGCGGCCAGCAAACCTTTCACGAATGTAAGGCCGCGGAAAAGACCACTGCAGATGGCTCGGGCAGAAAGGGCGTATCGGAGCAAATCGCGCGAAAGGCCCATCATGCTGACATACTGGTTCAAACTTCTATCCGATGTGGTCGGCCACTCGCTGGCCGCGCCGCGTTTTGACACGCGCATGGTGCCGGTCCGGTCGCATGCCGCCGCGCCGCGCAGCCCCAAAGCGGTCGTCCTGGGACGGCCCCGCCTGACTTCTGAAAGGAACCCTTCATGAAACGTACGCTTCTTCCCCTCCTGACGGTACTCTGCCTGTCATCCCCCGCGCTGGTTGCCGCGCAGTCCCTCGAATGCCCGGAGCCCGCGCCCGTGTTCACCGAGGCCGGTGCCCATGACTTCGATCTGCAGCAGCTTGCGCAAAGGGTCGGGACGGCCGATCTGGACGGCCAATCGCTGGGTACGATCGCAAAGGAGATCCGCAGCGAATATCCAGACGCCAAGGACGCCGATGTCGCGGACATCATGATCACCGCCTTCTGCAACTACCTCAACACCAATGCACCGTCCGATCACCGCAGCGAGGCGAATGTGGCGGCCTTCGAAAACCAGGTTTACGACGCCGTGTTCGGGGGCGCTCCGGCGAAGACCTACAAGCGCCAGGGTTGGCTTTACGGAAACTGAGCCAACCACATGGCCCGCGACATCGGACCCGTCACCCTTGGTGGCGGGTTTTTCTTTTAACGATAGTAACTTGTCGAATCTTTCGCACATGTAAGGTTGCCGAAAATCTGGTGAAGGAGTGCGCCCTTAAATGTTCTTCAACGGCAGCAATCGCTGCGGGAACAGGACAAGCGAAAATGGCCTCAACAGAATTCAATGCGTTGGTCTTGCAAGGGGCAGGGCGTCCGGCGCCGACGGGATGCTCGGCATTTCAACTGGCGCGGTGGGCTAAGGCAACTGAGGGGAAGGCCGCGTCGCGGCGCCAGCCTATGCCATATGGCCGGTCCGCCTCCCTTACGCTGTCCACAGACACTTCGAATTTCCGCTGCGTGGGGGCAATGGCCCTGCACGTCTGCGCTTCTCAAACACCCGAAAACTGAAGGACCCCGATCATGAAATCCTCTGATGTCGTCGCAAACGCCTTTGCCATGCCGCTTACCAGCCCGTCCTATCCAAAGGGGCCTTACAAGTTCGTCAACCGGGAATTCCTGACGATCACCTACCGCACCGATATGGAGGCCCTTCGCCGCGTGGTGCCCGAGCCGCTGGAGATCCCCGAGCCGCTGGTGAAATACGAGTTCATCCGCATGCCCGACTCGACCGGTTTCGGTGACTACACCGAAAGCGGACAGGTGATCCCGGTCACGCTGGACGGCGTCGCGGGCGGCTATGTCCACTCGATGTTCCTCAACGACGACGCGCCCATTGCTGGAGGGCGCGAGATCTGGGGCTTCCCGAAGAAGCTCGCCGATCCGGCGCTGAGGGTCGAGAAAGACACGTTGGTCGGTACGCTGGACGTCGGCTCTGTTCGGGTGGCGACCGGCACGATGGGCTACAAGCACCGCGAGCTGGACCATGACAAGGTGCTCAAGGGCTTCGAAGCGCCGAACTTCATGCTCAAGATCATCCCGCATGTCGATTGCACGCCGCGCATCTGCGAGTTGGTCCGCTATTACACGCTGGACGTGACCCTCAAGGGCGCCTGGGAAGGCCCCGCCGGGCTGGAACTGCACCAGCACGCGCTGGCCCCGGTCTCTGACTTGCCGGTGCTGGAGGTCGTTTCCGCCGTCCACCTGATGACCGACCTGACGCTCGGACTGGGCGAGGTGGTCCACGATTACCTGCAGCCGAAAGGATAACGGATCATGCAAGCTGAACGCCAATCCGACGCTATGCGCCACGCTTCTCGACACAATCTGCCGACACGACTGGTTCATGCCGGGTTGGCTGTGGCCGTCGTGACCCAGCTTGTGGTCAGCCTGGTGATGAAGCCCGCCGAGGACGGACATGCCGGTAACCTCTGGTACGAGATCCACGAATATGGCGGCCTTGCCGCCTTTGCCCTGATCGTGCTGTTCTGGATCGTTCTGACGGCCCGCAAGCGCGGCACGCCGTCGGGCCTGTTGTTCCCTTGGTTCTCGGGCGCACGTCTCTCGGCGCTCTGGTCCGACATCAAGCGCCACGGCGCGGCGCTGCGCCAATTCCGTCTGCCGCCGCATGACGACGCCAGCCCGCTTGCAAGCGCCGTGCATGGCCTGGGCATCCTGCTGATCACCGCGATGGCGGGGTCGGGCACGCTTTATTACTTCGTCGGAGCCGGCAACCCCGATGCTGGCGGCTTGGTGGGCCTTGCCATGTTCGTCCATAAAGCGCTGGCGAACCTCGCCTGGGCCTACCTGATCGGCCACGTCAGCTTGGCCGTCCTCCAACACCTCTCCACCGATTTCAACCTGCGCGAGATGTGGTCTTTCCGCTCCGCGTCTAACAAGGAAGCAAGCAAATGAACCTCAGGGATAAGGTCTGCATCATCACCGGCGCGGCCAGCGGCATCGGCCACGGCATCGCCAAACGCTACGTCGCCGACGGCGCCAAGGTCGTCATCGCCGACCTGAAACTGGACGCCGCGCAGAAGGCGGCGGATGAGTTGACCGCCCAAGGCCCGGGCGAGGCGATGGCCGTCGAAATGGACGTCACCGACGAGGACCAGGTCAACGCCGGTGTCGCCAAGGTCATCGACGCATGGGGCCGGATCGACGTGCTGGTGTCGAACGCGGGCGTGCAGATCGTGCACCCGCTGGAAGACTTCCCGTTCAACGAATGGAAAAAGCTGCTGTCGATCCATCTCGACGGGGCCTTTCTGACCTCCAAGGCGGTGATGCCGCACATGCAGAAGGCCGGATCTGGCACGATCATCTTCATGGGCTCGGTCCATTCCAAGGAGGCCAGCCCTCTTAAATCCGCCTATGTGACTGCGAAACACGGGCTGCTGGGTCTGGCCCGTGTGATCTCGAAGGAGGGTGCCAAGCATGGCATCCGCGCCAACGTGATCTGCCCGGGCTTCGTCAAGACGCCGCTGGTCGAAAAGCAGATCCCGGAACAGGCGCGCGACCTTGGCATCTCGGAAGAGGAGGTCGTGAACAAGATTATGCTGGGCGAAACCGTCGACCAGGAGTTCACCACCATCGAGGATGTGGCCGAGGTGGCCCATGTCTTTGCGGCGTTCCCCACGAACGCCCTCACCGGTCAGTCGCTGGTCGTCAGCCACGGCTGGTACATGAACTGACCCTGCAGGCAAAAGGAAACCGGCAATGGAACACCCGTCCCTTCACGACCGGCTGGAAGCACTCGGTCACAAGATCCACGCCGCCGAAAAGAGGCTGCGTGAGGAAAGTCACCTGTTTCACGACAAGGCGCATCTGACCTCGCAAGAACTGAAGGCCCGCTACGCGCGTCTGCAGGCCCGGCTGAATGGCGAATCCGCCGATGCCGAGGCAAACGGCAACCACGTGACCGACCTCGAACGCTCCGTGCAGCAGTGGCTCGAAAGCATCGACCCCTCGCACGTTGGATCCAACTGACATTCACTCAAGGACTGAAAAGGATAACGTCATGTCCGAACTCATCGTCATCGGGTACGAAACACCTGATAAAGCGGAAGAAGCCCGCGCCGAGCTGATGAAAATGACCCGCGAATACCTGGTCGACGTGGCCGACGCCGTTGTCGCCGTTGCGGACGACAAGGGAAACATCAAGCTCAACCAGATGGTCAACATGTGGACGGCCGGGGCAACCGGCGGGGCCTTCTGGGGACTGCTGGTCGGCATGCTCTTCTTCAACCCGCTTCTTGGGGTGGCCGTGGGGGCAGGGGCCGGGGCACTGTCCGGCGCGCTCACCGATTACGGCATCAACGACGACTTCATGAAAGAGGTGGGCGGTGTCCTGCAACCGGGACAGGCGGCGCTCTTCATGATGGTGCGGACCATGGCTTCGGACAAGGTCATCGAGCGGCTTGGCGAACACGGCGGCCGGGTTCTGCGGACCAACCTCGACACCGATGCGGAAAACCACCTGCGCCGTGCCTTCGATGAGGCGCACAAGGCCGAGGTCGACGCGCAGGCGCCGGAACAGGCATGACAACGGTCGTCTTTCTTCAGCCGCTGCTGGCGCTGATCTCGGGCGTGCTGATCCTCATTTTTCCGAGGCTGCTCAACTACGTCATCGCCGGCTACCTGATCCTTTTCGGACTGGCCGGGCTGTTCCCGCAAATCTTCGGCGCCTGAGCGCGCATACTTCCGGCTGCGGACCCCATGATCGGGGTCCGCCCCCTTTCTGACAGGGCCAACCATGAAACATTTGAAACTGATCATTCTCGCTGTCGCCGTCGTCGCTGCCGGAGGCGGACTGTGGCTCTGGTGGCAGCACGAAACCATCCACCCCTCGACCGACGACGCCTACCTCAAGGCCAATGTGCTGACCATCGCCCCCCAGGTCGGTGGCGCGGTCGAGACCGTCGCGGTCACGGAAAACCAGCATGTGAAGGCCGGTGACCTGCTGTTCCAGATCGACACCAACGATCTGGCCGCTCAGGTCGCTGCGGCGCAGGCCAGTTACGATGCCGCCGTCCAGCAGACCAAGGCGTCGATCACCGATCTGTCCTCGGTCTCGGCCCAGGTCGACAGCGCGCGGGCGGCGCTGACCGATGCGCAGGACAGCTATGACCGGACGGCGTCTCTGTTCAAGAAGGGCGACGTGGCGAAAGCGGCGCTGGATCAGGCCACCACGACGCGCGATCAGGCCAATGCGGCGCTCGACAGCGCGCAATCGGCATTGGCCTCGGCCCGCGAACGCGCCGGGCAAGCCGGTGACGACAACCCGGCGGTGCGCGCGGCCAAGGCGCAGTTGACACTCGCGCAGATCAACCTCGCCCGGGCAAAGGTCACCGCCCCGGTGCCGGGCTGGGTCTCGAACCTCGACCTCCGGCCCGGTGCTCTGGTGTCGCCGGGAATGGCGGTGTTTTCCTTGGTCGAGGACGGCGACTGGTGGATCGACGCGAATTTCAAGGAAACCGATCTGGCGCGCCTGCGCCCCGGCCAGCCGGTGACCGTCGACATCGACATGTACCCGGGTCTGTCGCTTGACGGCACAGTCAAGAGCCTGGGCGCCGGGTCGGGGTCGGTGTTTTCCCTGCTGCCACCGCAGAACGCCAGCGGCAACTGGGTCAAGGTCACTCAACGCTTTCCGGTGCGCATCGCGCTGGACACCCGTCCGGACGATCCGGCGATGCAGCTGCGCGTGGGCGCAAGCACCAGCGTGACCGTCGATACATCCGGTTTGGACAACGCGAAATGAATGCCGCCGCCAATACGCCCGAGGCCCCGCGCGGTGCGGCACCCAAGGCCGTGCGCTGGACAATCGTGCTGGCCGTGGTGCTGACGGCGGTTCTGGAGGTGCTCGACAGCACCATCGTCAACGTGGCGCTGCCGCAGATCCAGGCCGCTTTCGGGATCACCAACGACCAGACTGTGTGGATCCTGACCAGCTATATCGTCGCGTCCGTTGTTGTCATGCCTTTGACAGGGTTCTTTGTCCGCATGGTCGGGCGGCGGCGGCTGATCACTTCGGCCATCGTCGGCTTTGCCGCCTTCTCCGCGCTTTGCGGCCTGTCGTGGAGCGTCGAGGTCATGGTCGCCTGCCGCCTTGGTCAGGGCATCTTTGGCGCCTTCCTGATCCCGCTGTCGCAATCCATCCTGTTCGACAGTTTCCCGAAGGAAAAGCGCGGGCAGGCCATGGCCTTTTTCGGCCTGGGCGTCGTCGTGGCGCCGGTATTGGGCCCGACCATCGGGGCGCTTCTGACCGAGTATTTCTCGTGGCGCGCGGTGTTTTACGTCAACCTGCCCATCGCGGCCTTTGCCCTGACCATGATGACGGGCGAACTCAAGTCCGAGGACACACACCGGATCAAGGTGGACTGGACCGGGCTGGCGCTGATGGTGGGGGCCATCGCGTCGCTGCAACTGATGCTTGACCTGGGCGAGACCCGCGACTGGTTCGCCTCGAAGCTCATTCAGGTCGCCGCGATCACCATGATCGCCTGCGCCACCACCTTTGTCCTGCGTGGCCGCGGCAAGACCAACAACATCATCGACTTCTCGCTCTTCCGCGACCGCAGCTTTGCGGGTGCCAACGTAGCAATCTTGGGGTTCGGCGTGGCGATGTTCGGGTCCATCGCGATCCTGCCGCTGTTTGTGCAGGGCCTGCTGGGCTATCCGGTGCTGGATGCGGGGTTCCTCTTCATCCCGCGCGGGATCGCGGGGGGTATTTCGATGGTGCTGACGGGATCGGTGCTGGTCTCGCGTTTCGACCCGCGCAAGCTGCTGGCGGTCGGGCTGATCATGACGGGAATGGGCAACATCCTGCTGGGGCAGCTCAACCTCAATGCCGGCTTCTGGAACCTCGCGTGGCCGGGTGTCGTCTCGGGCCTTGGCATGGGGCTTTTCTTCGTTCCGATGTCGACGCTGGCTTTCCAGAACATCGGGCCGGACAAGCAGGACGAGGCTTCGGGCATCTACGGCGTGACGCGATCGCTTGGGTCCTCTGTCGGCATCGCGCTTGTGGGCTGGCAGGTCGCAAGCCGGATGCAGTTTCACTACGCGACTCTGTCGGCGGGGATCACGCCCTTCGACGCGGCGGCGCGGGCATGGCTGGCGCCTCTGGGCCTCGATCCGTCCTCCGCCGCAGGGGCGGCCCAGATCGCCGGACAGATCCAGCAGCAGGCGAGCCTTCTGGCGTTTCAGGACGCTTTCTGGCTGACCGGTGTCGCGGCCTTCCTGATGCTGCCCGTGGTGCTAATCCTCCAACGGCCAAAGGCCACGGCCGCCCCAGCCATGGCGCACTGAGGCCGCCCGGCAGCCGATGATCGAGAGCGGGCATTCGTCGCAGGGATTGCCCGCAGAAGAGTGGTGAACGGCATCCTACGCCAGTCTTCAAAATCGGTTCTGCCACGCCGGTCAAGGGTCAGCATGATTGTCCATATCCAAGGAGCGGCCCCAGACCGGAAATCGGCGCCTGTTCAGGGCGGGGGGCTCTCAAGGCCTACAGCCTCGACCCTTGTGCTTAAAGCGTTGTCCCGGGTCGTGGCCGAGACCCCATTATGACCCATCTTTCCGCCGTTGGTCCGACGAAACTCCGAGGCCTTGCCGGACGGCTGGCGCCCGGTCGGCCCGGCCCGGACGGCGCGGTTCGAATACACCAGCGCCAAATCCTGCAAAGAGTGCGATCAAATGACCCCCGTCCGCAACCGGGTCAGGCGCAATCGCATATTTTGCGGCCACAAGTCCGACGATCGCGGCCAGCCATCCCCCTGCGTGCCGCCATGAGGCGACGAACACGCCGATCAATCCGAAACCGCCCAGCGACATGCCGACATCGGTCACACCTGCCAGCGGAGCGAGATGGGGGATCAGTGCGATGGCCGCCAGAAGGATGGCGCCGACCACGAAGTCGAGACCGAAAAACAGTCCGGCGGCCCGCCAACTGCCCCAGCGCCATTCCGCCGCTCCGATCACGCCCGCTGCAAAGACGAGCTGGCGCAGCAGCATCGGCAGATCGTGCGACAGGAAGATGGCGGTGACGAACCGGGTCAGATCGCCGTCCCTGATCGCATCGACCCCGATGCCCCGCGCATCAAGCACGGCGGGGGCGATCTGTCCGGAAACCGTCCCGGAAAGGGCATTTGCCAGCAGCATCGCGCCAAGAAAGGCAAGCGTGAAGGGCACCCGCCGTAACGCATCGGCGACGCTTGGCTGCGATCCGGGATCAAGGCGCAACATGGACGGCGAAGCTTCCGAGCAAGAGGAACAGCGCCATGACAAGCAACAGCAAAAAGGCTTCGGCAGGGCCGTCGTCGTCGGGCAGCCTGTCCTGCGCGTCGATGCGTTTGCGCACATGCCGCATCCGTAGCCAGGCGATGATCACGACCGCGCCCCCGGTGGCAAAGAGCAGATAGCTGGACCACGGCGGCACTGGCCGCGCCCCCAGCCGCGCCGCCGCGAGGCCAAAGCCGACGATGGCCACGGCGGTGCGCACCCAAGCCAGAAACGTTCGTTCGTTGGCGGCATGTGTGTCGAAATTGACGATCATCCGCGGCTCCTATTTCATCAGTCCGCGCAGTCCGCCGGACACCAGCACATTGACCTCGTACAGGATCTGCGGCGCCGCCAGACCGCCTGGGCAGGCGAGGTAATTCGGCGACCAGACCGGGTCGAACTTTTCCTTGTAGGCGCGCAGGCCGCCGAACCGGTAAAAATGCTCGCCATGTTCGTAGATGAACCCGCCGATGCGGTTCCAGAGCGGCGCCAACTCGCGGTTTTCGACACCCGAGAAAGGCGCGGCCCCCAGCGACATCCAGCGATAGCCCTCGGCCGCGCCCCAGAGCATCATCTCCGCAAAGAGCGCGTCCATGGCGAAATGCGGGGCCTCGGGCAGGTAGCGCATCAGGTCCAGAGACAGCTCGCTGCGCTCTGCGCCCTGAAAGAGGTTGGCAAAGGCCACGATCTGTCCGTCCGGGTCGCGCAGCACGGCCACGTCGAAATTACGCATGTAGTCTTCGGTGAAGGCGCCGAGGGAAAAGCCCTTTTCCTCGCCCTGCTTGCGTTCCAGCCAGGCATCCGAGATGTGCCGCAGCTCGGGCAAGATCGCTCCCAGCTCGGCGCGCGGGATCACGGCAAAGACAAAACCGTCGCGCGCCGCCCGGTTGCGGGCCTGCCGCAGGTCCTTGCGCTTCGATCCGTCCAGAGTGAAGCCGCGAAGGTCGACGCGCGCCACCTCTCCGATCTTGAGGATAGACAGCCCCAGGTCGAGGTAGGTCGGCAGGTAGGCCGGAGATACGGAATAGAACGCCACCCGCTTGCCGGCCCGATAGGCACGTTCCCGCAGTGCCCAGATCAGGGCCTGGCCGGCGGTCACGTCGCCGACCGGATCGCCCTTGGCGATCAGTGACTTGCCGGTGTCCGCATAGGCGATGAAGGCGGTCTCGTCCTCCGAGACCAGGAACAGCTTGTCCCCGGTCAGGGCGATATTGGCCTCTGTGTCCTCGCTTTGCGCCACCAGATTGCGCACCACGTCTGGGATTGTGCGCGGCTCGCGGACCGGTGGCCGATGGTTGATGATGGAATTGACGACAACCGCCGCCAGAACGATCGCGACGACCAGGCTGGCCCTCAGGAACCGCGAGGCGTCGCCGTTCCAGCTGAACTGCCACCAAAGCGCATTGCGGTATTCGACGTGGTCGTACGCAAAGAGGCCGATCCAGAAGATTGCCGCGGCCAGAACAAGGATGCTGAGGATCCAGCGCCGGTCGAGCCGGAAAAGCGATATCTCCTCGGCACGGTAGAAGGCGGGGCGCAGCAGTCCCAAGGTCGCCAGCGTCGCCGCCATGGAAAGGGCTTCGACCCAGTCGAGCCCCTTGGCCAGCGACAAGACCAGCCCGATCCCGATGAGCGCCATGGCAAAAAGCCAGGCGCGGTAGAGCTTGCGGTAGAGGCCTGCCGCCACGACGATCAGCAAGGCCCCCACGAGGCTTCCGGCCAGGTGAGACGCTTCGACCACGCCCAGCGGGAACACGTCACGCAGCAGTTCCAGCCGGGTGCCCTCGGCGGGCAGGTTGCCCGAAACGAGCAGGACGATACCCGCGAGCATCGCCAATGCCGCCGCGAGGATCGGCACCACGGGCTTCAGCGCGCGCCAAAGCGTGCTCGACGTGACCTGAAACCGTCCCCGGTTGGCCAGTGCCGCCGCAGTGGCCAGGCCAAAGGCGGCGATGGCGAAGGGAAGCACGGTATAGATCAGGCGATAGAGCACAAGCGACGCAAGCACGTCGGAGCTGCCGGAGGCACCAAGCCCGGCGATGATGGTCGCCTCGAACGCGCCCAGACCGCCGGGGGCGTGACTGAGGATGCCCAGAATGACCGCCGCGATGAACACGGTCGCAAAGAATGGGAGGTTGGGCACGAGGTCCGCAGGCAACAGCACGTAGAGCGTCAGGGCCGCGCCGGAGATATCGAGAATACCCGCCATCGTCAGGCCCGCAGCCTGCGCGGATCGCGGCAGAGCCACGGTGTATGGCCCCGATTTCAGACGCCTCCTGTCGCTGGCCAGCCAGATCAGATAGCCGGCGTATCCCGCAAGCAGGACAGACCCGAGTGCGGTCTCGATCACCGGAGGAATCGGGATGACCGCGCTCAACCCCGCAGGATGCTGTGTCAGCAGTACGCCGAACAGCAGAACCAGACCGGACAGGAAACCGGTCCATGAAACCGCGACCAGGGCGGTGACCTTCACGAGGTCGAGACCGAAGGCCGAATAGGCCCTGTAGCGGACGGCGGTGCCCGTCAGGTACGAAACGCCGAGAAGGCCGGATATCGCGTAGCCCGCCGCACCGGCGACCATCGGCACATGGGCTGGCATGGTTTTCGGAGCGACGGCACGCATGGCGAGGAAATCGTAGATCGCGATCCCGGTGAAGCTGAGTCCGGTGCAGGCAAGCGCCGCAAGAAGCAACCACGCATCCTTCGCCGCAAGGTCGGACCTCACGTCTGCCCAAGTGACATGGCTGGCCAGCTTGTGCAGCACGATCACGGCAATGATGCCGATCACGACGGGAATCGCGAACTTGACGGCGGGGTGTTCGATCACGCGCAGCGCGCGCGAGACGACCTTCGGGGGCTCAGTGACGGTCATTCATAGGTTCCCCGAGACGGTCGATTCGTGTCTGCTGCAACGTGGCAAGCCTTTCCAATGGTTCTGCACTCGGGTGGTCGATCTTCTCACGACGCGGGTGAATGTCCAGTTCGCGTGTCGGCTTCACTCGGCCTTCTTGCCCTTAAGGCTGGCGAGCCATGGTTTTCTGCCTCTGTGGGCGCATCACCGTGGTTGGGCCGGAAGTGCGGTCATGCTGGGACATCGGATCGGGCAGTTTGAGGGTGTAGGGCGCGATGGAACGTCGTGCACATTCATCCGTGCCACCGGCACGTCGCAAAAGCGGTTCAAAACGTTCCGGTTGCTGCCCGGGTTGCGCGGGCATGTCTGGCGGAGGCATGCCCAGCGACCAGTGCCCGGCCGCGTCTTCTTTGGACAGATGTCAGTCGGCGGGTCTGGCCGATCTTGCGAGCATGACAATCGACAATCCGGTCGAGAGGAAATTCAGACCCATCATCAGGCCGAGTGTCCAGCTTGCAGTCCAGGGCCAGCCGAACAGGATCACGACACCGGCCGCGAAGGAACACAACCCGCTGAACACGAGCCAACCCCAGTTCGACAGATGAGCGCTGGCGCGCAGCCCAAAGAGGATAGACAGGATCCCTTCCATCAGAAAAGACAGCATCATGAGCACGGTCAGTACGGCGATACCGGCAAGCGGAAACAGCACGAAGGCGACACCGACGACAAACAGCAGTCCGAAGGCCGCAAAACCGTAGCGCCATTCCGGCGCGGGTCGTATGGCCCACGAAAACCAAAGCCCCACGGCCCCCCACAAGGTCAACATCCACGCCACCAGAAGTTCCGTTCCGAAGGTCGCGACAGAGGGCAGAAGGATGGCGAGCAAGCCGATCAGGGCAAGGATAACGCCGACAAGTCTCAGGTGTTTGAAACCGACCCGTTCGATGTCCGGGCTGACCGACAATTTCAGATGAGTCAGGTAAGTCTGCATTTGCTTCGCTCCAATGGGTCCGGTCTCTTCGGCCGGGCGTGTGAGGAAACTAGGTGTGCGCCATCGCTCAGGGTTCGCGCGAACTTTACTTCCACGCAAACAACTCTGTTTCGCTGGCGTATCCGGTCGGATTCTCATTACATGACGGCAAGGAGATGGACGCCCATGAAGATCATGCTTGCCGAAGACGATACCAAGGTGGCCGACTACATCGTGGCCGGCCTTTCGGAACACGGCCATTCCGTAGATCACGTTGCCGATGGCCGGGACGCGCTCAGCTATCTTCTGTACAACGACTGCGACCTGGCGATCCTCGACCGCATGTTGCCGGGCATGGACGGGCTGTCGGTGCTCAAGGCGCTCCGGGCCTCGAAGAAATCCCTGCCGGTCCTGTTCCTGACCGCGATGGGACAGGTCGACGACCGTGTCGAAGGGCTGGCCGCGGGCAGCGACGACTACCTCACGAAACCCTTCCACTTCTCCGAACTTGTCGCCCGCATAGACGCCATCGTCCGCCGCAAGACGGAGACCCGCGCGGAACCCGTCCTGACCGTGCACGACCTGACGCTCGACCTGCTGGCGCGTACCGCCACACGCCAGGGCACCGTGATGGAGTTGCACAGCAAGGAGTTCGCCATCCTCGAAATCCTGATGCGGAACTCCGGCCGGGTTGTGACCCGCACACTGCTGTTGGAGCGGGTCTGGAATTTCAACTTCGACCCCAATACCACCGTGGTCGAAACCCACATGAGCCGCCTGCGTGCCAAGGTCGACAAACCCTTCGAAACGCCCCTGATTCACACGATCCGCAACACCGGGTATTCGATGCATGGACCGCGGTGACGTTCTTTCGGGCGCCGCGTTTTCGGCTGTCCTGCGCTCTGCCTTCGCCTTTGTCATCGTGCTGGTTCTTTTCGGCTGGCTGGCTCTGGTCTACATCGACCGAAGCCTGATCGCCGAGTTGGGCGACGATGTGCAGCAGCGCTGGAACATCATCGCCACCGATCACGCGAACGAAGGCCAGGACCACGTTGTCACCACGGTCAACAAGGTCTCGCGCGTGCAGTCCAACGGCCATCATGCGGTTGCGCTTTTCGATACAAACGACAGCCTTGTCGCCGGGAACATTCTGAGCCGTCCGGAAGGACGGGGACTCCAGGTCGGTGCACTGGACCATGTCGACGGTTCGCCGGACGATCTTACCCACGACTACGTCTATTATTCGGATTCGCTGGACGGAACCCTCCTGGTTGTCGGTCAGCGTCTGGACCTGCTCTATCGCACTAAGATCCTCGTCTTTCGCGCCCTGACGTTGAGCGGGTTCCTGATCGTCCTGACCATGCTGTCCGTCGGCTACCTTCTGAGCGGCAAGAGCCTGCGGCGCTTGCGAGAGATCGAGACCGCGCTGTCGAAGACCAGCGAGGGGGACATGGCCGTCCGTATCCCCGAGAACGGGGGCACAACGCAGATCGACCGGATCGCGCGGCAGTTGAACCAGCATCTGGACCGGTTGTCCCGTATGGTGGCAACGACCCGCAACACCGCCGCCGCAACCGCCCACGACCTGAAATCGCCCCTCGGCCGCGCCTATCTTTCGCTGGGCAAGGCCATGGAGAGGGTGGAGCACGACGAGGATCCGTCAGCGGAACTGGCCGACACGCAGGACGAGCTTGAGAACATGCGGGTCATCTTCGACTCCTACCTGCAGTTGTCCCGCATCGAAGCGGCGGGGCAAGAGCATCTTGGCAAAAGGATCGATCTGGTGGCATTGGCTGGGGAACTGGCCGACACCTTCGCCCTGATCGCGGAGGACGAGGGCCAGAGCCTGCTCTTCGACGTGGACGCCGGGAAGGACTACGGGGTCAACGGCGACGGCCAGATGCTTCAGCAGATGGTGGTGAACCTGCTGCAGAACGCCGTCACCCATGGCGCCGAGGGCAACGTCATCACGGTCAGGCTGGCCCGTGCGGAAGGCTGCGTAAGGTTCACCGTTGCCGACAAGGGCCCCGGGATTCCCGCCGAGTCCAAAGAGCGCGTGTTCGAACCGTTCCACCGGCTCGACCCCAGCCGCTCGAAGCCGGGAAGCGGTTTGGGGCTGGCGCTTGTGCGGGCCATCGCCGAGAAGCACAACGGCACCATAGCTCTCAGGGATAACCACCCGGGCCTGATCGTCGAGGTGACCTTGCCTGCCACCGCCATTTGAATGGCGCCCGGTCGAACGGCGGTGTGCCGCTGCCACTTAGCGTCGGACCCTGCGCCGCCCGTGACCCGTCGACGCGTGACGCGCCAACGGATGAGACGCACCGTCATGAGCCATGCCGTTGCGCACGGAGGAATGAAGCGCCGTTTCGGATCACGCGTATACGAACCCAAGTGACAGGGAGTTTCCCGGCAAAGGCACGCTCGTAGCACATCCAAAGGTAGCTGAGGATATCTTGCCCCACACGTACAAACTGTCGGAGATAAAGAGGCATTCGTCTGATCCTCCAGATTGTCGATCCGCAGGCTTTGGGAAGTTGAAGCATTGAAGGGGGCTCTGCCCCCGCTCCTTCGGAGCCCCCCGAGGTATTTGTCACCAAGATGAAGGATGAACGCGGCACGTGAGTGTCTTCGCCTTAGCAAAAATACCTGTTCTTCGCAGTACGAAGGACTGCCTGAAGTAGAGCCGCTTCAGCGGATCGGAACTTCGGGGGCGGGGCATTTCCAGGATGCGGAGCACAATCGAGCCGAGAATCGTAGCGGTGAAACAAATGCCGCCAAGTGGTCTCTACCCGCCTGGCGCGGAGACCCTTGGCGCGGATGCCGTAACGCGCAATCAGGTAGCCGTCGGCCATGATGAATAGACGTCCGTCCGCAATGGTGCACGCGAACGCGCCCTGTACGTCGAAGGCAAGCAGAACGCCGGATCGGAAAATCAAATTGCAAGCGCAGGGGGCCGACGGTCTTCTGTACAGGGGCGACAGGGATGAATGCCGCAAATAAGAGGGCGCGAAAGAGTGTGGGTCTGCCATGACGTCAGCCTTGATATCACCGATATGTCGGACTTGTCGAAGATCGGCAGGAGGCCCGCGCGCGATAAAGTGCCAGCCAAGCGAGCGGCTAAAGGACGGTGCAAGCGAGGTTCACGTGACGCTTCGGATCGTAGGGCGGGGCTTCGCGCCGCCTGCCCTTGGTCAGGAAACCCACCACCAGACGATCAGCAGGCCGGACAGCATCACGAGGTGCAGCAGGTCGATGATCCGCCAGCGCGCTCGGGGCGTGACGGAGCAGATCAGGAAGATCGCGGATGGAACGAGCAGAGGCCCCAAACCGCCGCCGCCAGCCATCAATTGCGCCGCGGTCACGTAGAGCGGTCCTTCGTTCAGGCCGAGGGCAGGGGCGAAGGTCGTGGCAATTCCGCCGAGGCAGAGCACCAACGTCATCAGGGCGGGCCAGCGGGCGAGGCCACGCCCGGCGGTCACGCGGATCAGGGCCAGGAGGGCAAGAACCTCGAGATAGACGAACTTCTTGAAGAACAGGAACCCGAGCAGAACCGGGTCGGGCTGAAGAAGGTTGTTCATCTGTTCTCCGGGGCTGCGGTGGCGGTCGGCCCGCATTGACATCATGGATGGGGAAAAATCAATTCGCGCGGTCGTTTCAGCCGGGTCCCGGCGGTTTTAGCGCACGGATGCTATGGGTCCCGTCGCGCGGCCGTGGATGAACTGGTCGACGTGGGCGTCGCCGGAGCGGTCAAGCTCGTTCACCGGTCCGGTCCAGCGGATGGTGCCGCCGTGCAGCATCGCGACGTTGTCCGCGATGGCCCGGACAGAAGTCATATCGTGGGTGATGGTCATGGCGGTGGCGCCCATCTCGGTCACGATCTCGCGGACAAGGTCGTTGATGACCCCGGCCATGATCGGATCGAGCCCGGTGGTCGGTTCGTCGAAGAAGATGATCTCGGGCTCGGCGGCGATGGCGCGGGCGAGGCCCACCCGTTTTTGCATGCCGCCAGACAACTCTGCCGGGTAGCGGTCGGCCACGTCGGTCGTCAGACCGACGCGCCGCAGTTTTTCTATCGCGATTTCGCGGGCCTCTGCCTTCGGGCGGGCGAGGCTGCCGCGCAGCAGGCGGAAGGCGACGTTCTGCCAGACCGTCAGTGAGTCGAACAGGGCGCCGCCCTGGAAGAGCATGCCGAAGCGGGCAAGAAAGGCGTCCTTGTCCTGCGTCGTGACGTCCTGACCGTCGAGCGTGATCGTGCCTGCGTCAGGTGTCACGAGGCCGAGGATACATTTCAGCAGCACCGACTTTCCGGTGCCTGAACCGCCGATGATCACCATGGAGGTGCCCTGCGCGATCTCGAGGTCGACGCCCTGCAGGACGCGGTTCTGGCCGAAGGCCTTGGTGACGCCATGCAGGGCGATCATCGCATTCCCTCCTGCGTCGCGAAATCGGCCCGCGTTGGACCGAGTATTTGCAAAGCGGAGAAACGCAGGGATGTGCCCGGTATGTCCGGGCGGGGCGCTTGGGGGGATGGGTGCAAGCCGGTCATAGCGAGAAGAAGGCCCCGGTCAGCAGGAAGTTGGCGGCGAGGATCAGGACAGCTGCGGCCTCGACGCTGCCCTTGGTCGCGCGGCCCACACCCTGCGCGCCGCGCCCTGACATCATGCCGAAGTAGCACCCCATCAGCGCGGCAATGCCGCCGAAGGCGCAGCCTTTCACGAGGCTGGAGATCACGTCGAGCGGTTCGAGGAAATCGACGGTGTTCTTCAGGTAGGCGGCAGGGTTGAACCCCAGCGAGCCGGTGGCCACCGCGTAGCCACCGAAGACTCCGATCACGTCGCCGATTCCGACGAGCGCGGGCACCACAAGCAGCGCGGCCAGCAGGCGCGGCGCGACGAGGTACTTCATCGGGTTGGTGGACAGCGTGGTGAGCGCATCGATCTGTTCGGTTACCTTCATGGTGGCGATCTCGGCGGCTATGGATGACGTCACGCGGGCGGCGATCATCAGGCCGACCAGCACGGGTCCCAGCTCGCGCACCATGCCGATGGCCACGATCTGCGGCACCACCGCTTCGGCGTTGAACCGGGCGCCACCGGAGTAGATCTGCAGGGCCAGTGCGGCGCCGGTGAAGAAGGCGGTCAGGCCCACCACCGGCAGAGACAGCCAGCCCACGTTCATCATCGCGGCACCGAATTCGCCCGCGTAGAAGGGCGGGCGGAGGGTGTGGCTGAGCGCTGTGAGGCCGAAGCGCGTGACCCGACCGATGGCGGCGAGCCAATGGAGCAGGGCGCGGCCCAGCCAGCCGAAGGGCGCGAGAAGCGTCATGCGCCCGTGTAGCTGCGGTCGTAACGCGCACCGAGGGAGGTGAGCACCTCGTAGCCGATCGTTCCCGCCCAGTCCGCGAGGGTGTCCACACCCTGATGCAGGCCGATGAGCTCGACATGGTCCGGCAACTCGGGCAGGCCGGTCACGTCGACGGCGATCAGGTCCATGGAGATGCGGCCGAGGATCTTGCAGCGGGTCTCTCCGGCCCAGACGTAGGCGGCGGATCCCATGGCGCGGTGGATGCCGTCGGCATATCCGCCGGCGATTGTCGCCACGCGCGACGGAGCAGAGGCGGTCCAGGTGTTGCCGTAGCCCACGGTTTCACCGGGCAGCACGTCGCGTGTCTGGATCACCGGGATGTCGAGGCTGACGACCGGTTGCGCGTCCACGAAGGGCAGGCCGCCGTAGAGGCCGACACCGGGGCGCGTCATGTCGAAATGATATTCCGGCCCCAGCAGGGTGCCGCCCGTCGCACCAAGGGAGCGCGGCGCGTCGATGCCATCCGTCATGTCGCGGAAGGCCGCCAGTTGCCGGGCGTTCATCGCGTGATCGGGTTCGTCCGCGCAGGCGAGGTGGCTCATCACCAGCCGGGGGTTCTGGGCGAGGGCGATGTCGCGCAGAGCGGACCACTCTGCCGGTTCCATGCCCAGCCGGTTCATGCCGCTGTCGAGCTGTATGCCGAAGGGATGGCCGGGCAGACCCTCCACGTGCATCAACATCTGGTCGATGGAGTTGATCATCGGCACGAGGTCTGCATCGCGTATCGCATCACGGTCGCCGGGCATATGGCCCGAGAACACGCAGATTTCGGGGCCGGGACCGAGGATGCGGCGCAGACGCAAGCCCTCCTCGGCGATGGCGACGAAAAAGGTCCGTGCACCGGCGGCAGCCAGAACTGGTGCGCATTTCTCGGCGCCGAGGCCATAGGCGTCCGCCTTGACGACGGCGCCCGTCTCGCCCTCCGACAGGGCGGCGAGGGCAGTCCAGTTGGCGCGGAGCGCGCCCAGGTCGATTGTCAGTCTCGCCATGGCCATGTTGCCTGTCTTTGGCAGGTTGGATGTTGGGGTCAAGGGGGAAATGCGGCTTCATGCCTGCGGCGGGCAAGGATATGCTTGCACGAAAAGGGGGCAAGGCAGGGCGCATGAAGGACACGCTGCGGCTGGAGGCCGAACTTTTCAGGCTGGCGCTGGGAGAGGTGACACGGATCGTGCCGCCGGCGCGCGACGACGTGTCCGAGGATCTTCTGGTGCGCTCGGTCAAGTATCAGCCGGTGATCGGCGCCTTGGTCGGGTGCCTGGGGGCTGCGGTTCTGTGGCTGGCGGGCTTGGTTCTTCCGGCGGCAGCGGCCGTGCTGGTTGCGATTGTCGCGATCATGCTGGTCAGCGGTGTGCGCGACGAGCTGGGACTTTCCGTCGCGGTCGATGCCCTGGCCCGAGAGACGGGCCGCGAAGCGGTGCTGGCGCGCATGGCGCGGGGCGCGGGGCCACGCGGCGGACTTGCGGTTGGCCTGACGCTGGCTCTCAAGGTTGTGCTGCTTGTGTCCTTCCCACCGGGCGTGGCGGCGGTGGCTCTGATCGCGGGGATGGGGCTGGGCCGCATGGCTGCGGTCCACACGGCGGCAAGCACCGTCTCTGCGCGCAAACGGGGCATGGAGGTTCTGTTGCCCGGCGTGACGCCCGACGGCTACCGCGTCGCGCTGGCAGGCACAATCCTGGCCGTGCTGGCGTTGGAGTTCGTGGCGGGTGCCTGGGCCGGTGTCGCCGCCGGTATCGGTGCCATCGCTTTGGGCCAGGCATTCCGAATCTTCGCCCTCAGGCGATTGGGGGGATACACGGCGGAAATCCTCGGCGGTGCGGCGCTGCTGGGGGAGCTTGGCACCTACCTGGGCCTGGCGGTCGTGCTCTGACCCCGCGGCATGATGACCGAGGTGGCAGGCCGGCGGACTGACGGCGCGCGCGGGCCTGACAATCCTGCCAACCGGGCAAAGCGCGCTTTGTCGCGCGTGCAAGGCAAGGTAAACTTCTCCGCATTTGATAGCGGAGGCATTTGAGATGGACTTCTCGGGAATTTCACGTCCGCAGGTCGAAACGCTGGTGTTCAATCTTCTGGCTGTCGACGCCTACAAACCGCTTGGTGTGCTTCTTGGCGGATGGGTGCCGGTGGCGGGGGCCGTCATGGCGGCGATCCAGGGGGCCGCGCTTGTCGGCTGGTCGGCGTTTGAGGCCGGGTTGATCGGCGCGCTGAAGACCATGGGCAATCTCGGGGCGGGGATGGTGAACATGCTCACGGACTTCGTCGCGGACCTTGTGAACGGGCTGATCGTTATCGGCGCGGGCAATCAGGACGGGGTTCTGGCGGATGCGGCGCAAGGGGCTATGACCGGAGGCGGTCTCGCCGCCCAGATGCTGTGGATGGTCGGAGGCGGCGCGGTCGTCGAAGCGGGTGGCGCGGCAGCGCGCGGTGCAGCGGAGACCTTCATGCGTGGGGCCGGGCTGGTGCTGCAACAGGAACGCGGCGGCGGTCCGGGCAGCAATGCGCGTGGCTGGGGTCTTTTGGGCGTCGGCATCATCGCAATCGCGGCGGTGGCGGTGGCCGCCGTCACCTTCGGCTCCGCGGCCGCGGTGATCGGCGTGGCCGTGATCGCGTCCGGTGCCGTCATAGGTGCCGGGCTCGCGGTGTATTATGGCATGGGGGAGGACGATGGGCCGGAGCAGTCCGGCTCAGAGCCCCAGCCAGAACCGCCCTCGGAAGGCCGCCCTTCGCGGGAACCGGCTGGGGCCGCACCTGCACCAGATCCGCGTCTTGTCACCCCGACCAGAAACCGGGCAATCGGACACCGGCCCGCCAAGTCGCAGCGTGAGATAGACGCGATGAAGGCGGGGCGGGCGTCCTACAACAGCCGCTTGCTGACAAGCTATCTGGCGCAGGGCGGTCGCTGACGAACGTACCCGGCGCCCGGGGATCAACCTTCCTGCCAGGGCTTCACGAGGTTGCCGAAGCGGGTGAACTGGCTTTCGAAGGACAGTTCGACCGTGCCGATGGGGCCGTGACGCTGCTTGCCGATGATGACCTCGGCCTTGCCATGCAGGCGGGACATGCGCTCCTGCCAGGCGACCATTTCGTCCAGACGGTCATCAGAGGGCTTCTCGCGTTCTACATAGTATTCTTCGCGGAACACGAACATCACGACGTCGGCGTCCTGCTCGATGGAGCCCGATTCCCGAAGGTCCGACAACTGGGGCCGCTTGTCCTCGCGGCTTTCCACCTGACGCGAAAGCTGTGACAGGGCGATTACCGGGATGTTAAGTTCCTTCGCTATCGCCTTGAGACCCATGGAGATTTCGGCAATCTCCTGCACCCGGTTTTCGGCGGTGCCGCGCAGAAGCTGAAGGTAGTCGACGATGATGAGGTCAAGCCCATGGGTTCGCTTCAGACGACGGGACCTGGCCGCGACCTGGCTGATCGGCAGCGCGGGCGTGTCGTCGATATAAAGCGGGCAGGCCTCCAGTTCCTTGGCGGCCTCGACGAAACGGCGGAACTCGTGCTCCTCCATGTCGCCCTGCCGGATCTTGTGGGAGGAGATCTCGGACGCCTCGGCGAGGATACGGCCTGCGAGCTGCTCGGCGCTCATTTCGAGCGAGAAGAAACCGACCACGCCACCGTCCAGCGCGCCGACCGTGCCGTCGGGACGCTGGCCCTTCTTATACGCCTTGGCGATGTTGAAGGCGATGTTGGTGGCCAGCGAGGTCTTCCCCATCGAAGGACGCCCGGCGAGGATCAACAGGTCGGACGGGTGCAGGCCGCCCAGCTTCTTGTCCATGTCAATGAGGCCGGTGGAGATGCCGGCAAGACCGCCTTCGCGCTGATACGCGGCGTTTGCGACGTTCACCGCCTCCGTCACCGCGCGCAGGAAGGACTGGAACCCGGACTCCGCGTTGCCCTGTTCGGCCATCTTGTAGAGCTTCTGCTCGGCCTCGACGATCTGCTCCTTCGGTTCGGAGGCGACATCGACCTTGGCGGCCTTGTCGGAGATCTCGCGCCCGAGGCGGATCAGATCGCGGCGCACCGACAGGTCATAGATCATCTGCGCATAGTCCCGCACCGCGAAGGTGGAAACGGCAGAAGCCGCCAGACGCGCAAGGTAAGCCGCGCCGCCCAGTTCCTGAAGGCCTTCGTCGTCTGCCATAAAGGCCTTGAGCGTGACCGGCGAGGCGAGGTTGTTCTTGGCGACGCGCGCGGCGGCGATCTCGAAGATTCGGGTGTGCACCGGGTCGTAGAAATGCTCGGCCCGGATGATCGACGCAACGCGGTCGAAGATGTCGTTGTCGGTCAGGATCGCGCCCAGAAGCTGCTGTTCGGCCTCGATGGAGTGCGGCATGGTCTCGGCGGCGTCGACGTGAACGCCGGTCGGATTGATCGTCGTTATCTCGTTCATTTTGATCCCCACTGCTCAGGCTGACCGTGTAGCAAACCGGATTTCCGGGGTGCAGAGTGTAAATCTCTGGGGATAAGCGGTGGACCGCTATCCCCACATCATCTTGTCACAGAACGGGCGTATGCCGCAAGATAGGCCAAAAGGGGCCTGTGGGCGACTCATGGGCGTGTCAGTGGAGACACACCGCAAGAGATCGTGAAATCAAACTGACGCCACGACACTGCCTGACAACAACCGATTGACGGGACGGGCTGGTGCCCCTCAGGTCCCGGCGCGGGCTGCGCGCCATGCGTGGGGGTCCTTCAGGAACGACTCGACCTCCGACAGGACGCCCGCGTGCTTCTCCGGCGCTTCGGCGAGAACCTCCCACCATGTGCACAGGTGATGCAACGACACGCCGTGATCGCCCAGCGTTTTGATCGTTTCGGGGAAGATGCCGTAGTAGAAGATCACCGCCGTATGGGCGCAGGTCGCGCCGGTTTCGCGGATCGCATCGACGAAGGACAGTTTCGATCCGCCGTCGGTGGTCAGGTCCTCGACCAGCAGTACACGCTGGCCCTCCGTCATGGCGCCCTCGATCCGCGCGTTGCGGCCGTAGCCCTTCGGTTTCTTGCGGACGTAAGTCATCGGCAGGGCCATGCGTTCGGCCACCAGAGCGGCAAAGGGAATGCCCGCCGTCTCGCCGCCGGCGATGTTGTCGAACGCCTCGAAGCCTGCGTTGCGCATCACCGTCACCGTGAGAAAGTCCATCAGGGTCGAGCGGATGCGCGGGAAGGAGATCAGCTTGCGGCAGTCGATGTAAACCGGCGAGAGCTGCCCGGACGCCAGCTTGAACGGTTCATCCTGCATGAAGCTCACCGCCTCGATCTCCCAAAGCATGCGCGCGGTCAGGCGGGCCATTTCTTCGGCGGAAGGGTAGGTCGAGGGGATCATGGGTGGCACTCCTTTGGGTCAGGCGTCGATTAGCGGGTTTTCGTCAGCGGGGGAAGAGGTGCGCATGGGCCGGGACCCGCGTGGACCATATTGCGCATGTGCAATGGGCAAACCCGGTGTATCCTGCCGTCAAAGGAGACCGTCATGCGCCCCGCACTGCGTCCGCCCTATTCCTACCGCGACGACCCGGAGGTTCCGTCCTTCGACGATGACTGCATCCTCGTGGTCATGGACGGGGACTGCGCGCTCTGCTCGGCCACGGCGCGGCGGATCGCGCGGCTGGACCGCGATGATATGGTCCGCATTTGCACGGCGCAGTCGCCCTTGGGGCGCGGTTTGCTCGGCCACTACCAGCTTTCGCCGGACGATCCCGACAGTTGGCTGATGCTGCACGAGGGCCGGGCGCGCGGGTCGCTCGATGCCATCGTGGCGCTGTTCCCAAAGCTGCATCACGGTTTCGTGCCGCTGCGGGTGCTCGGGGTTCTGCCGGTGGGTGTGCAGGACTGGCTCTATGCCCGGATTGCCCGCAACCGGTATCACTTCGGCAAGACCGACCTCTGCGCCTTGCCCGATCCCGAGCTGCTGCGGCGGCTGATCTCTTGACGCCTTATGCCGCCTTGTTGGGGGACCGCATGGCGGGGTTGCCGCCCGCCTGCAAGGCCCTGCATGCGGGGTTCGGAGCGTTCGATGGACGGATCACCGTGACGCCGGCCGACACTCGCGGGATGCGGTTGCTGGCCAGGGTGATGGGTCTGCCTCCTGCCGCCCGGAACGTGCCGTTCCGGCTGGTGACCGAACCCGACGGGCAAGGCGCGCGGTGGATACGTGAGATCGGGGAAACCCGCATGGTCTCTCGCCTGTTCGCCACCGTCGACGGATTGCTGGCCGAGCGCCTGGGGCTGGCGCGGGTCGATACGCGCCTTGTGACCGAGGCGGGTGGCCTGAGACTGGTGACGGAGCGCGTGGCAATGCTGGGCATGCCTGTACCCCGAGCGCTTTGGCCCCGCGTGGTTGCGCGGGAATGGCAGGACGGCGGACTTTACCGTTTCGATGTTGCCATCGCCCTGCCGCTGCTCGGGAGGCTCGTGTCCTACACCGGGCAACTCGATACGCTGCCGACGCAAAACGACCCGGCGCAGGTTCAGCCGTCGCAGGACTTGTAGATCTTGTCGCTGGCCGTGCGGTCCTTCATCGGATCCGGCACGTTCAACTGCTTCAGGAAAGTGCCGCCCATCTGGTAAGCTTCGGACTCCGACAGCGAGATGCAGGTCCAGGTTTCCGCGCCGTGGTCATGCTGCGCGTGATGGACCAGTTCATGCAGGAGGATTTCGCGCCAGAGCGGATTGTCGCGCGGGTCGGCGAAGTTCTCGGCCCCGTCGATCTGCTCGGGCGAGAGGATGAAGATCGTGCCATCCGGTCCTTCATTGGCGATGTAGATGGCGTTGACGCGGTCGTCGACGCCGTCCTCGGGGATGAGGTGCGCGCGCCCGTAGTAGAATTCGCGGGTCAGTTCCTTCGGACTGAGTTCCACGACCGCCGGTGGCTCAAGGTCACTGGTCTGATAGGCGCTGTTCTCGCCGATCCAGTCCAGAAGCAGGTCGATGAGAGCGTCCATGGGCGGTCTCCTTCTTTCTGTCCCTCGGTGCATTGACCGTTATTCAGACCAGCCTAAATGGGTATAGGTTTACGTTTCAATACTTTCGTCCGTCCAAATTCCGCACGGGCCATAATGATGCGCGCGGCTGCCGCTTTTTCCGACAACCCCAGCGAATTCTCTGCAGTGGGCGTCGTTCGGACCCCAGACGTTGCGGTTGGGCAGGGGATCGGCCACTCCAAATTGTCTGAGGTCGTGCTCACGCAGCCTGTAGGCCCGGGGAGCTCCCTGAGCATCGCAGGCCTGACTGATGGCCATCCCGGTTTCGTTTTGGGCGTGATGCACGATCTCGTGCAGGATCTTTCTTTCCTGCGGTTTGCCGTAGGGACCGTCGAACCCGGTCCCGTTCTTTACGGCGTACGGCGACAGGGGCCATATCGTGCTGTCGGGACCGTCACCCACCGTGCAAGGCGCGATCAGGCGCTCGGTCGAGCGGTCCTGGGCGATAGATGCGGTACAGCGGGGCCGTCTTCGCGGGTGGGGCAAAGGGAGTCAGTTCAATGGCAACCGAGTCTGGGACGGCGATTGTGGTGTGGACGGGGTTCGCGCCGATCCGGTCCGGCAAGCCATCCATCGAAGGCTTTGGTTGGTGCTCGCTGACTGGCGGGTCATGGCTGGGCCTCCTAAAGGCCTGACACACCGGTCAAGGAGAACCGGGCATTGCGCCCCGGCCAACAAAGCGCCGCCCGGAGGCAGCGCCTGTCTTGTTTGCAGGCGGTGCGCAGGTTCTGGACCCGCACTGGCCAGTCAGTCGACGCGCCAGTGCAGCGGCATCATCGGGTCGAACACGGTGACCGGGCCGTCTTCGGTGTCGATCTTCTTCGGATATTCGACCGGATCGCCCTTGGTCAGGGTCACGGTCTGCTCGCTGACCGGCAAGCCGTAAAAACGCGGTCCGTTCAATGAGGCAAATGCCTGCAGCTTGTCCAGTGCGCCGTCCTGCTCGAAGACCTCGGCCAGGATCGACAGCGTGTTGGTCGCTGTGAAGCAGCCGGCGCACCCGCAGGCGTTTTCCTTCAGCGGATCGAGGTGCGGCGCGGAATCGGTCCCGAGGAAGAAGCTCGGATCGCCGGAGGTTGCGGCCTTGCGCAGGGCGAGCCGGTGTTCTTCGCGCTTGGCGACCGGCAGGCAATAGTAGTGCGGCTTGATCCCGCCCACGAGGATTGCGTTTCGGTTGATGACCAGGTGATGGGTGGTGATCGTCGCCCCCAGCGCATCGCCGCCTTCGCGCGCGTAATCGGCACCCTGAGCGGTGGTGATATGTTCCATCACGACGCGCAGGTCCGGCGTGGCGCGGCGCAGCGGATCCAGCACGCGGTCGATGAACACGGCCTCGCGGTCGAAGATGTCGACGTCCGCATCCACCACCTCGCCATGGACGCACAGCGGGCAGCCGATCTCGGCCATACGCTCCAGCAGGGGGCGCACCTTGTCGAAGTCGCGCACGCCCGAGGCGGAGTTGGTCGTGGCCCCGGCCGGGTAAAGCTTCACGGCGTGGATGATGCCATCCGCATGCGCCTTGGCAAGGTCGTCGGGGTCGGTCGTTTCGGTCAGGTAGAGCGTCATCAGCGGGGTGAAGCCGCTGCCTTCCGGAAGCGCCGACATGATGCGGTCGCGATAGGCGGCGGCCTGATCGCCGGTCACGACGGGCGGCACGAGGTTGGGCATGATGATCGCACGTCCGAAATGGCGCGCGGTTTCGGGGGCCACGGCACGCAGCATTGCGCCGTCGCGCAGGTGCAGGTGCCAGTCATCCGGGCGGGGAAGGGTGATCTGGGTCATGGCAAATCCGCTAGCATGGGGCGCCGTTCTTCACCAGAGCGGCTTGACGCGCTATGAGCATAGTGAGTGCAGAAAGGGGTGACGATGCTATTGACGGTGATCCTTGGCGCCGCTGCCGGATGGGGCGCGAAACACGTGGAGCCCCAGGTGACAGACCGGCTGTACCGCTGGCTTGGGTCGGAGCACATGATCGCAGAGCAGGATCGCGGCGTGGCGGCCCTGCTTGTTTGTCTTCTGGCTGCGGCGGTGTTGCTGTCTTTGCTGGGCGAGGGCGGTCGGGTCTTCCTGTTCAGCCTTTTCGCCGCGCTCGGCTATTTCCAGGAAGACCTGCGCGAAGCCTTCCTTAGGCGCGGGTCCTGACCGATCATCGAGCGGCCCTCTGTGCCTCGAGCTGAGCGAGACGGCGACGGAATCGCGGGGCATTCATCCGTGCTGTCACATGGCGGCACAACATGAGGCCCAGCCTGTCGCGCTGGCTGGCGTCGGTCCGCGCAAGCAGTTTGCGCAGGTAAGGCGGATGGTTGCGGCGGGCCCGCATGTGTTCTGCAAACCGCGCAGTGTCGAGCGTGCCGTCGGCGACCTCGATCAACAGTTTCGGCAGAATGTCCATTAGGCGCAGGTCCGTCTGCAGCGCGCCACCGAAGAACGGCATCCGGTAGCGGTCGACGTTGCCGCGCTCGAACAGGGCGGAGTGCATCGCATCCAGGCGTTCGTAGGGATCGTAGAGGACCCAGGCCTTTTCCGCGGCGTCGATCATGTCAGGCGCAAAACCGTAGCGCGAAGTGAAATCCTGTCGGCGCATGTCTGTGAACCGGTCGTCCCATTCCGTCACGCGGGGATCCAACGTCGCCTGCGGCTGCAGGAGCAGCGCTCGTGCGCCAGGCGCCGCGACCGAATAGGCGGCAGCAGCATAACCGCACGGGCCGGCGCCGTAAAAGACCACCCGCTCGAATTCGTCGAAGAAACCATCGTCCAGCAGCTGGTCGAAGAAGCCGAAGACCCGCGGGTCGCGGAACCACGTGTCGCCGTGCGAAAGGACAGAGAGCGAGGACCAGCCGTGGTCGCGCACCATGTCGAAGCCAAGGGGGGTGCGGGTCTCCGATAGGGCCTCTATGCCCGACATGGTCTCGAACGACACCAGCAGGGTGTCGCCGTCCTCGATGAAGATGCCGGCATGCCGTTTGCCGAGAGGCTCGGCAAAGCCGTGCTCCTCACCAAGCCCTTTCAGGGCGGTCAGCCACTCACCGCGGCCAAGCTCGCTGAAATCCGGAGTGAAACCGTTGTCTGCTGCCATGCCATGTCCTCTTTGACCGCGTCTGAGGGCGGCCCGTTCGGAAACAATCGCCGCCAGGTCGGGCAGATTTATGGCTCAGTCGTGTTGAATTAAGGAAAAATGGGGCAGAGATGGTGGAGAGGGCAGTTGCCCGGCGCCGGCTAGGTGTCGCCCGTCATACGGGCCCTGGTCGCGTGGCCACTCAGGAAACGCGCCGCGTCGAGCGAAAGCGGGCGCGCGGGTGGCGCCATGAGGAGGCGGGCAAAGAGCGCGCGGTTTGGCTCCTCCGCCATGAGCGCGTCGAAGCGCGCATGCCGCCAGGCCACGGCCCTTTCATGCAGGGGGCCAAGCACCCGGTCCTCGGCAAATGCCGCCCGGCGTTCCGCGACTCCCTCCAATCCAAGGACGCTGGTGTCCTCGACGTCGCACCAGTTCCTCTCGACCCAGTAGTCCATTCCGAGCGCATGATCGCTGTGGACGGCACGCCCCCTGTCCGCCTTCAGAACATAGCTTTCCATGGCACCGAGTGGATAGTGGTTGAGCTGCGCCATACCGTAGAGCGGCTGTCCGAAGGGCGAGAAGATGCGGCGCGTGCGGAATTGCTCGTCCAAAGCGCGGCCATGCGCGTCGAACCAGCGCGCGTTTGCCAGACGGTCCTCCATGGGGCTTCGGGGCCTGTGGACACCGAGTTTCCTGTAGGTGCCGTCGTTGCGGTAGAGCGTCTTGAACATGAACGCCCGCCACGGCCAGTGCATGATCTCCGGTGCCGCGCGAGTGAACTGCTGCGTGACCGCCGTGTCTGTGAACCGGACCACGCCCGCATTGCCGAAGAGCCGCCATGTCAGCGTTATCGCGGTGGCCTCGGGCAGGGCTCCGATCAGGGCGGGCAGGGTCCGGTCGCCCGCGTGGACGTTCACGTACTCGTCGATGTCGATGGGCAGGAGCCAGTCGGCGCGCCGCACTTGCTTCGCCTTGTCTGCCAGCTTCAGCCCGGTGAACTGGATGCCACCGCTGTCGTAGGGGCCGTCGTTGCGAATGTGCGTGACGTGGCCCATTTCTGCCAGCCGGTCGAGCATCGCGTCCGTGCAGTCGTCGCAATCGTTGCTCATCGCCACGACATGCGTGATCCCGCAGGCGAGATGATGCGCTATCCAGTCGAGCAGGAAGGCCGCTTCGTTGCGGACGCAAAGGACGGCTGTGATATGCATGCGGCTCCGGCAATTCGCGTGAAGAATTTCTCGTAGAAAATTCTTTGAAGCGGAGGACTTTTCGTCGAAAAGTCCTCCGCCGCCCGGTCACCAATCCTTGCGGAAAGTGACAACCTTGGCTTCGCTGGCCTTGGGGAAGTACGTCAGACCGGCTTTGTGCATGGCGTCGAACACCGCTTGCACGCCGCTCTGACCGATCCATTGCGGGTGCAGTTCGATGATCGCCACACGCAGCGACGACCAGTCGGCGGCGGGCAGAAGCTCTGCCTCCGCGCCTTCGATGTCGCAGACGAGCACCGACGGTTTCAACGCGTCTATCACGGGTGCTATGGCCTGCTGCTCGACCTTCTCCTCGCGCACGATGGCATCGGTATCGATGTCCCCGCTCATGGAAGAGGCAAGGAAGTTCTTGCGGATGTAGAACGGCACCGGTTCGCCCTTTTCCGGCGCGAGCAGGGCATTGCGCACCTCGACGTTGGTCACGTCGTTGGCGGCGTGGACCGACTTGATGTAGTCGATGAGGCTAGGGTTCGCCTCGTAGGTGACGATCTTGGCGACCTTCTTCTTCACCGCGAGGAGGGTGGACATGTAGCCCATGCCGCCACCCAGTTCGAGAACGGTGTCGCCTTCGCGCACGACGCGCATGACCGCGTCGCATTCCTTGCGCTCATAGGTCCCCTCTTTCAGAGCGGCGCGCACCCGTCCCGTGGTCAGTTCCGGGTGCTTGGGGATCTTCAGCCCGCGCGAACGAAGGAAGGCATTTCTTTCGATGCCGTCGCTGCCATCCATTTCAGTTCTCCAGATCAAGGGCGAGCGCATAGGCCACCCGTTCGGTTTCCGTGAGCTTCAGCGTGAGCGCCTGTTGGTACAGGTCTTCGAATTCGGGCATTCCATGCAGTTCATCGGCCTTGGCACGGTGCCATTGGAAAGCCTTGCCATGCCACTCTTTCAGAACCGGGTCCGACAGGAACCGGTCGTATTCTGCGCGCACACGCGGAACGTTGCGCTTGATCGTGATGTCCCGGTGCACCGACCAGTCCATGCGGATCCAGTAGTTTATGCCGATGTTGCGGTCGACGTGCAGGGCGCGGCCGCGCTGGCGCTTGATCAGGTAGCTTTCCGCCGAGCGCAGAGCATAATGATTCAGCTGGATCAGGTCGTAGCCGATCGACCTCTTGGACGACCGCCAGCCGTTCCGGAGCGCTTCCGAGGTCATGTCCCGGCCGGAGCCGTTGACCCATTTCACCTTGTCATCGAAGCCATCGGCCAGCTTGTTGGGCCGGTGGCAAGAGATCTTCTCGTAGGCGCCGGTGTTCCTGAACATCGTCTTGAAGCCCCAGACGGTGTGCGGCTTGGGGCAGAACTTGGGCGCGCAGGTGTCGAACTGCTCGATGACGAAGCGGTCCGTGAGGGTGAGCACGTCGTTGTGTCCGAAGAGCCGCCAGGTCATCGCCACATTTGTCGCATCCGGTACGGCGGCAAAGAGGTCGTCGAGCGTTCCGTTCCCGGTCCGGATGTTGACGAACTCGTCCACGTCGATGTGTGCGATCCACTCCGCGTTTCGGATCACCGGCTCGTCCAGTGCGTTGTCGAGCGCGAACTGCTGTGGCGAGTTGCCGGACCAGTTGTCGTTGTTGCGGTGCTGCAAGATACCGATTTCCTGCAGCCGGTCGAGAATTTCGGATGTGCCGTCTTCGCAGCCGTTGGTGTAGATCAGGAAATCGTCGAAACCGATTGCGCGGTGATAGGCGATCCATTCGAGGATATACGGCCCTTCGTTCTTCATGCAGCCGACAATGACCCGGCCCGTGCTGCCGTTCGGCAGGACGCGCTTCGGGGCGGGCGTGTAGGCGGCGGCCAGAGCCTCTTCGTCGACACGGCCCAGCCGATTGTGCGGTGCAAAGGACGACGTCTGTAGTTTGACGAAGTTCTGCTTGGCCAGATCGGGCATCACCTTGCGCGCGGCGGGCGACAGGATGCGGTCGACATTTTCCGTCGCGGTTGGGTCAGCCTCGGCATCCACCTCGCGCAGGGTGGCAGCCGCGCCTGCCAGAGCCGGGGTGCGCGGCGCGGCGGCCGGTGCGCTGACCGGTGCCGGGGTCCGGGCCGCGAGGCGCGCGAGGTCCGCCGCCTTGTTCGCCAGTTCCTCCTTGGTCGCCTGGTTGATGCGCCAGCGGAAGGCCATCAGGTATTGTGTCGCACGGAAGCCGTTCGTCGGATCCGCCTCAACCCAGGGGGCGGCGGCCCTGTCCGGTGCCATCAGCGCCGGGTCCAGCCCGTCGTGTTCGGCGCAGAGCGCGGAGATGTCACCCGCGAAACGTTCCGAGAGCGCCGCGAGGCTGTCGGCGTCCACAGGGGCGCCGTGCACCTTGATTTCGCCCAGGAACTTTCGCCAAAGCTGGCGGGGAAGGATGACCTCTTTTTTTGCCAGCAGGCGCAACACCGCGTCGTTGAACAGACGGCAACGGGTCAACCATGCGGCGGAGGGCTGGGCGGGCAAGTCCCAGGCTTCCACCTTGCCGATGGTGTCTGCGATGCCGAATGCCGCACGGACTTCATCGGGGGCTCTTTCTGACTCCAGCAACGCGAAGTCGATGCTGCGGAACGTCATCGACCCGGCGCCGAAGACCGCCTCCCACTCGCTTTGCATCCGTCGGAAGTCGAGCCAGTGGTTGGCCCCTTGGATCTCCGGGAACTGGCCTGCCTGCGGGTCCGGCTTAGGGCGGGTCGCGATGGCGGCGTCCCAGAAGGAGTTGGCTGTTGTCGTATCCAGTTCAAGGCCAAGGCTGCGGCCCCGGCCTTCCAGCAACTGCCCGGGATAGCGCCGCACCAGCATCCGCGCCGGATCGTCGACATGCGCCACGATCCGGATATCGTCGGAGATGGGGGCCAGCAGTGCCTTCAGTCGCGTCAGTTCGGAACGGGTCGACAGGGAGGTGCCAAGCTGGTGGGCCGACAGGATCAGCGTATCGACGGGGAAGCGCCGTGCTTCTTCGGTCAGCGCATGCGCCACGTCGTCATGCAGGACGCGCTGTTTTTCGGGCGCGATGTATCCGCGGTTGTAGCGCAGGGAATCCACATGTTCCGGGTCCGTGACAGCCATGAACAGTCGCGTGTGGTTCCGTGCGCCCGGCGAGCGTGCGTAAAGCACGCCTTTGCCCAGAAGCTGGTCGCGCTTGCCGTCCAGGATGCGTTGCAGCCGGTCCGACACCTGACCATCGGGACCGATATGGACGTAGATGCGCATCAGGCCGCGCCCTCTACGTCATCGCCGTCGTCGTCCCCGACAGGGTTCACGTTCAGCCGCCCCCACCACGGCAGGTCCACACCGATATGCGCCGAAAGCCTTTCGCGCGCGTCGTCGGCGGCCATCGGCAGTTCGAGATAACGCGGGTCGTCGCCAAATAGGTCGCGGAGCATGTCGTAATGTCCCTCGATCCATCGGATGCGTTCCTTGTCGGATCCGCCGTACCCCATCGGCAGCCCTGGCACTGGACCCGCGGGCAGCCGATCCGTGCCCATGTTGTTCCAGCGGCGCATGGAGTCGGAAACCTCGTCCGCCGGGCGCCACGTCGCGACGTACAGCATCTTCGGCCGCGCCATGCGCATCGCTTTGATCATCGCGTAGTCGCATTGCGGCCAAAGGGAGGTGTCGCCGTTCAGGACGCTGACCTCCGTCAGGGCATGGTAGATCGGGTCGAGGTGGACAAAAGGGTCGCCGGTCTCGAAATAGCCGTTGTAAAGCTGGCGGCCGACGAAGGTTCCGCCAAGCCCGACCTGCCGGGTGTGGATGCGCCGCACCTTGTGATCCGCCACTGTCCAGCCGCCCCGGTCCAGGGCATGGGCCAGGGTCGTGGTTCCCGTCTTCGGCAAGCCGAGGTTGACCAGCTTCACGCTCATCTCGCCAACTCCGGCTGCTGGTCCGGGGCCAGGCCCAGTTCCACCATCAGCTCATATTCGCCGGGCGGGAAGGGCGGCAGGTCGCGCAGGTGGGCGTGCATCTCGGCGTAGGCAGGCATCGCCATCAATGCATCGCGCTTCTCACGATGAAGACGCACGCAATCGTCGTGCAGGCGCGCAATCGTCGGATCCGCTTTCAGTTTGGCCAGCGCCTTCCGAAGGGCGGGCAGGTATCGGTGGATCGAGGTGTCCCGGAACGCGCGGTCGTTGCGCTCGCGCCAGTAGGTGTCGTCGAAGACCCGGCCCTCGCGGTTCACGTCGCCGCGGTCGTTCTTCACGAGGTAGCTGTCGAGCGAGCGCAGCGCGTAATGGTTGAGCGTGGCGTATTCCCGCGCGCCGGTAGACGGAAACTTGCGGATGCGCCGCGGATTGGCGGCCACGAGGAACTTGTGCGGCACGCCGCGCCCTGAACCATCGGTCCACGCGGGCCGCTTTTTCTCGCCCTTGTTGTCCTTGAAGAAAGGGCGGTGCGCGCCGAAGTATTGCAGCGGGAAATTCTTCCGAATGAGGGATTTGACTTCGATCGCCGTCTCCCCGCACCAGAGGTCGGGGTTGTGCGACCGGGTGAACTGCTCGATCACCGGTCGATCCTCGAAAGCCTCGACGCCGTCGTTGGCGAAGAACTGGAACGTGACAGAGATCGCCTGCGGATCGCCGCAGGCCGAAATGAGCGCGGGGATCGTGTGGTCGCCCACATGCACGTTCAGGAACTCGTCGACGTCGGCGATCCAGACCCAGTCGGCCCCTTGCACGACGGGCCGATGGGCCGCGTCTTTCAGCGCCTCCATCTGGTAGTTGCGCCCCTCGGCGGGGTTGGGCAGGCGAAGGACGCCCTGATCGGCCAGCGCGTCCAGCAGCGCGTCGGTGCCATCTGTGCAGTCGTTGGAATAGAACAGGAAGTCGGTCACACCCAGAAGACGATTGAAGGCGATCCATTCCAACAGGAACGGGCCCTCGTTCTTCACGCATGTTACTGCGGTTATGCGCATAGGCGCCCCGCGTCTGTGTCAGGCATGGCTGCTCGTCCGCCTCGCGACCGGTGTTCCCCGGCTCTGTTGCAGGAAATCATGTCACCACCGTGGCTTTCAGTCAACGTTTGCTTGATCGGGCCACCATTGCGGCGGGGTGTGGACTGCGACCTTGGCGCTATTGACCCTGCGCGCAGCGCTTGGGACATCTCGGTGCAAGGAGAGCCATATGACCATTCCCAATTCCATCGACGAGGTCCAGTCCACGCTGGCCTCCACCGGGTACGTCTGCGGGCGTGCGCTGGCAACAGTTGTGTTCCTGTCGCTGAAACTCGGCCGCCCGCTGTTTCTCGAAGGGGAGGCAGGCGTGGGCAAGACGGAGATCGCCAAGGCGCTGGCCAAGAGCCTGAACCGCCGCCTGATCCGCCTTCAATGCTACGAGGGACTCGATGCGTCCTCTGCCGTCTACGAGTGGAACTTCCCCGCCCAGATGATCGCGATCCGCACGGCGGAGGCGGCAGGCGGATCGGATCGCGCGGCCCTCCAGACCGAACTGTTCGGACCGGACTACCTGATCGAACGGCCGCTCCTGCAGGCCATGCGCCCCGATGAGAACGGCGCCCCGATCCTGCTGATCGACGAACTCGACCGCACGGACGAACCCTTCGAGGCCTTCCTGCTGGAGGCACTGTCAGACTTCCAGGTGACCATCCCCGAGATCGGCACAATCGAGGCGCCTGAACCGCCCATCGTCATCCTGACCTCCAACCGCACGCGCGAGGTGCACGATGCCCTGAAACGCCGCTGCCTGTACCACTGGGTCGACTATCCGAAATTCGGTCGCGAGGTGGAGATCCTGAACGCCCGCGCCCCGGAGGTCTCTGAAACCCTCTCGCGCGAGATCGTGGCTTTCGTGCAGTCGCTCAGAACGGAAGACATCTTCAAGAAGCCCGGGGTGGCGGAAACGATCGACTGGGCCAAGTGCCTCCTGGCGCTCGACGTGGTGGACCTGAGCCCGGAGGTCATCTCGGACACGCTGGGTGCAATCCTGAAGTACCAGGACGACATCGCCAAGATCGGGGGCGGCGAAGCCGGTCGCCTCCTCGACGAAGCCAGGAAGAGCCTCGAAGCCGTCTAGCGCGCCTCTCTCGCCCTTCATCTTGGCAAAAATACCTCGGGGTCCGGGGCAGAGCCCCGGCGCCTGTCCCGATCCAGCCTCCCGCTGAAAGTGCCCATGCCAGAATACCTTCCTCTCGAACTCCCGGAACATCCGAAGCTCGCGCAGAACATCATCCATTTCGCGCGGGCGCTGCGTCGGGCCGGTCTGCCGGTAGGGCCGGGGCGGGTGATCGACGCCATCCGGGCCGTGGAGGCCGCAGGCTTCACCGAGCGGATGGATTTCTACTGGACGCTGCACGCCTGTTTCGTGAACCGGCCTGAGCACCGCGTGGTCTTTGCGCAGATCTTTCGGCTTTACTGGCGCGATCCGCGGTTTCTCGAACACATGATGTCTATGATGCTGCCCGCGATCCGTGGCGTGCAGGAGGAAAAGGCCGCCCAATCCGCCGAGAAGCGCGCGGCTCAGGCGCTGCTGGGCGACCAGATGCCCGAAGTCCCGCAGCCGGAGGAGGAGGACGGCGGCACGCAGGTGGAGGTCGACGCCTCCTTCACGATGTCCGCCGAGGAAAAGCTGCGCACGCTCGACTTCGAACAGATGTCGACCGAAGAGATCGCTCAGGCCAAGCGGATGCTGTCGCGGCTGACCCTTCCGGTCAAACCCATCGCCTCGCGCCGGTCGCAGGCGGCGGCGCTTGGGCGGCGCACCGATCACCGCCGCACGATACGCGATGCACTGCGCAAAGGCGGGGAAATCCACTCGATCGCACATGCCAAGCCACGCCTGCGATGGCCGAACCTGGTGGTGCTTTGCGACATCTCCGGTTCCATGAGCCAGTACAGCCGGATGGTCCTGCACTTCCTGCACGCGGTGGCAAACGAGAAGGGGCAGGGCTGGGCCAAGGTCCACGCCTTCACCTTCGGCACGCGGCTGACCAACATCTCGCGTCACCTCGCGACCCGGGATGTGGATGCCGCGCTGAAGGCCGCAGGGGCCGAGGCGCAGGATTGGGAAGGCGGGACACGGATCGGCGCCTGCCTGCATCAGTTCAACCGCGACTGGTCTCGCCGGGTGATGGGGCAGGGCGCGGTCGTCCTTCTGATCACCGACGGGCTGGACCGGGACGACGCCGGCGCGCTGGAAAAGGAAATGGAGCGTCTGCACCTTTCCGCACGTCGGCTGATCTGGCTCAATCCGCTTTTGCGTTGGGACGGTTTCGCACCCAAGGCCACCGGCATTCGCGCGATGCTGCCGCACGTTGACAGCTTTCGGGCGGGCCATTCGATTGCCTCTCTCGAAGAGCTGGCGGAGGCGATCTCACGCCCCGACGATCTGGGCGAGAAGGCCCGGCTGATGCAGATGCTCTGAGATCATGGGGCCGGTTTCCCGGGCATCCCCATGGGTTCACGGCGGAAGACATATGCCGCGGACCGCTCCGGTTCCGGTTTGTGCGTCTTCGCGCCGCCTCCGACCCATACGCGCCGGAACCATTTGAAACCCCTGCAAGACCCGGTCTCCGACGCAGAAAGATCGTGGTTACCGACACACGACATGTTTCGAATGTGTCCGCCGACAGCCTCAATACGCGGCAACCTGCTCAACGATTGACGCGACGATATGCGTTGCCATGCAACTGAACGCATCCCGGGGCGTTTGCAGGGCAAGCCTCCGTGAGGGGCGTCGAGAGAGGAGACTACAATGAAAACCCGCAATCTCGTGACTTCGTCGGTCACAGCGCTGTCCATCGCGCTTGGTGCACCGATGTCCGCACAGGAAGCGTCGCAACTCCCCCCCGGGCAGATGCAGAAACTGATGGGCGCGCTACAGGCAATGTGTGCCGCAGAAGGTGACGTGCCGCCGGCGCTCGACTGCAACCTCGTGGCCGAGGCGTCTCAGGACGGCTCCCGCGAGGGCGCTGTCGTCGATATGGCGGAAGACCTCGCGGCCAATGGCGTGGCCGTGCCCGGCGTGGATCTGAACCAGTTGCTTGCCACCGGCGCCCCGGCCGAGGCGGCCGACGTGGCAGCTGCGCCCGACGTTGCAGCAGAGCCGGACGTGGCCGCGGGCGCGGAAGCGACGGCTTCGGCGGAAGCGGATGCACAGGCGCCGGCTCCAGCCGACCAACCGGCAGAGGCGCAGGCCCAGGCCGAAGGCAACGCAGACAGCGCAGTTCAGGCCGACGATCTTGCCGCGGCCCTGCAGGAGCAGGCTGACACAGAGGCCAATGCAGCGCCCGAAGCTGCCCCGGAGGCCGAAGCCGAAACACAGGCCGAAGTCCAGCAGACCGCGCCTGAAGCCGAGGCGCAGGCCGAAGCTGAACAGGCCGCACCCGCGCCTGAAGCCGAAGCTCAGGCCGAAGCCGAACAGGCCACACCGGTCGGACCCGCGCCTGAAGCCGAGACGCAGGCCGAAGCCGAACAGGCCGCACCCGCGCCCGAAGCCGAAGCACAGGCCGAAGCCACGGGTGAAGTGCAGGCCGACGATCTGGCCGCCGCCCTCGAAGCAGAGGCCCAGCAGGCCGAGGACAACGCCGCCGCCGCTGTCGAACAAGCCGAAGGTGCAGCCGAGGAGGCCGTTCAGGACGCACAGGATGGCGTTGCCGAAGCCCAGACCGAAGCCGAGCAGGCTCTGGAGCAGCAGGCCGAGGCTGTCGTGGGCGAAGAGAACATTCCGACCGAAGCAGATGCACAGGCCCAAGCCGACGCCGTGGCCGAGTCGGAGCAGTCGGCCTCTGCGGCTGCCGCAGCTTCTGCCGAAGGTGGCACGGAAGAGCCGGAAGCGGTCCAGGAAACCGTGACCGAGGAAAACACCCGCCAGTCGGACGAAGACTTCACCACCACGGTGAACCAGTCGCAGGCCGAAGCGGAGCGCTACAAGCAGGAAGCGCGCGATGCCGGTGAAGACGCCGAGCGTGCCCGCACGGTGGCCGGTGCCGCCCTTCTTGGTCTTGGCGCCGTTGCACTGAACAACATCCTCGACAACAACGACAACGTGGTGTCGAACTCTGGCGACCGCGTGGTGGTGGAGAATAACGGCCGTTTCCGCGTGCTGCGCAATGACGATGTGCTGTTGCGCCGCCCCGGGGCAGAGGTCACGACCTACCAGTACAACGATGGCTCCACCCGTAACGTGGTGGCCTACGACGATGGCACCTCGGTAGAGACCGTGCGCGCCGCCGATGGACGTGTGCTGCGCCGGACGCGGATCCTGACGGACGGATCCCGCGTCATCCTCTTCGACGACACACAGCAAGCGCAGGAAGTCGTTGTTGGCGATCTGCCGCAGGTCAGCTCGCGTGGGAACGAGGAGCGGACCATCTACCGCGAAGGTACCGACGCCGCGACGCTGGAACAGGCGCTGGCATCGCAGGTCGCGCCTCAGGTGGGCCGGACGTTCTCGCTGAACCAGATCCGCAATATCGACCGCGTGCGTCAGCTTGTGCCCGAGGTGAGCGTCGACACGATCAATTTCGAGACGAACAGCGCAGCCATTCGTCCGGATGAGGCCCAGGAACTCGCGGCGCTTGGCAACGCGCTCAAGGCGTTTATCGACAAGAACCCGAGCGAGGTCTTCCTGATCGAAGGCCACACAGACGCGGTGGGCAACTACGCCTACAACCTTGCTCTCTCGGACCGTCGAGCGGAGTCGGTGGCGCTTGCCCTGACCGAGTACTTCAAGGTCCCGCCAGAGAACATGGTCCTGCAGGGCTACGGCGAAAGCGATCTGCTTGTTCCGACCGCCGATGCCGAGCGCGCCAACCGCCGTGCCGCCGTGCGCCGGATCACGCCGCTCCTGCAGAACGGCGGATGATCCTCTCTCTCTCTCCAAGTGATGGAAGCGGGCCCTTCGGGGCCCGTTTTTTTATGCCCAGCCTATTTGCCGGGCCTGCCGCCAGACGTGGCCTCCTGGTAGCCCAGCAGCGTGGGCGCGATGTGACGCTCGCCTTCCGGGCCGAAGACGTGGCCCTGGATCGCCTTGAAAGCGGCGGTGTAGATCCCGAGGTTTTCGACGTCGAGATTGTCCGGTGCGGGCAGCATCAGACCGAGCGGTCCAACGAAGCCGTCGACGGAGATCGAGATCCGCGCCTGCAGGTTGGATATCTGCGCCTTGGCCGCGATGTTGGGCAGGGTCACGGCAAGGTCGAAGTCGGCAGAGAGCACAGCGACGGACAACCGCACGGCGGTGCCGTATTCGACCTGCCGTCCCGTGCCTGTCTTCTGGATGCAGAAACGCTTGGCCTCTTGCACCAATCCGTATCGCGAAAGTGAGCCCTTGCTGGTCAGAAGGCGGGCGAGAATGCTGGCTTCGACCTCGGCTTCGGTTGTGTACTGATGGGCCTGCACGTCCCAGCGGTCCAGTATCTCGGCTTTCGCAGGGGCGGCGGTCAGGCTGGCGATCTGTGGGCCGCCAAGGTCGCCACCCGGCAACTCGTCCCGGTCGGGACCGGCGGCCTTCTGCAGGAACAGCGTATGGTCCCGCACGTCGTCGGGCAGGGTTTCGGACATTCCGTTGACGGCGATGAACATGTGATCCCTTCCTGAATTGGCTGCTTCGTCAGAGTGTGACCCTGTGCCTACTGAACGGTCTGAAATCTATGAAATGGCTGACATGGCGCTGAGGCGCGGGCGTGTTCCAGAAGCAACCGGCGTTGATGTTCAATGGGCCGCCTTTGTACCCTGTTGCCACGCCTCCGCGGTACAATGTGACGCCAATCTGAAGTGGTTTTTTCTGCACCGACGCATGACCGGAATAATGCGGCGAGGCTCAAGGGCACGGACATGATACGGATCAACGAATACGCCCACGCATATCATGAAGGGGTGAGGCGGTGAAGCGTCGCTGCCGTCGGGCGTGTGACGCCTGACAGCTGCCCGACTGTCGGATCAGTTCACCAGTGCGCCTTCGGTCAGAAAAACCGCGCGGTAGGTCTCGGGGCTCTCGTCGAAGTTCAACGTGCCGGTGACGGTAACCTCCGTCGCCTCGGCCATGTCCGGGACGGGCCGTGACATCTGGACCTCAAGTGTCGGACCGTAGCCGTTCGTGCCGCAGAAAGGGCAATCCGCCGGGTCGGGAACCAACAGGAACTGAGTGACCTGCGCCTGTGCCTCCACCGGGACGTAGAAACCGGTGATCGTGAATTCCCCGGCCTGTGCGCGCAGTTCCTCGGGGATCGTCTTTTCGACCGACCAAGAGGTCTCGGTCTCGGTTTCCTTGTAGGTGATGCCGGTGATCAGGTCCCACGGGTTTGCCATGGCCGGTTGGGAGAGCAGGGCAAGTGCGATCAGGGGCAGGGCGCGCATCGGGTACTCCGGGAAGGACAAGCGTTTGCATGAGAGGATACGGAAATTCGGGTCCTCTCACCAGCCGCCTTGCGAGTCTGGCCAAGCGGCGATTCGCCGATCGGACGCCCATGCAGGGTGCGGCGTCGACTAAAGGCACGGTCAAACGGTCGGCAAGCATGACGTGCATGTCCTGCGTTTGCTGCTCCTGACGAGGGGTATTCGAACGCCTATGCGCGAGCGGTTGCAGTCGGTTTTCGCGTTTGCGGTGCGCAAAGCACCAACCATGAGGCTGAAATGCGCATTAGCGAAAAATTTAGACTAACGCCGCGAAAATACTCAGGTCTTGCCGCCTTCGGTACGATGCCGTCGGCGCCGGAAATGAGGGGATATGATATGGCAGACCACAGATGGCTTCTGGAAGTCCTGGCCGATATTCACGTGTATGCTTGTGCAAACGCTTTACCCATGGTTGCTAAGTCGTCGCAGGCCGCGTTGACCGCAGCCGAAAAGGAGGTCTCGGGCGGTGCGAGGATGCATTCGCGATGCACGACGGCCGCTGGTCACCTTTCCATTGTCGCCGACAACTAAGCGGCCAGTCGGGCCGAAGGCATCCGAAGGGGTTGGCTTCGGCCCTTCATGAACGACCGATTTCGATAAACCGCAGGTCAAACTGTATGCGATTTCCATCTGTTTGCCCAAGACATGTCCAAAACAAGGAGGCGTTATAGAAGAGGCTGAGCGCACTGCTGCCGGAGTGCTCGTATGCCCCAATACAACGTATCACTGACGAACATGTCTGCGACCGGGAGGTTCGTTCAGTCGGACCATTTCGGTGCGAATGCTTTGCAACTGGTCAACGTGGACGCACATGGCCACCTCGGTCCGACGGACGGTTTCCAGAGCGCCGCTCAGACGCTTGGTCTCAACCATTTCCGTTATCCCGGAGGCGGGACGGAGAACGTCATCGACATCACCCGGCTGGAAAACGGCCAGATAAGGGAGGAGGTGCGCCGCTTTCTCGATTGGGTCAGGGACTCTGGGACTGCCGATGAGCCGGGCAAAGTGACGATCGTCCTGCCGACGAAGACCGACCTGCCGGCGCAGCAGGTCGAGGATTTCGTCTACCTACTGCTGAGGGAATACGGACCGCTGATCGAGGCGCTGGAAATCGGCAACGAGTATTCGATTGGCCGTTACGATCCCAACTACGACCGCAGCACCCACCCAGAGGAGAACCCGAACGGCGATTTCGTATCCTCCATGACGGAGGCGGAGTACGGCGTCGCCGCGAACCGTGTCATCAACGCCTCGCTCGATGCGATGGACCGGTATTCGGCAGGGACCACCGGCACCGCCCACGACCCCAAGATCCTCCTCCAGATCGGCGACATCCAGGGCGCCGCCAGCACGTACAAGGGCAGCGGTTCCTTTGACATGGCGAACGAGGCGATTGTCTCGTTTCTGAATGCGCGCGCGCGGGCGGCTGTCGACGGCGGCGTGGCACACTACTACTACAACCAGTCACACGAGGACGATCAGTCCTTTACCCATGAATGGTACGAACACCGCAGTCTCGACTGGCGTATCGAGAACTTCAGCAACTGGCTGGGGCATGATGTGGAGCTTTACGTCACCGAATGGAACGTGCTGGCCAGCAATTACAACCAGCTCGGCGCGGCGAGCGCGGGCATCCTGCTGGAACAGTTCGAGTTCATGGTGCAGGCCGGTGTTCAGGACGCCTTCGTCTGGCCGCTGCAGCATCGCACCGGATCGAATATCGCGGGCAACCGGCAGGTGGACGATATCGACCTGACCATTGGCGGCACGGCTTTCCAGATGATGGCCGAATCCCTGAAACCTCAGACCAGCCAGACCGGCAGCGTCACCGCCTTCGAGAGCATCGCCTCCGACAGCACGGGCAGCAACGACAATGTCGAAGTGAACCTGTTTTCCAGTGCCTATCAGGATGTCATCTTCATGACCCTGCGGGACCTCAACCGCGCCACGGTCAACCTCGACATCTCGCCCTTCCTGAATGCGGATTCCACGGTGGAAGTGACCCATGTGACCATCGACCGGTCCACCTCGGACGGTTTGTCGGACATGGCGGACGAGGACGGGCTGAACCGGATCGGCAGGCGCATCATCGACCAGGAAGAGGCGGATCAGCTTGCGACGCTGGCCTTCTTCGACCCCACCGACGCCAATCATATCCGGGATCTGGGCGACGGGCGCTACCAGACCTATCTGCCGACATACTCGAGCATCGTGCCGTTGACCGCCAATCCGACCGGCCTCGACGACTACTACTTTGCGACGGAAACCGACGTGGATGCGCTCGTCACGACCCTGTCGGGCGACTACCTGTCGACGGGCATCGTACGGGTCGGCCTGATGCCCTATGACTTCGTGCGCGTGGTCATCGACAAGACCGCTTCGCACGACGGCGGCAGCGGAAACGACCATCAGGTGGGCGGCACGGGCCGCGACTCCATGTTGGGCAGGCTCGGCAACGACACGATGTTCGGTGGGGAGGGCAACGACACGCTCAAGGGGGGGCATGGCGACGACCGTTTGTACGGCGGGGACGGCAACGACTACATTGTCGACGGTTACGGCAACGACCTGATTTACGGCCAGGAGGGGGACGACGAGTTTGTGCTTGTCGCGGGTCAGGACCGGGTGTTCGGCGGTGACGGAAACGATTCAGTTTCCGTCGCGTGGGCAAAGCACGACGTTTCGTTTCAGCACCTCGACGGCGGTCTGACCCTCGTGACGCCGGACGGAAGGGTCGACATGCGTGAGGTCGAGACTGTGGAACTCGCCGACGATACCGTGGCCACCGACGACATCCACGTCTTCGTGATGGATGCGCCGCCGAACTTCGACGACATGCTCTGAACCGTCAGACCATCATTTCCTTCGTCGCGCTGAGCGTAATGTCGGGATAGTCACGCTCCACCCGGTCGATGTCCCATTGCAGGCGTGTCAGGTAGACCACGTCGCCATCGTGGTCGTAGCTGATGTGCTGCTTGTTGGCCTGCGAGAACTTCTCGACAGCCTCTTTCGGCCCGTGCACCCAGCGGGCGGACGTGAACTGCGACGCGTCGAACCGGACCGGCAGGCCGTATTCCAGCTCGATCCGCGATCCCAGGACCTCGAATTGCAGCGCGCCCACGACGCCGACGATGAAACCAGAGCCGATCATCGGCTTGAAGACCTTGGCCGCGCCTTCCTCGGCGAATTGCATCAGCGCCTTTTCCAGGTGCTTGGCCTTCATCGGGTCGCCCGCGCGGACGCTTTGCAAAAGCTCCGGCGCGAAGGATGGGATACCCGTGACCTTCAGCGCCTCGCCCTCGGTCAACGTGTCGCCGATGCGCAGCTGCCCGTGGTTCGGGATGCCGATGATATCGCCGGCCCAGGCCTCTTCCGCCAGTTCGCGGTCGGCGGCGAGAAACAGCACCGGGTTGGAAATCGCCATGGGTTTCTTCGTGCGGACGTGCGTCAGCTTCATGCCTCGTTCGAAGTGGCCCGATGCCAGCCGGACAAACGCCACCCGGTCGCGGTGCTTGGGGTCCATGTTGGCCTGCACCTTGAATACGAAACCGGCGACCTTGGTCTCTTCCGGCGCGATCTCTCGCGGGGTGGCCTTCTGAACCTGCGGTTCGGGGCCATAGGTGCCGATGCCCTGCATCAACTCCTTCACTCCGAAGGAGTTGATCGCCGAACCGAACCAGATGGGCGTCATGTGCCCTTCGAGCACGCTTTGCGGATCCAGCGCGGGCAAGAGCTCCCGGGCCATCTCGACCTCTTCGCGCAACTGCTCAAGCAGCGCCTCTGGGATGTGATCGGCCATGCGCGGATCGTCCAGCCCTTGAAGGCTGATGGATTCCGCCACCTTGTTCCGGTCGGCCCGGTCCATCAATTCCAGCCGGTCGTTCAGCATGTCGTAGCAACCCAGGAAGTCGCGCCCCATGCCGATGGGCCAGCTTGCCGGGGTCACGTCGATGGCGAGGTTTTCCTGGATCTCGTCGATGATCTCGAAGGTGTCGCGCGCCTCGCGGTCCATCTTGTTGCAGAAGGTCAGGATCGGCAGGTCGCGCAGGCGGCAGACCTCGAACAGTTTCTGCGTCTGGCTTTCCACGCCCTTCGCGCCGTCGATGACCATGACCGCCGCGTCCACCGCCGTCAGCGTGCGGTAGGTATCCTCGGAAAAGTCCGAGTGGCCGGGCGTGTCGACGAGGTTGAAGCGGAACTTGCCAAAGTCGAAGGACATGGCAGATGCAGAGACCGAGATGCCCCGGTCTTTTTCCATCTGCATGAAGTCAGATCGCGTCCGCCGCGCTTCACCCTTGGCGCGCACCTGACCGGCCATCTGGATGGCGCCCCCATAAAGGAGGAATTTTTCCGTCAGCGTGGTCTTGCCGGCGTCCGGGTGCGAGATGATCGCAAACGTCCGGCGACGGGCGATTTCGGGCGGAAGGGAGGGGCGATTGTCCAGCATGGAGGCGCAGATAGCGCGGATTCGAAGGCCGCACAATCCATGCAGACGATCGGCCCGCCATTCGTGCCTTGAGAGGGCCGTTCAGGCCGCGACGACCTATCGGAGGGATGCTCAACCCGAGTGCAGTATTACGCGAACATGGACGTTCAACACTCGTTTGACGGGGACGGATGACGACCCGTACCCATGGCAGGTTTCTCGGTTCCCCTTGTGGAACAGGGGTTTGGGCGGCGGGCCCCACAGCCTTGCCGCCCAGTCCTGTCATTGGGCTGCGCGAGGGAAGTGCCGCTGCGCGGATCGGATCAGGCGTCCAGTTCGCGCGTCGTGATCGTGTAGGTGAAATTCGCCGGGTCGAGTTCGTCGCGTCGTTCCCCGCCGATTTCGGCCTGAGGGTACATCAGGAACGGCACCGGCCCGTTGTCAGAGCCGGGCAGCGACACGTCGTGCGCTGTGCCAAGCGCGATCCAGTTGCCTTCCGCAGCGCCAAACAGCGCATCGCGCACGTCCTGCACCTTGGCATCAGACAGGCTCAGAGTACCATCGTCTTCCTGCAGGACGACCTTGCGCACGTCGGCCGGATCGGCGGCGACCCACCCGTGACCGTCGATGAAGACTTCGGCCCGGCAATGCTGGGCCTTTGTCACGTCAGCAGACCCGGCACCGAGCGCTTTGTAGCCGAAGGCGGAGGGCGCCACGCGAATGCCGTAGAGGTCCCGCGCGGGCAGGCCAGCGGCACGGGCAAGACCCACAAACAGGGCGTTCAGGTCGGCGCATTTTCCGGTCAGATCGCCGGTGTGCAGCATGGATGCGATGTCGCCCAGACCGCAGCCGCGGGTCTCGGGATTGCGCTCCGTCTCATCGACGACCCAGTTGTAGATACGCTTGGCCTTGTCGAGGTCGTTGTCGGCGCCATCGGTGATCTCGTTGGCAGTATCCAGAACGATGCCGTTCAGCGGCAGGAGTTCGGTTGGGGTCGTGGCGCGTGCGCGTTCCTCCTCGGACAGGGCGGCGGTGCCGGACAGACCGGAATGGCGGTCGCGGGTGCGGACGTCGGATGTCACTTCCAGCACGGCAGGCGTATCGGAGGCGTCCCAGGTGGCGTGGATGAACCCGTGGCTTCCGTCTTCTGACATGACCTGCTTCACCGTGTCGGCGTTGCCGGTCCACGTGGTGTCGCCCGGGATCGTCCAGAGCGGGTCGGCATGGGCGGGGACAGGGATCCACGCCTGCGCCGATGCACCGTCACGATCAAGTGTGACGCGCGTTTTCAGTTCGAACCTGCGCCACTCGGTGGAGGCGGGCGCGTAGGCGGCGCGCAAAGAGACGGGTGCAGCGATCAGGGCGGAGACGGCAGCGGAACGGAGGAGAAATTGACGACGGCGCATGGCATGTCCTTTCGGTCAGGAGTCCGCGACGGGATACGCGCCGGACCCGGGGGCTGCAAGGGTCGGAACCCACAGCGCACGCAGCACGTTTTGACCCGGCAAAGGAGATCCACATGTCACGACCGAGCATCAAGAACGAAAAGCTGTATGACGACTTGCGCGACGACGGCATGTCCAAGGAAAAGGCGGCCCGCATCGCAAATGCCAAGGCCAACGACGACATGAACCCGTCCGAGAAGGGGGGCAAGGCGCCACCCTACGAGCAATGGACAAAGGACGACCTCTACACCCGCGCGCAGGAAATCGGGATCGACGGGCGGTCCGACATGTCCAAGGACGAGCTGATCGAGGCACTCAGGTCCCATTGACCTGAAAGACAAGCTCATTTTGGCTTCAGCCGCCAGACGACTTTCTCAACAGCGCTGCGGCGTCCGGATGCGACAACAGCGCTTCTCCGATTTCGTAGTCGGAGAAGTCTGTACACCTGTGCCCCGGTATCAGCGCCGACAGACGGTCGGCCAGCGCATCGGGAAGAACCGCCTGGGTCTGTGACGTCACGAGCATCGATTCGGCGGCGATCCCTTCGGCATAGATGATCTGATGCGCGTCGAAGAGCATCTGGAAGTAATCGACGAAGCCCCCCGGTGCGACGACCACCGTGTCACCGTTCACCAGGTGTCGGGCACGGACCAGAACCTCCGACCGGCCCGCCCCGAGCTCGTCACGCCGCTGGTAGATGAAAAGCCTGTGGTCGGGTGAGACGTAAAGGTCTCGGGCGTTGTTCAAGGCACCCTCGCGGATGAGGATCGGAGCGAAGGTCCCCGAGGCGCGCGACGTGTGGTGGCCGATCCACCTTATTTCCTGCGGGCCGTCGTCCCGTGTCAGCACACGATCACCGGCCGCAAGTTCCTCTACCGGTTTCTGCGCGCCCGAGGCCATGGTGATGAGGGTGCCCGCAGTGAAGGAGGTGCAGGCGATCTGCGCGTAGCGTGCCAGCGCCGTCTCCTCGGAAATGCCCACCAAGGTGTAATCGACCTTAGGCGACATCTCGGTCAGGGGCAGGGCGTAGACCTGGACGGCGTTCCCGTCCGTGTCGGTTTCGACAAGCACCAATGCCTCTGTCGTGTTGCCGGAGCCGGACATGAAGGTGACGCAGCAGTCGAGGTGCAAATCGTTCTCGGGTGTCCCGGCCTCTGTATCGTGGCCGATGCGGAAGGGGGGCCTGGCCGTGTTCTCGACAGAAATGGTGCGCAGCGCCGCCAGAGGCGACAGGCGGTAGATATCGTCGTGCTGAAGGTCCTCTGCCCAGGCCAGTGCATCGCCAAGATTGGCCCCGCTGACCACGCGCAGGGCGGTGGTCGGGTAGACCTGAAGGGGCGAGGCGGAACGGCTCATGACGACTCCTGGCAGTTGGCAGCGTGAAGCGGAGGACTCGATTCATGGAACCTCCCACCGGGGCATTGTATGCTGGTAAATTGTGTCATCAAATGGGTTGCGTACCGGCAATTTGTCGACGTTGCTGAAACGAAGCAGAAATCAAGTACTTGGGAGGTCTCTATGGACCTGGGAATTCGTGGTAAACGCGCGCTGGTCTGCGCCTCCAGCAAGGGACTGGGGCGGGGCTGTGCCGAAGCTCTGGCAGAGGCGGGGGTGGACCTCGTGATGAATGCACGCGGGGCCGAGGCGCTGGAAGAAACCGCGCAGGCCATCCGTGATCGCTGGGAGGTCGATGTCACGACCGTGGCGGCGGACATCGTGTCAGAGGACGGACGTGCACGTGTCCTGCAAGAGGCCGGGGGTGTCGATATCCTCGTGACCAACGCGGGCGGCCCGCCGCCGGGCATGTGGTCCGACTGGGGCCGCGAGGATTTCGTGAAGGCTTTGGACGCCAACATGCTGACGCCCATCGCGCTGATGACCGCGCTCATGCCCAAAATGATCGACAAGGGATGGGGCCGGGTGGTCAACATCACCTCCGTGTCGGTCAAGGCGCCGGTCGGCGTGCTGGGCCTGTCCAATTCGGCCCGGACGGGGCTTACGGGATACGTCGCCGGGACCTCGCGGCAGGTGGCACCCAAGGGCGTGATCGTGAACAACCTGCTGCCCGGCATCCATGCGACGGACCGCGCGGATTCGCTGGATGGCGCGGTGGTCAAGGCAAAGGGGATCTCGCTGGAAGAGGCGCGGGCCGAACGCTTTGCGACCATTCCGGCGGGGCGCTATGGCACGCCGGAGGAGTTCGGCCAGATGTGCGCCTTCATGTGTTCCCAGCACGCGGGCTTCATGGTGGGGCAGAACGTCCTGCTGGACGGCGGTGCCTCCAACATGACGATGTAAGCCTTGGCGCGGGGACCGGATGGCAAGGGGGGCGGCGCGGGCTTCTCCCTAGCCGATCAGCTGTTCAACGCCGACTCGCTGGCCGATCTGGCCGGTGAGTTTTCGGTCGTGACCGGGTTCGACCCGGACCGGTTCCTTGCGGACTGTGTGCCGGGGCTCAGCGGGCGCGGTCTGCTGGAGCGGCTGGACTGGATGGCCGATTGCCTCGAAGCGCAGTTGCCGTCCGGTTTTGACGCCATGTCCGAGGCGCTGGAGGCCGCTCTGCCCCCCGCGCTCGACCCTGCACTGACCGATGACGATTTTGGCCGGTTCATCCACGCAGTGCATGGCATCCTGATCGTCCGCCACGGGATGGAGGACCCCGATCGGTCGCTCGACCTGCTGCATGCGGCCACCCGTAGATTTTCCATGGAGTTCTACATCCGGCCCTTCCTGAATCGCTGGCCGGACCTCACGCTTGCGCGGCTGCACGACTGGGCGCGGGACGACAACTACCACGTGCGGCGGCTGGTCAGCGAAGGCACACGCCCACGGTTGCCCTGGGCGCGCAACATCGATATCGACCCGGCGGTGCCGCTGGACTTCCTCGACGTTCTGCACGCCGATCCGACTCGCTACGTCACCCGGTCTGTCGCGAACCACATGAACGATCTTTCGAAGGTCATGCCGGACGAGGTGGTGACCCGCTTGGCGCGCTGGCAGGCGGAGGAACGGCAGGACCCGGCCGAGATGGCGTGGATCACCCGCCACGCCTTGCGGACGGCGGTGAAGCGCGGAGAGCGAGCCGCGCTGGACCTGCTGGGCTATCGGGCCGGGGACGTGACCACCCGGCTGGAGATATTGACGCCAAAGGTGCGGATCAGGGACGCGCTGAGGTTCGCTGTGGAAGTCGAGGCGGATGAGGCCTTGCCCGTCCTCGTCGACTATCGCCTCCGATTTAGTCGGCCCGGCGGATCGGCGGAAAAGGTGTTCAAGCTGAAGTCCGGAAAGCTCGCGCGAGGCCGGGCAACGCGGTTCGAGAAACGCCATCTCCTGAAGGGCAACGCCACAACCTACCGGCTCCATCCCGGCGAACACGGGGTCGTCGTGCAGGTGAACGGCACCGACGTGGCGGAGGGCACCTTCGACCTTCTGCCCGCAGCGGAGTAATTAGCAGCCTCAGGTTTCCGGCGTCGACCAGCGGGCACCCATCGCCTCGATTGCGGATATCCGGTCCTGCGTCTTCGGGTGCGACAAAAGCCAGGCAGGCGCGGCGTGGGTCGACTGGGTCAGCGCCTCCAGCTTCTTGAAAAGACTGACCTGTGGCGCAATACCGATGCCGGACTTGTGCAGGAGGGCCGCGGCGTAGGCGTCCGCTTCGTATTCGTCAGACCGCGACAGATGTGCGGCCAGCAGCGACGTCAGCATGTTGGCGAGCCAGACGCCAACGCCGGGGATCAGACGGCCAAGCACCATCATCAACGCGGTGCGGATTGCGTTCTGGCCGGAGAAGTCGATCATCCGCCGGCGTGCATGACCAAGGGCCACATGGCCCAGTTCATGCGCGATGACCGAGGCCAGCTCCTCTGCCGAAACCTCACCTTGCCGGTACTTTTGGTAGAAGCCGCGCGTGATGAAGATGCGACCGTCCGGCGCGGCCAGACCGTTGACCGGATCGATCTCGTAGATGTTCACGCGAATGCGGGGCAACTCCAGCGCCTGCGCCATGCGGTCGGTCAGCTTCTTCAGGCGCGGGTCGGCAAGCTCGGTGGACCGTGCGTCCAGCTCCCGCCGCGTGCGCCACGCCGAGAAGTGGTACATCACAAGGGCATAGACAATCGCGAGCAGGATCGGAGTGAACTTCAGCATGGGCTGAATATGGGTCCGCGGCCCGACTGGGGAAAGGGGCGATTTTCTGGCGGGACATCACGGCCCCGCTGATGTCGGAGCGGGTCACGGTTCTCGTGCCCGCTCCGCGCCGATTCTCAGTCGAAGGTCGCCGCGAAGGACGTCCGGTAAGTGTTCAGAAGGTCGGCCAGAGGGGTCTCGGAGCCGCCCATGCGCACGGTGTCCCCAGTGAACTTCCCGACCGAGGTGAGCGTGACACCCGCCTGTCCGGCGGCGGTCATCAGAGCTTCGGCGGAGTCGAAGTTGCAGGCGATCAGGTAGCGGCCCTGATCCTCGCCGAAAAGCAGTGCGGTGTCGTCGGTGTCCAGGTGGACGCCCGTGTTGCCCGCCGCCGCCATCTCGAAGGCTGCCATCGCAAGACCGCCGTCGGCCAGATCGGTGCAGCACCTGATCCACTGCCGGTTCGCGCGGATGAAGTCGCCGTTGGCAAGCTCCACGTCCAGATCGACGTGCGGAGCATCGCCATCCTCGCGGTGGAAGACCTCTGCCAGAAGCGCGGACTGGCCAAGGTGGCCCGCCGTTTCGCCCAGAAGAAGCGCCACGTGCCCGTCGCGGGGCACGTCCAGGATCGGCTCTTCGTCGGCGGCGATGAGACCCACCGCACCGATGGTCGGAGTAGGCAGGATGCCTTGACCATCTGTTTCGTTATAAAGTGACACGTTGCCCGAAACGATGGGCATGTCGAGCGCAAGACAGGCCTCTCCGATGCCCTGAAGCGCGCCGACGAACTGGCCCATGATCTCCGGCTTCTCCGGATTGCCGAAGTTTAGGTTGTCGGTTGTCGCCAATGGCTTGGCACCAACGGCGGTCAGGTTACGGTAGGCTTCGGCCACCGCCTGCCGACCGCCCTGAACCGGATTGGCCTTCACGTAGCGCGGCGTGACGTCCGACGTGAACGCCAGCTTCTTGTCGGTGCCGTGAACGCGGATGACGCCCGCGCCAAAACCCGGCGTGCGCATGGTATCGGCCATCACCTGGCTGTCGTACTGATCGTAGATCCAGGCTTTGGACGCGTAGTTCGGTGAGCCCAGCAATGCTCTCAGACCGTCGATGGGGTCGATCTGCGGCACATCCGCCAGCGGTGCGGCCTCTGGTGTCGGCACGTGCGGCCGGTCGTATTCCGGCGCGCTGGACGACAGTTTGGACAGCGGCAGGTCGGCCATGCAGGTGCCGTTGTGCATGATGAGAAAGCGGTCCTCGGCAATCGTCTCGCCCACGATGGCAAAGTCGAGGTCCCACTTGTCGAAGACTGCCTTCGCCTCGGCTTCCTTCGCCGGGTCGAGCACCATCAGCATCCGTTCCTGCGATTCCGACAGCATCATCTCGTAGGCAGTCATGTTGGTTTCGCGCTGCGGCACGTTCTCGAGGTCGAGACGTACGCCAAGGCCACCCTTGTCACCCATCTCCACCGCGGAGCAGGTGAGGCCGGCCGCACCCATGTCCTGGATCGAGATCACGGCGCCGGTCTGCATAAGCTCAAGCGTCGCTTCCATCAGGCGTTTTTCTGTGAAGGGGTCGCCGACCTGAACGGTGGGGCGTTTCTCTTCGATCGTTTCATCGAACTCCGCCGAGGCCATGGTCGCGCCACCGACGCCGTCACGGCCGGTCTTGGCGCCGAGGTAGACGACGGGACGGCCGACGCCAGACGCGGCGGAGTAGAAGATCTTGTCCGTATCGGCGAGGCCGGCGGCAAAGGCGTTGACGAGGCAATTGCCGTTGTAGGCCTTGTGGAAGCGCGTCTCGCCACCGACGGTCGGGACGCCGAAGGCGTTGCCGTAACCGCCGATGCCTTCCACGACACCGTGCACGAGCTGGCGGGTCTTGGGATGCTCCGCCACTCCGAATGACAGCGAGTTCATTGCCGCGACGGGGCGGGCCCCCATCGTGAAGACGTCCCGCAGGATACCGCCCACGCCTGTCGCCGCGCCCTGATAGGGTTCGATGTAGGAGGGGTGATTGTGGCTTTCCATCTTGAAGACCACAGCCTGCCCGTCGCCGATGTCCACGACACCCGCGTTCTCGCCCGGACCGCAGATCACCTGCGGGCCGGTGGTCGGCAGCTTCTTGAGATGGATCTTGGAGGACTTGTAGGAACAGTGCTCGTTCCACATCGCGCTGAAGATGCCCAGTTCCGTAAACGTGGGCTCTCGATTCAGGATGCGCAGGATCTCGGCGTATTCGTCCGGCTTGATGCCGTGGGACGCGATCAGATCTTCGGTGATGTCCGGTTCCTGCATGTCTTTCCCCTGACGTGGCAATGCGCGCCCCGTTTAAGGCAAGGGCGCGGCAGGGGGAAGGGGGCACGCGGCCCCTTTGGTTCTGCAGGCGGGCGCTCTTCTGGTGTCAGTCCAGTGGCGTGCGCGCGGCGTTGCGTTCCGCCAGTGTCAGCACACGGGGCGTAACCACCGGCAGACCGTCCTCGCCATGGAACGGACCGCTGGTCTTGCCGGAAAACACCGCGCCGATGGCGCGCCCGAAAACGGTGAGGAAGGCCGCCTCGGGTTTCAGCTCCTTCACCTTCCCACGTGTACTGTCGACGTTGACCCGGCTGCGCACCGGGCCGCATTTTTCGGCGGGCGCGGGAACGCACAGACCGACGAAGGGCAGGGTCTTCTTTTCCAGCACGTTGGCGATGGGTGTGCCGCAGCACCCCGAGTGGTAACGCACCATGCCTTTTGGGGACAGCTTGAGGGCAGCCAGGTGCTTATGTCCGTGGGTGATGGTGACGTGGCCGGGCACGGACTGGAGAATATGCAGACCGCCGTTCTGGTCGAGGAACTCAGGATGGCCGAGCGCCTTGGGAAAGCTGCGGCAGTCGGCGCAGTAACACACGACGTGGCGACGAGGGGCGGCGGAAGCGAGGCTCCATGACATGCTGCCGCACGAACAGGAAAACATCAGCGAAGACGGCATACGGTAACCCTTTGGATTGAATAGGGGGACGTTACCGATTTCGTCGCGGGCCGCAACCTTGGTCGTGGGTCATGCGTCGGGGCGCGTCCAGACATATGTGCCCGCGCCAAGGAAGCACACCGCCTGAATCGCCAGTACATGCGTCGGCAGGGCAAGGATCAACCCGATGCAGAAGGTGACGGCCATCATCCCCAAGGCCATGCGCTTGTGGCGGCGTGCGATGGCGCCTGTCGTTTCCCACGCGCGGATCGGCGGGCCGAAGGTCCGGTGCGTTTCAAGCCAAAGCCGGAGACGTGGCGACCCCTTGCCGAAGCAGAACGCCGCCAGAAGCACGAGGGGCGTCGTCGGCAGAAGCGGAAGGACGATACCGATGATGCCCAGCCCAAGGGACAGCGCGCCGAGAGCAACCCAGACCGGGCGGGCGAACATATGCGGGCGAAGCGGCATCAGGCAGGCTGTCCGTGAAGTTGCAGTCTAGTGTGCAGGGTAGTTCAGTGATGGCCGCCGGAAAGGGTGAGCCACGTCGTGCGCCGCTGCGGCACGGTCCGTCGCTGGAGGTCCGCCTCGTCACACCCCATCGCGAAAAGGGCCGGGCCAAAAAAAAGGCCGAGCACAAAGCTCGGCCGAAGTCCAACAGGGAGGTATGACGATGCGAAACAAATGATGCAACGCTTCGTCATGTGCCGAATATGTCATCACAGATGAATCGATCAAGGACATTTACGCCGCACCTGCAGCATTTCCGCCATGCGTGACGTGCATACCACAGTGATTTTTCCCGCATTACGTGTGTTCAGTCCGCGCCCATCGCCTTTCGCTGGCGGCGATGCGCGATGATTTCATCCTGCACGAAGTCACGGAACGCGGACACACGCTTGGATTGTCTGAGTTCTTCAGGATACGCTAGGAAAACGGGCACCTCGACGCTTTCGATATCTGGCAACACCCGGACCATCGTCGGGAAATCCTCGATGATGTAATCGGGCAGCACGCCAATCCCGAGATTCGAGATCGTCGCCTGCAGCACGCCGAAGTAGTTGTTCACGGTCAGCGTCGTCTGGACGTCATTGGCCAGCAGCGACTGCACAAGCTGTTCACCGGCCAGCACCTGCGGCGCGCCGGGCTTTTGGCAGATCAGGCGGTGCGTGACCATCTCTTCGAGCCGCGTAGGTTCGCCGTGTTCGGCCAGATAATCCGGCGAGGCATACATGCGCATGCGGATCGACATAAGACGCTTGCGGATCAAATCGGCTTGGCTTGGCTCTTTCATGCGGATGGCGACGTCGGCCTCGCGCATCGGCAGGTCGAGCACACGCTCTTCCAGCATCAGGTCGATCTTCAGGTCGGGGTATTTCTCGTACAGCTTCGTCAGACGAGGCGCGAGCCAGAGTGCGCCGAACCCATGCGTGGTCGTGACCTTCAGCTCGCCGAAGACTTCTTCTTCGCTGTCGCGGATGCGCGCGGTCGCGCTGTCGATGCGTTTGACCATCGATGAGGTGGCGTCGAACAGGAGTTCACCCTGTTCGGTGAGAATCAGCCCGCGCGCATGGCGATGGAAGAGGGTCGTATTCAACGCCTCTTCCAGCGCGCGGACCTGCCGCGACACCGCCGATTGCGACAGATGAAGCGCATCCCCTGCGTGTGTGAGGCTGCCCGCATCTGCCACTGCGTGAAATATTCTGAGCTTGTCCCAATCCATACCGACACTTTCCGCTGTTGGCGCACACATAGTGGACGGAATCTGTTAAATGAATAAGAAGTTGACTTAAGGCTCGGCATTTGTGGAAATTAAACCCACTAAGGTCAGTAGCATTTACCTAATTTTGCGCTACAATGCTGATAACTTCAGCGTTGGGAGGCGCCGGATGAGCAAGCACCAGATCACCCTGAACGACCGTTTCGACCTGTCCCGCGAAAGCGTTCTTCTGAACGGCACGCAAGCCCTTGTCCGTCTCATGCTGACGCAAAAGGCACGGGACAGGCAAGCCGGGCTGAACACCGCAGGCTACGTCACGGGATATCGCGGCTCGCCACTCGGTGCCGTCGACCTGCAGATGCGCCGCGCCGAAAAACTGTTGCGTGAAAACGATATACGCTTCGAAGAAGGACTGAACGAGGATCTCGCGGCGACGGCACTTTGGGGGTCCCAGCAGGCCGAACTGCGAGGCGAGGGGCGCTTCGACGGAGTTTTCGGGCTCTGGTACGGCAAGGGGCCGGGTGTGGACAGGTCCGGCGACGCGATGCGCCATGCCAACATGGCGGGGGCCTCGAAACATGGCGGTGTCCTGATGGCCATGGGTGACGATCACACAGGGGAGTCCTCCACTGTCCTGCATCAGAGCGAATGGGCGCTGGTGGATGCCTATATGCCGGTCGTTTCGCCTGCGGGCGTACAGGAAATCCTCGACTTCGGACTTTATGGCTACGCGCTCAGCCGGTTTTCCGGTTTGTGGGTCGGTCTCAAGACGATGAAGGACACGGTGGAGGCGACGGCGGTCGTGGATGGCCGTCCCGACCGCGTGTCCCTTGTGACGCCCGACTTCCCGATGCCCGAAGGTGGGCTGAACATCCGCCTCGGTGACACGCCTCATGCGCAGGAAACGCGCATGATCGACCACAAGCGCTTTGCGGCCGAAGCGTTCTCGCGCGCGAACGGTATGGACAAGCGGGTCTGGGGCAAGCCGGGGGCGAAGATCGGTTTCGTCTCGGCGGGCAAGAACTGGCTCGACCTCGTGCATGCGCTGACCCTTCTGGGCATCGACGCGGCGGAGGCCGAGCGGCTCGGTATCACCACCTACAAGGTTGGCCAGGTCTTTCCGCTGGACATGCAGGGGTTCCACGACTGGGCCGAGGGCCTCGATCTGATCGTGATCGTCGAGGAAAAGCGCAAGCTGATCGAGGTGCAGGTCAAAGAGGCGATCTTCGACGACAGACGTGGCCGGCGGGTCTATGGCTGGTACAAGGGCGGTGCGGGCAGCATGCACCGGGACGAGCTGTTTCCAACGCGCGGGGCGCTGGACCCGATGTGGATCGGCCGAAAGCTGGGCGAGATTCTGATCGAGGAGGGACGCGGCACAGATGCCGTGCGCGCCGGTCTTGCCAGGATCGAGGAGGCGACACGCGCCGACAACACGCCCGACATTGCCGCGCGGGTCCCGTACTTCTGCGCGGGCTGTCCGCACAACTCGTCCACCAAGGTGCCGGAAGGGTCGCGCGCCTATGCGGGGATCGGCTGTCACTACATGGTGCAGTGGATGGACCGTTCGACGCTCGGTTTCACCCACATGGGGGCAGAGGGGGCCAACTGGATCGGCGAGGCGCCCTTTTCGAAGACCGGACATGTGTTCCAGAACCTTGGCGACGGTACCTACAACCACTCCGGTGTTCAGGCGATCCGCGCGGCTTTGGCCTCGGGCGTCAACATCACCTACAAGATCCTGTTCAACGATGCGGTTGCCATGACCGGCGGCCAGAAGAACGAGGGCGGCCTCACCCCCCAGCGCATCGCGGACGAGGTGCGCGCCATGGGGGTCGAACGCGTTGCCGTGGTCTACGACGAAAAGGAGGATGTGGCCTTCGGCGCGTTTCCGTCCGGCGTCACGATGCACGAACGCGCCGAGTTGTCGGAGGTGCAGAAGGGGCTAGCGAAGCACGAAGGCGTGTCGGTGCTCCTCTACATCCAGACCTGCGCCGCCGAAAAGCGCCGCCGCCGCAAGCGCGGCCAGTTCCCCGATCCGGACAAGCGGGTTTTTATCAACACCGATGTCTGCGAAGGCTGCGGGGATTGCGGCGTGCAGTCGAATTGCGTGGCCATCGTGCCGGAAGAGACGGAACTGGGCCGCAAGCGGGCCATCGACCAATCCGCCTGCAACAAGGATTTCTCCTGCCTGAAGGGATTCTGCCCATCTTTCGTGACATTGGAAGGCGCGGAAGTGAAGAAGGCTGAGGTCGCGAAGCTCGACCTCCCGGACATGCCTTTGCCGGACCTGCCGAAGATCGACGGCACGTTCAACGTGGTCGTCACCGGTGTCGGTGGCACAGGTGTCGTGACCATCGGTGCGGTTCTCGCGCAGGCGGCACAGATCGATGGCAAGGGCGCGGCGATGATGGAAATGGCGGGCCTCGCCCAGAAGGGCGGTGCCGTCCACATCCATCTGCGCATTGCCGAAAAACCCGACGATATCTCGGCCGTCCGGGTCGCGACCGGCGAGGCGGATGCCCTGATCGGCGGAGATCTGGTGGTCAGTGCCGGGGCCAAGACGTTGGGGCTTACAAAGACCGGGCGCACCGGCGGTGTCGTCAACAGCCACGAGTTCATCACTGGCGACTTTACCCGGAACACCGAGCTCGCCCTGCCGGTTGACGCGCTCAAGCTGGCGCTGGAGGCCCGGATCAAGGACAGGCTCGCGATGTTCGATGCCAGCGATCTTGCCAAGGCCACGCTGGGCGACTCGATCTTCTCGAACATGATGATCCTTGGGGCTGCCTGGCAGATGGGGTTGGTGCCGCTGTCGCATGACGCCATCGCCGCCGCGGTCGAGCTGAACGGGGCCGCCGTCCAGCGCAACCTGCGTGCTTTCGAGATTGGACGCTGGGCCATCCTGCACGCGGAAGAGGCCGCACGCCTTCTGCGACCGGTCGTGGTCGACAAGCCGAAGTCGCTGGACGAGCAGATCGCTTTCCGCGCCGATCACCTGACGAAATACCAGGACGAGGCGCTTGCCGACAAATACCGCGCGCGCCTGAAGGACATTGCCGACCCGCGGCTGAAGGAAGTGGTCGCGAAAGGATATCACAAGGTTCTGGCCTACAAGGACGAATATGAGGTCGCTCGCCTGCACCTCGAAACCCGCGACAAGGCGCGCCAGCAGTTCGGCGGCGTCTTCGAGATGACGTTCCACCTGTCCCCGCCGCTGGTGGCAAAGGAAGGGCCGGACGGGCGCCCGGAAAAGAAACCCTACGGCGAGAAGATGCTGAAGGTCTTCGGTGTGCTGGCCCGCATGAAGGGGCTGCGCGGCACGGTCTGGGACGTCTTCGGACGGTCGGAAGAACGCCGGATGGAGCGGGCGCTGATCGCACAATATGAGGCCGACATGAAGGAATGGCTGCCGAAGGCCCGGCCCGAGATCATGGACCCGTTGGTCGCGCTGGCGGAACTGCCGTTGCAGATCCGCGGGTTCGGCCCCGTCAAGATCGCGAACGAGGCGAAGGCCGCGAAGCGCCGTGAGGAATTGCTGGCGGTGCTGAAAGCCGGTGGCGCACCGGTCTCGCAAGCGGCAGAGTAAGCGCCTACGTCCTGCGTGCCGGCGTGGCGGGGGGCTCACCGACCGGGCCTATGGCCTTGCGGGCGAGCACAATGAAGGTCTCGCGCTCTGCCTCCGTCAGCCTGTGGAGCATCTCGTCCTGCAGCGCCGTCACGACGGGCAGGCTCGCCTCGAACAGAGTTCTGCCGTCATCGGTCGGTCGCACCTCGCGGGCGCGACGGTCGTGGCGGCTGACCTCGCGCCGGACAAGTCCTTTCTGTTCCAGCCTGTCGATCACGCCGCCTATGGTCGCGCGATCATAGGCGATAGCCGCCGCGACACTCGCCTGGTCGATGCCGGGCCGGTCGATGATCGCATCGAGGGCGGCAAACTGTACGGGTGTCAGATCGTACCCGGCATCCGCCATGTGCCGTGAAAACACCTGCGTTGAAATCTGGTTCAGCCGCCGAATCAGGTGGCCTGGCATGGCGTGCACTTTCATCTGGCGGTTCCTTCTTCGGCTGTAACTAAAGTCATTAATCACAATATGTTATTGAATTTGATTTGTATACTTACCTTTCTGCCGAAAAATGATATGTGTAGATATCAATTCGCGCCGGCACGGTGCGCGACACGAGGAGGAGCCCCCATGCAATTTTACCTCGACGGTTTTCGCGGCGGAGATCCGGACATCCGCAACGCCGCGCCCAATCGGCGGGACCGTGGGCCACATGCGCCGCTGCCCAGCGAGGTCGACGTACTGATCGCTGGCTGCGGTCCAGCGGGCCTTTGCCTTGCGGCGCAGCTTTCGCGGTTTCCGGAAATCGACGTGATGATCGTCGAGCGCAAACCGGGGCCGATCGAAAAAGGGCAGGCGGATGGCGTCAACACCCGCACGATGGAGATGTTCCAGGCCTTCGGTTTCGGCGAGAAAGTGAAGCGCGAAAGCCACTGGGTAAACCAGACGGCCTTCTGGTCGCCGGACCCCGCGAACCCTGCGCACATCCGCCGGATCGGCCGGGTGCAGGACGTGCCGGAGGACAGCTCCGAGATGCCGCACACGCTAATCAACCAGGCGCGCATCCACGAGCTTTTTCTCGACGTGATGCGCAATGCGCCGTCACGGCTGGAACCGGACTATGGCTGGTCGGTCGTGAATGTCGTCGTCGATCCCGCGACCGAGGACCATCCGGTCACGGTCACGCTTGAGAACACCGGCGTCAATCCCGGCGAGACGGTGACGATCCGCGCCAACTACGTGGTCGGCTGCGACGGCGCGCGGTCCAATGTGCGCAAGGCGATTGGCGGGCAGTTGCACGGCGACGCGGCGCATCAGGCCTGGGGGGTGATGGATATCCTCGCCAACACCGACTTCCCCGATGTCCGGCAGAAATGCCTCGTCGCCTCTCAGTCCGAGGGCAACATCCTGATCCTGCCGCGCGAAGGCGGCTACCTGTTTCGCATGTACGTCGAACTGGACAAGCTGAACCCGGATGAGCGTGTGTCCAGTCGCAAGTTCTCGGCCGATGACATGATTGCCGCCGCGAACCGCATCATGGCGCCCTATACCATCGACGTGAAACAGGTGGTCTGGTGGTCGATCTACGAGATCGGGCACCGTCTGACCGACCGGTTCGACGACGTGGGCCAGGACGACGCACGCAATCCCCGTGTGTTCACCGCCGGGGACGCCTGCCACACGCATAGTCCCAAAGCCGGGCAGGGGATGAATGTGTCGATGCAGGATACCTTCAACCTCGGCTGGAAGATGGCGCACGTTCTGACGGGCCGTGCCGACGCCAGCCTGCTGCGGACCTATTCCGCCGAACGCTGGGTCGAGGCGAAGCGCCTGATCGACACCGACCACCAGTGGGCGCGGATCATGTCCGCCCCGCCGGGCCAATCGGAACTCGACGGGTCGGGCATGCCGCGTTTCCAGAAGCAGTTCATCGAGAACCTGATGTTCACAGGCGGCCTTGCGGTGAAATACGACGCGTCGCGCCTGACCGCGAAACAGAGCCACCAACACCTCGCCATCGGACAAGAGATCGGGCGCCGGTTTCATTCCGCGCCGGTGGTGCGTGTGGCCGACGCGATGCAGATGCAACTCGGCCATGTCGCGGAGGCGGATGGACGCTGGCGCATCTATGCCTTCGGTGGGCAAGCGGACACTTCTGCACCCGGCTCCGCGATCCATCGGCTGGCGGAGTGGCTGGAGTCGGATCCAGCCTCGCCTGTGGTGCGATACACGCGGCCGGATGAAGATCCGGATGCGATCATCGACCTGCGCGCCGTGTTCCGGCAAACCTTCGAAGCTGTGGCGATGGAGGACATGCCGCCGCTCTTGAAGCCGATCAAAGGGCCGTTGGGACTGCAGGATAATGAGAAGGTTTTCTGCCTCGATCACAAGGGGATGGGCGACATCTACGACTTGCGCGGCATCGATCGGGAAAAGGGCTGCATGGTCGTCGTTCGGCCCGACCAGTACATCGCCCATGTCCTGCCGCTGGACGCTACGGCAGAGCTGGCGGCCTTCTTCGACGGAGTCCTGTTGCCGCAAAGGTAGGCGCGCGCGCCGGGGCAGCGTCATCAAAGCGCCAAAAGGGCGTTACATTTTCTGGCCAGAACGCGCGAACCGCAGTAAAGGCTGCGGCATCGGGAGCACGGGGAGGAGCCATGCCCGCCAGCTGCAGAGACGTGACGCGCGACATTTCCTATTCCTACTCGGCCAGGACCCGGAGCGGCCGCGCGATGATCCGCCTTATGGAGAACGCCACCGGGCGTCTTGGGCTGATCCGCCGGGCTGCCGGCTACGAAACGGAGGTGGGGCAGGGCCGCGACTTCTGGGAGGTCATGGTGACGCGCTATGGCCTCGGGCTGGAGGTCATCGGCGGATCGCTCGACAACCTCCCCAAGCACGGGCCGCTCGTGGTCACCGCCAACCATCCGTACGGGATCCTCGATGGTCTCATGCTGGGGCACATATTGTCGGTGGCGCGGGGCGACTTCCGCATCCTCGCCAACGGGGTTTTCCGCAAGGCGGCGGAACTGAACCGCGTCGTGCTGCCGATCTCCTTCGACGAGACCAGGGAATCCGTGCAAATGAACCTCGACACCCGGCGGGAGTGTCTGCGTTACCTCGACAGCGGGGGCTGCATCGGTATCTTCCCGGGTGGCACGGTGGCCACGGCGGAACGCCCGTTCGGACAACCGATGGACCCGGGCTGGCGTACCTTCACCGCAAAGATGATTGCCAAGTCCGGCGCGACGGTCGTACCGATTTACTTCGACGGGCATACATCGCGCCTGTTCCAGCTTGCCTCGCACCTGCACACGACCCTGCGCATGGGGCTGCTGATCAAGGAATTCCGGAAACGGGTGGACACGCCCGTGCGAGTCGCCATCGGTCAGCCAATCCCCGCGCACGAGATTGCCCTGCGTGCCAGAGACGCGCGCGCGATGATGGATTTCCTGCGGCAAAGCACCTATCAGTTGTCGCCGACACCGCTGAAATCCCTCGAATACGGATTCGAATTCGAGCAAAAGCACAAGATGCGGCGGCAGTGAAGTGACAGGCACACGGGGCAGGACATGGCGGTAGGTGTATTCGATTCGGGCCTTGGTGGCCTGACCGTATTGGATCGGGTTGTGAAACGGCTGCCGGACGTTCCGTTCGTCTATTTTGCCGACAGCGCCCACGCGCCCTACGGTGTGCGCGACGCCAACGACATCTACGATCTGACCACGCAGGCCGTATCCCGGTTGTGGGACGAAGGCTGTGATCTGGTCGTTCTTGCCTGCAACACCGCCAGCGCGGCGGCGCTCCGCCGGATGCAGGAATCCTGGGTCCCGCGCGACAAGCGCGTTTTGGGGGTCTTCGTGCCGCTGATCGAAGCGCTGACCGCGCGCCAGTGGGGCGACAACTCTCCTCCGCGCGAGGTGGGCATCCAGCACGTCGCCCTTTTTGCCACGCCCGCAACCGTGCGCAGCCGCGCGTTCCAGCGCGAACTGGCTTTCCGGGCAATCGGTGTCGACGTGGAGGCACAGGCCTGCGGCGGTCTGGTCGACGCGATCGAGGAAGGCGACATGATCCTCGCCGAGGCGCTGGTTCGCAGCCACGTGGACGCCCTGAAGCGCAAGATGCCGACACCCGAGGCGGCCATCCTGGGCTGTACGCATTACCCGCTTATGCAGGACATATTTCAGGATGCACTGGGTCCGGACGTGCATGTTTACAGCCAGGCGACCCTGGTGCCGGATTCTCTGGCCGACTACCTCGATCGGCATCCGGACATGTTGGGCCGTGGCACGACCAGCCGGTTCCTGACGACGGGCGATCCGGCGCGTGTCTCGCGCCATGCAACCCAGTTCATGAAGCGCCAGATCACCTTCGAAAAGGTCTGACCTGGGGCACCCTGATCGCGGTTCATGCGTCGGATAACGGCGGCCCGGCAGTCGGCGGGGGCGGAAACCTCAGGTTCAGATAGCCGCGAAGGTAGAACATGATCTCCTTCGTGGCGCCGCGCGGAAAACGCGCTTCGAGCGCGCGGCGCGTCAGGCTGAAATAGCAGGGCAGGTTCGATATCGTGCCGTCGAGCCGCCGGAACCCCATGGACCAGCCGTCGAAGCGCCGCAACTTGGCCGGTCCATAGTGCATGACCTTCATCTTGTAGTGCCGCGGGTCCCGATAAATCCGGTGCAGGGTGGGATCGAGGATGTCCCGAGGCCCTTCCAGCACTTCGAAGAAGTTGCGCGACTTGTATAACAGCAGTCCGCTCAGGCGTCTGGCGAGATTGGACTTCGCAGTCTCGACCATCAGGTGGTCCAGCGCGCTGTCGCTCAGCCGTGTGCGTGTATGGCTGATGCAGATCGCCCGGACCAGAGACGCCGAGTTCACCCCTTTCCCGGGCGATGCGGAAGCGGTGCTGCCGGACAGGTGGTCGAAATCGACGACCGCCATCCCGCAGTAGCCCTGACCCGTGGCAGCGCGGACGGGCCGTACGATGCCTGTAAATGCGTTCATCTTCCCCCTCCTTTCTGCACTGTGCCTTACGGCTGTCCGACGCCGGAGGAGGTCATGCCGCTGTCCGGGGCGATGCCCGCGATGCGGGCGGCTTCGAAGCAGAGGACATAGCCATCCTGCGAAGGACGCCTTGTCCGTGAGTATTTCAGTCAAATCTTAACGGGCCGCTTGATCGCGATGTATCGTCTGTCCCGACCCAAGGTTCCTGGCGGTTCGGCGGCTCAGGTCCGGGGATCCCTCGGGCCGACGTCTCCTTCCCACCATGCTTTCGTCAGGCCCTGGTAGATGGAGATCCGGCTGCCTTCGGGAAAGGCGCGGAGAATGTCCCGGCGGTAGGGCAGGCTCTTGCCTTCCCGGCCACGTTCATCGCGCCAGGCCAGGCGGTAGAGACGGCGGGAGTTCACGGTGATGTGGGTGCGCAGATGCTCGGTCACCACGGCCCTTTCACGCGCGCCGTAGCGGCGGGCGCGCAGGGCGGCGATGGCGCGACGGGCGGGAACCCAAAGCGCAGCAAGAAAGATTGTCCCAAAGACCAGTGCGATGCCCTGCGTCACGGCCGATGCGGTCCGGGTCTCGCCGCGCGACAACTCGATCGTGTCCGGCTCCGACGCGAGATACCACAGGGTTACCGGGGTGCCGATGGCACTCCGGTCATGGGTTGCCGCGTCAGTGTTCTGTTCGACCGTGAGTGGTGCGCTGCCGTCCGGTGTGAACCGGACCTTCACGAAGTAGGACCGCGTTTCGTCGCCGTCGCTGTCGTGGGACACACGGATGTCGCGGCCAAGCACGGTGCCCACTGTCTCTATCCCTTCGGCATCGAAACGCTCAGCCGTCCGGAGCGTGAAGTGGCTGACCAATGTCAGGATCAGCGTCACGACCAGCGGAATATAGGCAATCCAGCCGCCCATCCGGTGAAAGAGGCGGGAGAAGGAGACCGGTCTGGAAAGTGACGGTTCGGCTGGCATGGCGCAGAGAGTGCCGCGAGCTTGGGCCCGGATCAAGCGTAGGTCACTGGTCTGCGGTGTTTTTTTCTTGGTGCCGTGGCCGAGCGGTGGTGGGGCACGCGGCAGGGTCGGGATGGCTCCGGGAATGCGCGGCCGTGCTTTTACGGATCTCGCATGGGCCGTGCGCGCTAGGCAGTTGCGAGAGAGGCATTTTGGCGGTAATGCAAATCCCAAAGGAGATACTGCATGATCGGGACCCGCAACGATTTGCGACGATGACGTTCATGCCGCGCCGGGGCGCGGCACCTGCAGCCCATCCTTCGTTTTCATGAAAGGTGTCTCATGACCCAGTCCATCGCCATCATCGGCGCGTCCGGATACACCGGCGCGGAACTCATCCGGCTGATTGCCACCCACCCGTCGTTCGAGATCAAGGCGCTGGCCGCCAATTCCAAGGCCGGCCAGAGCATGGCACAGGTCTTTCCGCACCTGCGCCAACTCGACCTGCCGACGCTGGTGACGTGGGAGCAGATCGACTTTTCCGAGATTGACCTGTGTTTCTGCGCTCTGCCGCACAAGACAAGCCAGGAGGTTATCTCGAAACTGCCCAAGAGCTTGAAGATCGTCGACCTGTCGGCCGACTTCCGTCTGCGGGATCCGGCCGCCTACAAGACATGGTACGGCAACGATCATGCCGCCGTCGACATGCAGAAAGAAGCGGTCTACGGTCTGACCGAGTTCTACCGCGACGAGATCGCCGGAGCGCGGCTGGTGGCGGGCACCGGGTGCAACGCGGCGACCGGTCAGTACATCCTGCGGCCGCTGATCACCGCCGGTGTGATCGACCTTGACGACATCATCCTCGATCTGCAGTGCGGCGTATCCGGCGCGGGTAGGTCTTTGAAAGAGAACCTGCTGCACGCGGAACTCTCGGAAGGGACGAACGCCTATGCGGTCGGCAGCACCCACCGGCATCTCGGCGAATTCGACCAGGAGTTTTCCAAGCTTGCCGGGCGCGAGGTGAAGATCCAGTTCACACCGCACCTCGGGCCGTTCAACCGCGGCATCCTTGCCACCGGCTACGTGAAGGGCGAGGCGGAGGCGATCAACATGGCGCTTGAAGCCGCTTACGCCAACGAGCCGTTCGTGGAGGTGCTGCCCTTTGGCGAGACGCCTTCCACGCACCACGTCCGGGGATCGAACTTCGTCCACATAGGCGTGGTGGCGGACCGGCTGCCGGGACGGACCATCGTGGTCGCGGCGCTCGACAACCTGTGCAAGGGGTCGTCCGGGCAGGCCCTTCAGAACGCCAACCTGATGTTGGGTGTCGAGGAAACCGCAGGCCTCATGCTGGCGCCCTGCTTTCCGTAGGCGGGGTTTTCCGGATTGAGCGCGCCTGCGCGCGCTCTTTCTGCCGGGGGCAGGCCCCCGGACCCACGTCGGGGCGCTGCCCCGAACCCCGGGGTATTTGGGCCAAGATGAAGGGCCGGCGGCCGTATCTGGGGGCGATCGGGACGGGCAAATCGCCACAGGCCTCCCCGCGCTGCGGGGAATCGCATATATAGCGATGCACCGATCTTTGGGAGGACAGACATGGCGCTGAAGTCGCTGAAGAAGAAACGGCGGATCCAGGTTGTAGCACTGGCTGTGGTCGCGCTGATCGTCTCGACCGGACTGATCGGTTACGCGATGAAGGACGGTATCAATTTTTTCCGGTCTCCAAGCCAGGTGATGGAGGAGCCGCCGTCCCCGAACGAGGTCTTCCGGATCGGCGGGCTGGTTGAGGATGGGTCGCTGGAACGGGGTGTCGGCGAGACGATCCGGTTCCGGGTGACGGATGGCGGCGCGACGGTGCCGGTCGTCTTCACCGGCGTGCTGCCCGATCTCTTCGATGAGAACCAAGGCATGGTGGGCACCGGGCGTTACGTCAACGGCACCTTCGAAGCCTCTGAAATCCTTGCCAAACACGACGAGACCTACATGCCCAAGGAAGTTGTGGACGCGCTGAAGGCGCAAGGGGTCTACCAGGAGCCGGAGAGCTGATCTCACGCACGTTGTGCAGTGAACCGCGGAGCTGTCCGGCCAGCCAGGGGCTGTCGATGGATTGGGCGGCCTCGTTCGGACCGGCGCTCGACAGTGTTGTCAGTGCACTTTTGCCAGCGGCTTGCGGATAGGGGGCCCGGACCCCGGGGTGGTATGCTCGTCTTGGATCGTTGAGGCTTGCGGCTTGTCCTTTCGGACCGCCGTGCCCGAGGGCGGCGGGCTCCACGGACTGGCGGGGAGGACGAGTGCGACGCGCAGCCCGCCCAGCGGTGCGCGGTTGATCTGTATCAGCCCACCCGATTGGCGCGCGAAACCGGACACGGCGGACAGTCCGAGGCCGGACGCCTCGCTTTTGGCCTTGGTGGTGTAGAACGGCTCCGTCAGCATGGCGAGCGCCTCACGCGGGACGCCGGGGCCGTTGTCCTCGACGAAGAACACCGTGTAGGGAGGCGGGCATTCGGTCTTTTGCGCAGGGTCCGGCAGCGTGTCCTGGGTCTCCACCCAGATCCGGATATCGCCCTTTCCCAGCAAGGCATCCTGCGCGTTGAGGCACAGTTGCACGAGGCAGGTTTCCAGCATGTCTGCGTCGACATAGGCGGTCAGCGGCTCGGCGGGCGGCGCCAGCGTGATCTGCATGCCCGGATCGAGAAGGTCGCTTAGCAGGTCCTCAAGCCGGTCGAGGAAACCGCCAACGGACAGGGCCATGGGGGTGAGCCTGGTGCGGCCCGAGGCCGCGAGCAATTGCTGGACCGTCAGAGCCGCCCTGCGTGCCGCCTTTCGGCTGAGGTCGAGTGCGGCCATGCGATCCTCGGGCGTGTCGAGGAGTTCGAACAATTCGAGGTGGCCGAGGATCACGGTGAGCTGATTGTTGAAGTCGTGCGCCACGCCACCGACGAACTGGTTCAGTGCGCGGGCCTTCTGGGCATTCGCGTATTTCTGTTGCGCCTCGCGAAATTGCGTCTGTCGACGCGCATCGGTCAATAACGAGACGATCACATAGGTCGTCAGGGCGGCGTCGGCCACGATGACAAGCGCACCCTCCTGCCAGCTGCGGGTCATGGGCAGGACGATGGCGGCTGCGGCCCCGAATATGGTGAGCAGAAGGCATACATCGACCGCGATGATCGCGAAATCCCGCTGGCGCCTGTGCAGCAGATAGATGGTGTAGCCTGTCAGGGTTGCTGCGGCGGCGAAGTCCATGCCCGTGCCGGGTGAAGAGGCGAGAATCCAGATCGGGAGCGAGAGGAAGATCAGGCCGGAGGCGGCATAGGCCGCCAGGACAATCGCGATATCGAAGACCGGCGTGCGCATGTGTCGCCGCGCAAGCAGCGCCATGATCGTCAGTTCGGAACCGGTGTGAGCAAGGAACCAGAAGATGACGAGGTGGTCTGGCCGGGCGATGTAGTACGCAGTGGCGCCGATGCCGACGAGCAGGATGCGCAGCAGGGTGTCGGACCGCGACCGGTGCTCAGCACGGCGGATTTCCTCCAGTCGTTCCTTGTATGCCGCGGAAGACATAACGTTCACCCTGCGCTTCCCGATCACCGGCGGCGGCCGGAAATCGGGTTCGATGATAGGGGGATGGACACGATCGCTCTATGGACGTCGGGGCCGTATTGCCCGGAGGCGTGGTCTCATCCGTATAGGGCTGGCACGTGTCAGTTGCGCCAGCCCGCTGGTGTCATCTCAGGATGGAGCGACCGGCGTAAATCGCGGTGTCTTCCAGCATTTCCTCGATCCGGATGAGCTGGTTGTATTTCGCCAGCCGGTCGGACCGCGCCAGGCTGCCGGTCTTGATCTGGCCGCAGTTCGTGGCGACGGCAAGGTCGGCGATGGTGGCATCCTCGGTTTCGCCGGAGCGGTGCGACATGACGTTGGTCATGCGCGCGCGGTGCGCCATCTCGACCGCCTGGAGCGTTTCGGTCAGAGTACCGATCTGGTTGACCTTCACCAGCATGGAGTTGGCGCAGCCCTTCTCGATGCCCATCGAAAGGCGCTTGGGGTTGGTGACGAACAGGTCGTCGCCCACAAGCTGACAACGGTTGCCCAGAACGTCCGTCAGCATCTTCCAGCCATCCCAGTCGTCCTCGGCGCAACCGTCCTCGATCGAGATGATCGGGTAGTCGTTCACCAGCGCCTCAAGGTACTTCACGTTGTCTTCTGGCGACAGCGACAGGCCTTCGCCCTTCATCTCGTACTTGCCGTCCTTGAAGTACTCGGTCGAGGCGGCGTCGAGCGCGAGGTAGATGTCTTCGCCAGGCTTGTAGCCTGCCTTCTCGATGGACTTCAGGATGAAGTCGAGCGCGTCGCGCGTTCCCTTCAGTTCCGGTGCGAACCCGCCTTCGTCGCCCAGACCGGTCGACATGCCCGCTGCCGAAAGCTCCTTCTTCAGGGTGTGGAAGACCTCGGAGCCCATGCGCACCGCCTCGGCGATGTTCTCCGCCGCGACCGGCATGATCATGAACTCCTGAATGTCGATCGGGTTGTCCGCGTGTTCGCCGCCGTTGATGATGTTCATCATCGGGACAGGCAGGGTGCGGGCGGATGTGCCGCCCACGTAGCGGAACAGCGGCTGGCCGGCAAAGTCGGCTGCGGCCTTGGCACAGGCCAGCGACACGCCGAGGATCGCGTTGGCGCCCAGGCGGCCCTTGTTGTCGGTGCCGTCGAGTTCGATCATCGTGAGGTCGATGGCCACCTGTTCGGTCGCGTCGAAGCCGACGATGTTCTCGGCAATCTCGCCGTTAACACTTGCCACGGCATCCCGGACGCCCTTGCCCATGTAGCGCGACTTGTCGCCGTCGCGCTTTTCGACGGCTTCGTGCACGCCGGTCGATGCGCCGGAGGGCACGGCGGCCCGGCCCATGGTGCCGTCTTCGAGGAGGACGTCGACCTCGACGGTCGGGTTGCCGCGGCTGTCGAGGATTTCGCGGGCGTGGATGTCGATGATGGTGCTCATGGCTGTCTCCGGAGCTGGGCGTCTGTCCGGAGGTTTATCAGGCCGCGAGTGAAAGTAAACGGTGGCGTTATCGCTAACACGCCTTCCGGCGCGAGGGTTGCGCTAACGCCTGCGCTGCGGGTGCGACTGTACGGGCCAGCGCACGTTCCCGGAGGAAGGTATACAGTCCCGCGGCGAAGATGATCCCGGCGCCGACGTATGTCATCATATCGGGACGGTCGCCAAAGATCAGAATGCCGAGCGCCGGGGTGAACAGCAGGCGCGTGTAGCGGAATGGGGCGACGATGGAGGCCGGTGCCATGCGCATCGCCGTCGTGATGGCAAGATAGCCCAGCGTGGTGACGAAAATGGTCCCCAGAATGAACCACAAGGTCAGTGCGGAATAGTCCGACGACCGTTCCGCAAAGCTCCAAAGAAGGATGCCGGCAGGGATGGTCACGGCGAACCCCCATGTGGAAATCGCCAGCGCCGGGATGTGGGGCGGCGACAAACGGGTGACGAGGTCGCGACCCGAAAGGCCCGCAATGCCCATCACGGCAAACAGCTCGTACCCGGTGAAGCTGGCGGACCATGGGCGGATCACCAGCAGCATGCCGAAGATGCCGATGGCGACAGCGAACCAACGGCGCGGCCCGATCTCTTCCTTCAGGAAGATCGCGGCACCGATTGTGACCACCAACGGGCCGGTCTGCATGATCGCCGCGAAGACCGGAAGAGAGACATGGGCGATCCCGTTGACAAGCCCGATGGCGCCGATGATCTCGAACCCGTTGCGGAGCAGGATCATAGGATGCAGCGCGTCCTTCGTCAGGATCTTCACACGCATTGCCAGGGCCAACGCGATGAAGAACGCGGTGCCGCCGATCGAGACAAGCGTCATCACCTCGCCGATGGGAGCGCGCTGGGTGGAAAGCTTGTAAAAGGCGTCGGACCCGGACAGCAGGGCCATGGACAGGATCATCAGGAGAATGGCGCGCAGGGTCATGCCGGTCTTGTGATCCCAATTGCAGGATTCGGCAAGATATGTGCCGAGCGCACATTTCTGCGCATGTCAGGCAACGACCGCCGCGAGGGCATACGCTGCCTGCCAACAGTTCAGTTCGTGGCGGTCTGCAGCTCGTGCAGGTGGGCCGCGCAACCCCGCAGCGCCGCGTAGTCGTCCGTCACGAGGTGCACGGGGAACTGCTCCATGAAGGCAGCGAAGCGGCCCTTGTCACGAAACGCCTCCGCAAAGCCCAGCTCCATCAGGTGGGGCCCGAGGTGGCGAGTGACACCGCCCACAAGGAAGACGCCGCCAAAGGGCAGGGTGGTCAGGGCAAGGTCGCCCGCATACCGTCCGAGGTAGCGCACGAATAGCTTTGCCGCCTTGCGGGCGCGGTCTTCGCCTGCCGCGTAGGCCTCCATCACCGTTGCGGCTTCGCGACGGTTAGCGCCGTCCCCGATGAACTCGTCGAGGTTCTCTAGCCCGCGGCCTGACAGGATCTCTTCCATGCCGGAGGACGGAATGCGCGCGTTCATCCAGTCGACCAGCCGCAGCTCCTCCGTATCGCGCGCTTGAAGCGCGATGTGCCCGGCCTCTGCCGCAGGGACCAGCGTCAGCGTGCCGGAAGTGTGCACCGGGACGGCGTTCAGCCCGGTCCCGACGTTGACCACCAGCCGCACATCGCTGGGCGCGGGCTGACCCGGCATCAGCGTCAGGAGGCTGTCTGCATCGAGATGGGGGACGGAGTGCCCCTGCGCCTGCAGGTCGTTCAACACCACCACGCGAGCGCCACCAGTGCGGGCCGACAGCGCGCGCGCGTCGATGGTCCAGTCGAGATTGGTGAGTGTGCCCACGCCGTCCTTCACCGGTCCGGCCATGTCTACGCAGATCGCGCCGACGAGCGGATGGGCGGAGAGGTATGCGTCGAGGATCGGCTCAAGGCCGGGGTGTTCGGCGTTGCGATAGCGTTGGATGGTGTCGGTCAGCACCTCGCCATCGTCACACAGCGCGACGCGCGTGTTCGTGCCGCCGATATCGACGGTGACGGAAACGGGAGTGATCATGGCTGATCCCTTCAGCTTTGCAGCGCGGACTTCAATTCGTGGTATGAGGACTTTGCCGTTCTTTCAAGCGTTCCGAAGTCGACGTGCACCAACCCGAACCGCTTTTCATACCCCAGCGCCCACTCGTAGTTGTCGAGCAGCGACCATATGAAATAACCCGATACCGGCACACCAGCGGCAATCGCCCGTTGAACCGCGTCGAGATGGTCTTCGAGGAAGGCGGTTCGCGACGGATCCTGCACGGCGCCATCGACCAGCACGTCCGGTGACGCCATGCCGTTCTCGGTGACATAAAGCGGCAGGTCGCCGGTGTACTCGCGGGCGGTGCGCGTGAGAAAATCCTCCAGCCCCTGCGGATAGATTTCCCAGTCCATGAAGGTCTTCGGCAGCGGGCCTTCGACCTCTTTAAGCGAGGGGAAGGGGGTGGCGTCCGGCGCGATCAGCTTGCGCGTGTAGTAGTTCAGGCCACACCAGTCGAGCGGTTCCTGGATCGTCGGGAAATCGTCCTGCCAGCCCGCGGGCAGATGCGGCTCCAGCCCGTCGAGCGCGGCCTGCGGGTAGGCGCCTTTGAACACGCCGCCCAGAAACCAGCGGTTGTAGATCGCGTCGTACCGCGCGGCGGCCGCTTGGGCCTCGGGTGTGCCGTCCGCAGGCGTGGCCCATTCGAGGTTGAAGACGCCGCCGAGGTTCGACATGCCAAGGCCCCGCATCGTCTGGATGGCGGTGCCATGGGCGAGCAGGACGTGATGCATCGCGCGGGCGGCGGCGCGCACATCGCGCAGACCGGGGGCGTGCCCGCCCATGAAGTGCGACAACCACGCCACGCACCACGGCTCGTTTATCGGCGCGACAGAGAACATTCGGTCGCCCAACCGTTTCATCGCGATCTCGGTAAACTCTCCGAACCAGGCCGCGATGTCCCGGTTGCGCCAACCGCCCTTGTCGGCCAGCGCGGAGGGCAGTTCCCAGTGATAGAGCGTGGCACAGGGCTTCAGACCGCGTTCCAGCATCGCGTCGGTCAGCCGGTCGTAGTAGTCCAGTCCTTCCGCGTTGGGCGTCCCCGTACCCTCTGGCAGGACCCGCGCCCAACTGATGGAGAAACGATAGGCGTCCAACCCGGCAGCCTTCACAAGGTCGAGGTCCTCGGCAAAGCGGTGATAGTGGTCGCAGGCCCGGTCGCCGTTTTCGGCGCGGACCACGTTGCCGGGTGTCGCCGCGAAGTCGTCCCAGTGGTTTCGGCCCGCACCGCCGAAGGCATGGCCCTCGATCTGGTAGGCGGAGGTTGCGGTGCCGAAGAGGAAACCTTCGGGGAAATCGGATCGCTTGTGGCGCATGGGAAAACCTTATGTCGGTTGGGGGACCTTGCGGGCCGGGCCGGTGGAGGTGCCGATGATCAGCTCCGCCTCCATGAGGTGTGTCAGGGGTTGGCCGCCGGGATTGCGGATTTGATCTAGCAGCATCTCTGCGGCACGTTCGCCGGCCTCCCGGACGGAGGAGCGTGTGGCCGTAAAGATCGGGACGGAATGCCCGTTCTTCAGGTATCCGAGGTCGTCGTCGTGCGTGATGACCGAGATGTCGCGCCCCATCTCCAGCCCAGCCTCGTGGATCGCGCGGCGGACGCCGATGGCGGTGATCATGGACGACACGATAAAGGCGGTCGGCGGACGGGCGTCGGCCAGCATCTCGGCGGCGGTACGGAAGCCGTAGACCTCGGTCATCTCCTCGGCCCGCATGAGGGTCGGGTCGGGTGCCATGCCGCGGTCGGTCAGGGCCGTTTCGTACCCGATTCGGCGGCGATAGGCGAAATCCATGAACTCCAGCCCGTTGATGAGGGCGATCCGCTGGTGCCCGAGATCCAGCAGAAATTCCGTCGCGCGCTGAAAGGCGCCAGCGTTGTTGATGTCGAGCCACGAGTAGGGTTCTGTCACCTCTGAGGCGCGTCCATGCACGAGGAACGGCATCCCCAGTTCAGAAAGGAGGGCGATTCGCGGGTCGGACATCTTCGGGCCGTGCACGATGATGCCGTCCACGATCCCGCGCGCGTCGATGGACCGATAGGCCTTTTCCTCCTCCAGGTCGGAGACGAGCGAGATGACGATCTCGTAGCCGGCGCGGGAATAGGCGTTGCCGGCGCCTGCGATGAAATCGCCGAAAATGGGGTTCACCATCTCGTGGCTGGCCGAGATCGGAAGGATGTGCCCGATGGCGTGTGCGCGCCCCGTGGCCAGCCCCTTGGCCCGCGTGTTCGGGCTGTAATTCATGTCGCGCGCGGCCTGCTTGACCCGCTCTCTCGTCTTCTCGCTCACCTCCGGATAGCCGTTCAGCGCACGGCTGACGGTCGTCTGGGAAAGGTGGAGATGTTCCGCGAGTTCTTTTAGATTCATCGTGCCATGTGATCCAAAGCGCTTTGGCTTTGTCAAGAGTATGTTCGCTAACACGGCATGATGCAATGCGGCGCTTAATGCTGCATTGCAGCGGTCTATTTCATTAAATTGTTGGAAGCACGGTTGACACACGCTATTCATTAAGGAAGGCTGACCTCGCTCAAAGCGCTTTGGATGACTCCACCACAGCAAGCGTCGTTGAGCTGGGTTTCACCCGCCTTGGGGCGGGATACTGGGAGGACGAATTCATGAAAACTTCGCTTTATGCCGGTGTTGCCCTGTGCACGCTGGGTGCCGGGGCGGCGCATGCAGAGGATCTGACGGTCTTCGGTCCGTGGCTGGGTCCGGACCAGGAAATGGTCGAGACCGTGCTGGATGCCTTCGCCGAACAGTCGGGCCATAACGTGTCCTACGTCGGCTCCGACAGCTTCGAGCAGCAGATCCTCGTCGACGCCGAAGCGGGCTCCGCGCCGAACGTATCGGTGTTCCCGCAGCCGGGCCTTGCCGCCGACATGGCGTCGCGGGGGTTCCTCACGCCGCTGGGTCAGGACGTCGCCGACTGGGTGGCAGAGAACTACGCGGCGGGGCAGTCCTGGGTCGATCTCGGGACCTATGCGGGACCTGACGGCGAGGATCACCTCTACGGTTTCTTCTACAAGGTCGATGTGAAGTCGCTGGTCTGGTATGTGCCGGAGAACTTCGAGGACGCGGGCTACGAGGTTCCCGAGACGCTCGAAGAGCTGAAGGCCCTGACCGATCAGATGGTCGAGGACGGCGAGACGCCGTGGTGCATCGGACTGGGATCCGGCGGCGCAACCGGCTGGCCGGCGACCGACTGGGTCGAGGACATGATGCTGCGCACGCAGTCCCCCGAGGACTACGACGCATGGGTCAGCAACGACCTGAAGTTCAACGACCCGAAGGTGGTCGGCGCTATCGAGGAATTCGGTTGGTTCATCGAGGATGATCGCGTGGCCGGGGGCAGGGGCGCGGTGGCGTCCACCGACTTCCGCGACAGTCCCAAGGGCCTGTTTGCCTCGCCGCCGCAGTGCTACTTGCACCATCAGGCATCCTTCATCCCGGCCTTCTTCCCGGAAGGCACCGAGGTCGGCCTCGACGCAGACTTCTTCTACTTCCCGGCCTATGCTGAAAAGGACCTTGGCACGCCGGTTCTGGGGGCGGGCACACTCTGGGCCATCACCAACGAGAACCAGGCCGCACATGACCTGATCGCGTGGCTCGAAACGCCCGAGGCGCACGAGATCTGGATGGGCCTCAAGGGCTTCCTGACCCCGCACAAAGGTGTCGATCCCGAGGCGTTCTCCGATCCGACGCTGCGCAAGATGAACGAGATCCTGCTGGGGGCCACGACTTTCCGCTTCGACGGCTCCGACCTGATGCCGGGCGGAGTCGGCGCGGGTTCGTTCTGGACCGGCATGGTGGATTACGCGGGCGGCGAGTCCGCCGAAGCGGTCGCGACCGAGATCCAGGAAAGCTGGGACGCGCTGAAGTAAGCGCCTTACCATAGTCCGCTCCGGACAGATGCGGTCCCCTTGCGTGGGGCCGTTTCCGGGGCGGGGTTTCATACAGCGGGGGAGAAGGGCCGATGCATCCGGCGCTACAGGGTCTCTTGACGATCGTGATCGGGGTGGGTGCCTGCCTCGCCTATTTCTGGGCCTCGAACCAGATCCTGGACAAGGTTCTGTTTCCGGCGAAAGGCCCCAACGCGGGGCGCAACATCAACCGCGCCAGCATGATACGGCCGTGGCTTTTCCTGTTCCCGGCGCTCTTCGCGCTGACGCTCTACTTGGCCTATCCGGTTCTGGAGACGCTGCGCCTTTCGCTGACCGACCGGCGCATGGGGGGCGCATGGGCGGGTTTCGACAACTACTCTCAGATGTTCTCCGAGGCGAAGTTCTGGGAGGCGATGCGCAACAATATGCTCTGGCTGGTCGTGGTGCCCGCCTTGTCGACCGCTTTCGGGCTGATCGTGGCGCAACTGACCGACCGGCTGCGCTGGGGCAACGTTGCGAAGTCGCTGATCTTCATGCCCATGGCGATCTCCTTTGTCGGCGCGTCGGTTATCTGGAAACTGGTCTACGACGCCCGCCCGCCGGGCACCGAGCAGATCGGCGTGCTGAACGCCATTTACGTGTTCTTCACCGGCGGAGAGCCGCAGCAGTGGCTGACGATCCCGCTGTGGAACAACTTCTTCCTGATGGTGGTGCTGATCTGGATCCAGACCGGCTTTGCCATGGTGATCCTGTCGGCCGCCCTGCGTGGCATCCCAGAAGAGACCGTCGAAGCCGCCATCGTCGACGGCGCCGGTCCCTTCCAGATCTTCTTCAAGATCAAGGTGCCGCAGATCTATCCGACGATCATGGTCGTCTGGACGACGATCACCCTGGTGGTGCTCAAGATCTTTGACATCGTCTTTGCCATGACCAACGGCCAGTGGGGTACACAGGTCCTGGCCAACTACATGTTCGACAAGCTGTTCAGGGCCAACGACTGGGGCGTCGGCTCCGCATCGGCCATCATCATCATGGTCCTCGTGACGCCGATCCTCGTGTGGAACGTGGTGCAGGCGCGTCGGGAAATGCGATGACCGGCCGGTCGGTCGTGCAGGGATAAGGGGGCGGGGGCTCGTTATGGACAATATCGCAGGACACAAGTCGTCGCTGACATGGGCGGTGAACATCTCGGTCGTGGTGATCGTGGCGCTCTGGCTCTTTCCGACGGTGGGGCTGTTCGTCTCGTCCTTCCGGACGGCGGACCAGATCGCGACCACCGGCTGGTGGAAGGCGCCCTTCGCCGCGGAGCAGAACCTCGTGCTTCGCACCAAGGCGCCTGAAGACCAGGTGCAGGAGGGCGACCTCTACGTCATTTCGGGCAATCTCTTCGATGAAGAGGGGCGTGACCGGCTGGGCATTTCGGCCTGGGGTACGTCCTCGCGCGATGTGGCCGCCTATGAGCCGGGGGACACGGTTGAGGATGACGAGATGCGCATCACGCTGGCGAAGAACGGCGACTACCGCGTCGAAAGCGGGGTTGCGATGGAAGGCCGCCGGGGCGAGCGACTGTTCGTCACCGCGCTCGTTCCGCCGGAATTCACACTCGACAATTACCGCCAGGTGCTGACCTCCGGCAACGCGACCGACAGCATGGCCAAAGCCTTCTTCAACACGCTGACGGTCACGATCCCGGCGACGATCATCCCGATCGTGGTGGCGGCCTTTGCGGCCTACGCGCTGGCATGGATGGATTTCCCGGGCCGCGCGCTGCTGATCGCCTTCGTGGTGGGGCTGCTGGTCGTGCCGCTGCAACTGGCGCTGATCCCGCTGTTGAAGCTGCACCTGCAAATCGGGATCGGGAAGGGCTACCTGGGCACATGGCTGGCGCACACGGCCTTCGGCCTGCCACTCGCCATCTACCTGCTCAGAAACTACATGGCTGGGCTGCCGCGCGACATCATCGAGAATGCGCGCGTCGACGGGGCGACGGATTTCCAGATCTTCACCAAGATCATCCTGCCGCTGAGCTACCCGGCACTGGCAAGCTTTGCGATCTTCCAGTTCCTCTGGACATGGAACGACCTGCTGGTGGCAAAGGTCTTCCTGATCGACGCCACGGGCCAGACCACTGTGATGACCAACCAGATCGTCGAGCTGCTGGGAACCCGTGGCGGCAACTGGGAAATCCTCGCCACCGCGGCCTTCGTCAGCATCGCCGTACCGCTGGTCGTGTTCTTCGCCATGCAGCGATACCTGGTGCGCGGCCTTCTGGCGGGCTCCGTGAAGTGAATTGAAAACCGCCCCGGGACATGGACCGGGGCCCCGGCTCCGGGCCGGCCAAGAAAGGGTCCCGGACCTCGTCCGGGCCTACAAGGGAAAAAAAATGACAGACTCGAGCATCGACAAGGACTGGTGGCGCGGCGGAGTGATCTATCAGATCTATCCGCGCAGCTACCAGGATTCCAACGGCGACGGGATCGGCGACCTCAACGGCATCACGGCGCGCCTCTGGCACGTCGCGAGCCTTGGCGTGGACGCGATCTGGATCTCGCCGTTCTTCACCTCTCCGATGAAGGACTTCGGCTACGACGTCAGCGATTACTGCGACGTCGATCCGATGTTCGGCTCGCTCTCGGATTTCGACACGATGGTCGAGACGGCACATCTGCACGGCATCAAGGTGATGATCGATCTGGTGCTTTCGCACACCTCGGACCTGCACCCGTGGTTCGTCGAAAGCCGGTCGTCGCGCACCAATGCGAAATCCGACTGGTACGTTTGGTCCGATCCGCAACCCGATGGCACACCGCCGAACAACTGGCTGTCGATTTTCGGCGGCTCGGCCTGGCAGTGGGACACCACACGAGAACAGTACTACCTGCACAACTTCCTGACCTCGCAGCCGGACCTCAACTTCCACTGCCCCGAAGTGCAGGACGCCTTGCTGGAGGTTGTGCGGTTCTGGCTCGACCGGGGGGTGGACGGGTTCCGCCTCGATACGATCAACTTCTACGTCCACGATCAGGAGCTGCGCTCCAACCCGCCCCTGCCGCCGGAACGCCGCGACGATTCCATCGCGCCGAAGGTGAACCCCTACAATCACCAGGAGCATATCTATTCGAAAAACCGTCCCGAGAACATCGCCTTCCTCGAACGGTTCCGCGCCCTGCTGGACGAATACGAAGGCAAGACCGCCGTGGGTGAGGTCGGCGACGCGCAGCGCGGGCTGGAGATCATGGGCGAATACACGCGCGGCACCAAGCGCGTGCACATGTGCTATTCCTTCGAATTCCTGTCGAACACCTACCCCTCGGCCGAGCGTGTCGTGCAGGTGATGAACGACGTGGACGAGCGCGCGAATGGCGGCTGGCCCTGCTGGGCCTATTCCAACCACGACGTGGTGCGCCATGCCTCGCGCTGGAATCTGCCGCCGGCGGCCTTGCGTGCGCTGACGACCTTGCAGATGTGCCTGCGGGGGTCGGTCTGCATCTACCAGGGCGAAGAATTGGGCCTGCACGAAGCAGACGTGGCCTACGAAGACTTGCAGGACCCCTACGGCATCGCGATGTGGCCAGAGTTCAAGGGCCGCGATGGGTGCCGCACGCCGATGGTCTGGGACGCGCAGGCGGTGAACGGCGGGTTCTCCGACTCGCATCCGTGGTTGCCGGTCAGCTTCGAACACATCCGTGCCGCCGTGTCCGCGCAGGAGGACGATCCGGGCGCGCTTCTGCACCACTATCGCAGGGCCATCGCCTTCCGTCACAGCCACGTGGCGCTGAAGAAGGGCGAACACTACGGCATGGATCACACCGGGACGGTCGTGCACTTCTTCCGCAAGAGCGACGACGAAGAGATTTTCGTGGCGATCAACCTGTCGGGCGAACCGGCGAACATCGACATGCCGGAAGGCACCTGGTTCCAGATCGGGCAGGAACTGGGCAGCGCCGCACCGGGACCGGACGGCAAACTGCATCTTGGTCCGTGGCAACCTGCGCTTGCACTGCGCAATACGCACTGACGCGATAGAAGGGGGAGGGGCATGGCCGGACTGAAACTCAGGGACGTCGAAAAGACGTATGGCGGCACGGTCAACGTGCTGAACGATATCAATCTCGATATCGAGGCCGGCGAGCTGATCGTGTTCGTCGGGCCTTCGGGCTGCGGGAAGTCGACGCTGCTCAGAATGATCGCGGGGCTGGAGAAGATCACCGGCGGAACGCTGGAAATCGACGGGCAGGTGGTCAACGACGTTCCGCCCGCGCAGCGTGGTATCGCCATGGTGTTCCAGTCCTACGCGCTTTATCCGCACATGACGGTGCGCGACAACATGGCCTTCGCGCTGAAGCTGGCGAAGAAGACCCCGGCCGAGATCGACGAGGCTGTGAACCGCGCCGCGAAGATGTTGCAGCTGGAGCCCTATCTCGACCGCCTGCCCAAGGCGCTGTCGGGCGGGCAGCGACAGCGGGTGGCCATCGGGCGCTCCATCGTGCGCGATCCCAAGGTCTTCCTGTTTGACGAACCCCTGTCGAACCTCGATGCCGCGCTGCGGGTCGCCACCCGGATCGAGATCGCCCAGCTCAAGGAATCGATGCCTGACCGCACGATGATCTACGTGACCCACGACCAGGTGGAGGCGATGACACTCGCCTCGCGCATCGTTGTGTTGGCCAACAAGGGCATCGCGCAGGTCGGCACGCCGCTTGAGCTTTACGAACGGCCCAACGGCGAGTTCGTGGCGCAGTTCATCGGCTCCCCTTCGATGAACCTGTTGCCGGGCGAAGTGATCGCCACAGGCGCGCAAACCACCGTGCGCCTTGCAGGCGGCGGAACCGCTGTGTCGAACGTGCCGACGAAGGACGCCGACATGGGGTTGAAGGTCAAGGTCGGTATCCGGCCGGAGGACTTCACCCAGACCACGGGAGAGGCCGTCTTTTCGGGCGAGGTGGCGATCACCGAAGCCCTCGGCGAGGTCACTCTGCTGTACTTCGTGGCGGAGAAGGGCGAGGATCCGGTCATCGCGAAGTTGCCGGGTATTCACACCGGTATGCGGGGCCAGACCGTGCCGCTGACGGCGGTGCCGGAAAAGGTCCACCTTTTCGCGGACGGCGTGTCGCTGTTGTATCGCTAAGATCCGGTAGCGCGGTTCGGAAGCGCCGCGCACCGCATGATCCCGGGATACCGGATCTACGCCCGCGCCCGACAGACGGACGCGGGCTTCCTTCTTGCAGCCAGAGAAGTCACCCACCGGATGTGGCCGGAAAAATGACAACGGCCTGAATTCATCGCCGTGGAGGCAAGCTTGGACCTCCGCGTTTGCCGGCCCGAGCAGAATACGTTCCGCCGTAACAGGGCGATCACGAGGCGACCGCCGTTTGCCCGGGCCGGGCCGTGCCGCGTTAAAGGACTGCATTTATTTTCGGCGAACCCCATGCGCCTGTGGTCACGAACTCTTGCGTGCAGTCAGAATCCCGGCGGATTGTTGATGTTCGGCTAATGTTCTCATTTTCCGATTGGCCCGGGCACATGTTTCAACTATGTCTAAAACGTTAATCGACCCGGGGAGTCCCCATGCCTGAGCTGAAGCAGATCGAGGTGCGTGGCGCGCGCGAGCACAACCTCAAATCGATCGACGTGGATATTCCGCGGGATCAGCTGGTTGTCATCACCGGCCTGAGTGGATCGGGCAAGTCATCGCTCGCCTTCGACACCATCTATGCCGAAGGTCAGAGGCGCTATGTCGAGTCGCTCTCGGCCTATGCGCGGCAGTTCCTCGACATGATGGAAAAGCCCGACGTCGACCACATCAGCGGTTTATCGCCGGCCATTTCCATCGAGCAGAAGACCACGTCGAAAAACCCGCGCTCCACCGTCGGTACGGTGACCGAGATCTACGACTACCTCCGTCTGCTGTTTGCGCGCGTTGGCACACCCTATTCGCCCGCCACCGGACTGCCCATCGAGGCGCAGCAGGTGCAGGACATGGTCGACCGCGTCATGGGCATGGAAGAGGGAACGCGCGCCTATCTTCTGGCGCCCATCGTGCGCGACAGGAAGGGGGAATACCGCAAGGAGTTCCTCGAACTGCGCAAGCAGGGTTTCCAGCGTGTAAAGGTGGACGGCACCTTCTATGAGCTGGACGAACCGCCGACGCTCGACAAGAAGTTCCGTCACGACATCGACGTGGTGGTGGACCGCGTGGTGGTCCGCGACGGGATGCAGACCCGGCTTGCCGACAGCTTCCGCACGGCGCTGGACCTCGCCGACGGCATCGCGATCCTTGAGACCGCGCCGAAGGAAGGGGACTCGGAGCGCATCACGTTCAGCGAGAACTTCGCCTGCCCGGTCAGCGGTTTCACCATCCCCGAGATCGAGCCGCGCCTGTTCTCGTTCAACGCCCCTTTCGGCGCTTGTCCGGAGTGCGACGGTCTTGGCGTGGAGCTTTTCTTCGATGAACGGCTGGTGGTCCCGGACCAGACGCTGAAGATCAAGGACGGGGCGCTGGCCCCCTGGCGCAAGGGCAAGTCGCCGTACTTCCTGCAGACCATCGACGCCATCGCCAAGCACTACGAGTTCGACAAGAACGCCCGCTGGAAGGACCTTCCGGCGCATGTGCAGCAGGTATTCCTCCACGGTTCGGGCGACGAGGAGATCGCGTTCCGGTACGACGAAGGCGGTCGGATCTACAACGTCACCCGCACCTTCGAAGGCGTCATTCCCAACATGGAACGACGCTACCGCGAGACCGATTCAAGCTGGGTCCGCGAAGAGTTCGAACGGTATCAGAACAACCGTCCGTGCGGCGCCTGCGGCGGCTACCGTCTGCGGGAAGAGGCGCTGGCCGTGAAGATCGGGCCGTCGGACGACAAGGCGCACCTGCTGCACGTCGGTCAGGTGGTGCAGATGTCAATCCGTCAGGCCTTTGACTGGTGCGGGACGGTGCCGGAGAACCTGACGCAGCAGAAGAACGAAATCGCCGGCGCCATCCTGAAGGAGATTTGCGAGCGTCTTGGTTTCCTGAACAATGTGGGCCTCGAATACCTCACGCTCAGCCGCAATGCCGGGACCCTGTCGGGCGGCGAAAGCCAGCGGATCCGTCTGGCCAGCCAGATCGGCAGCGGTCTGACGGGCGTGCTCTACGTCCTCGACGAGCCGTCCATCGGCTTGCACCAGCGCGACAACTCCCGCCTGCTCGACACGCTCAAGAACCTGCGGGACCAGGGCAACACTGTGATCGTGGTGGAGCACGACGAAGAGGCGATCCGAGAGGCGGACTACGTTTTCGACATCGGCCCCGGTGCCGGCGTGCACGGCGGGCAGGTGGTGGCCAAGGGCACGCCCGAAGAAGTGCAGAACGACCCCGCCAGTCTGACGGGCCAGTACCTGTCCGGCGCGCGCGAGATTGCCGTCCCGACTGAACGCCGGAAAGGCAACAAGAAGAAGCTGAAGGTCGTGAAGGCAACGGGCAACAACCTCAAGGACGTCACTGCCGAGTTTCCGCTCGGCAAGTTCGTGTGCGTCACCGGTGTCTCTGGCGGCGGCAAGTCGACACTGACCATCGAAACGCTGTTCAAGTCTGCCTCCATGGCGCTGAACGGCGCGCGCCAGACGCCCGCGCCCTGCGAGACAATCAAGGGGCTGGAACACCTCGACAAGGTTATCGACATCGACCAGCGGCCCATCGGACGCACGCCGCGTTCGAACCCCGCGACTTATACCGGGGCTTTCACGCCGATCCGCGACTGGTTTGCCGGGCTGCCGGAGGCCAAGGCACGTGGTTACAAACCCGGGCGGTTTTCGTTCAACGTGAAGGGCGGGCGGTGCGAGGCATGTCAGGGCGACGGTGTGATCAAGATCGAGATGCACTTCCTGCCCGACGTCTACGTCACCTGCGAGACCTGCAAGGGCAAGCGCTACAACCGCGAAACACTGGAAATCCTGTTCAAGGGCAAGAGCATAGCCGACGTTCTTGATATGACGGTCGAAGACGCGCAGGTGTTCTTCAAGGCCGTGCCGTCGATCCGCGACAAGATGGATGCGTTGATGCGCGTGGGCCTCGGCTATATCAAGGTTGGGCAGCAGGCGACGACTCTTTCGGGCGGCGAAGCACAGCGTGTGAAGCTGTCCAAGGAACTGGCCAAACGGTCCACGGGCCGCACGCTTTATATCCTCGACGAACCTACGACCGGCCTGCATTTCGAAGACGTGCGCAAGCTCCTGGAGGTGCTGCACGAACTGGTGGATCAGGGGAACTCGGTCGTGGTGATCGAGCACAACCTCGACGTCATCAAGACAGCCGACTGGCTGATCGACATCGGCCCGGAAGGCGGTGACGGCGGTGGGGAGATCGTGGCCGTGGGCACACCCGAAACGGTCGCCGAGGTGGAGCGCAGCCATACAGGGCGTTACCTGAAACCGATGCTGGAAGCCCGGAAAGTCGCCGCCGAATAGCCGCACTGCAAACCGTGCCGGAACGAATTTCCGCCCTACGTGGTATGGCCGAACGATGCGCTGCATGAGGCGCGGGCATGACGGAGGCGACGATGACGGTTCTCGGGCTGGCGTTGGGGGCGGGCGGCGCACGCGGATGGTGTCACATCGGCGTGCTGCGCGCGCTTGAGGACATGGGCGTCGAACCGCAGGTGGTGGCCGGGTGCTCCATGGGTGCGGTGGTCGGCGCGGCCTGGGCGGGTGGCAAGCTCGACGCGCTTGAGGATTGGGCACGCAGTCTGACGCAGGGCAAGTTCCTGAAGTTCCTCGACTTCCGGCTGGACCGCGGCGGCGTGATCGAAGGCAAGGCCGTCACCCGCCTGATCGAAGAGCTGGAGCTTCCGGAGAACATCGAGGACCTGCCGCGCCCTTTCCTTGCCGTTGCGACGGACATGAGCACCGGGCGCGAGATCTGGCTGCGCAAGGGGAACCTAGCGCGGGCTGTTAGAGCGTCTGCGTCGATCCCGGGAGTTTTCTCGCCGACGGAACTGGATGGCCACTGGCTGCTGGATGGCGGTTTGATCAACCCCGTTCCCGCCTCTGCGACGCGTGCGCTTGGCGCGACCTGCACCATCGCGGTTCATCCCGATGCGCGTCACGGCAAGATGTGGGAACCCAAACCGGTATCGGGCCTGTGGGACAAGCTTGGCGCGCAGCTTCCGGGCACCATCGGCGGCCTGCTGCCACACACTAAGAAGGAAGCGGTGCCCGGTTACACGGAAGTGGTCGCGATCTCCATCGAGATCATGATGGAGTTCATGCGAAAAGCACGCGAAGCCTCGGACCCGCCGGATGTCCTGTTGCAGGCGGATCTGTTGAACGCCATGGGACTTCTGGAGCTTTACCGCGCCGATGTGGCGATAGCCGAGGGCCGACGCATCGCCGAGGATGCGCGCGACCGGATCATGGAGGTGGCCGGTGTGGCGCCGGATACCGCGCGGATGTTCACGACGTCGGGCTCCGTGACGGGTGGAGGCGACACGTCCAGCCTGCCGCCCAGCATAGCGCCGGACAAAGACCCCGGAGGCGCGAACGACGGCGCGCCGGAACCGGTCTATGAACGGGTCAGGACCGGCCTGTACTGAAGCGCACGGGGCAGGGCGCCGCCACCTTGCCCCGTCAAACCGGACTTTACTTGGTCTTGCAGGTGTTGATGCCGAGCAGGCTGTAGGGCGGGCAGGACCCCATGGCCGAGGTGGCCAACATCACAACGCCGACGATCCCGGCGACCCAAGCCCACACCCCGCTCAGCGCGGCGAAGGCAAGCAACAGAAGGACGACGCCCAGAACGGCGCGGACGATCCTGTCTGTTTGACCCATGTTTTTCGCGAACATCGAAGACTTCCTCCAAAAGATTGATCTGGGATAAGTCTTAGATCGCCGGGCCCGTCGGGGAAATGACGTGGATCAACCGTCGAAGGCGGGCAACCGAAAAGCGTGTAGGTGCCGTCCCCAAAAGGACAGCACCTCAGCGCGTCAGTTTGAGAGCGCAGCAACCGCACCGATGATCGACAGCACCGCGCGGGTGTCGGGATCGACGCGGACGACCTCGTTGCCCAGACGGTAATACGTCCGGTTCGGGTCGAGCCCGTAGGAGGCGGGGTTCCTGAGCAGGACGTAACGGTCGGGGATCGGCTCACCACGGCGGACCTCGTCGTACACTTGGGCATCTTCACGACGGTTGCCCTGCTGCGTCTTCTTGGACTGACCGGGGGCAACACAGCTTGGGTCTTTCTTGGCAAGGCCCGGCGGGCAGGCCTGATCGGCGCTGGCGGCCAGCGGCGCGGTCAGGGTCACGAGGCCAAGGGCGGCGGCGGCGGTGAGGATGCGTTTCATTCAAGCTCTCCTGTCTTCTGGGAACAGGGGACAACGTCCTTTCCTCGACGTTTCGTTTCATTGATCCTGACGATCGGCGGATATCAGCCACGGTGCCGTTTTTCGAACCGCGGCAGCATGGCCGAGAAGTCTCGTCCCTTGCCGTCCTCGTCCTCCACGAAGGTGCGGTAAAGTTCGGTGGCGGCCTGTCCCAAGGGCGTATCGGCATCCGCCGTCTCTGCCGCCTGTTGGCTGAGGCGCAGGTCCTTCAGCATCAGGTCGGCTGCGAACCCGGGATTGTAGCCGTTATCGGCGGGAGAGGTCGGGCCGACCCCCGGTGCGGGGCAATAGGCGTTCATCGACCACGAGTAACCCGAAGACGTGGAGACGACGTCGAACATCGCTTCGCGTGAGAGGCCCAGCTTGTCGGCCAGCGAGAAAGCCTCGCACGTGGCGATCATGGTGACGCCGAGGATCATGTTGTTGCAGATCTTGGCGGCTTGCCCGTTGCCGGAGGCGCCGCAATGCACCGCCTTCTGGCCCATGATGTCGAACAGCGGTTTCGCGATGGCGAAGGCGTCGTCGGGACCGCCGACCATGAAGGTCAGCGTTCCGCCAGATGCCCCGCCAATCCCGCCGGAGACCGGTGCGTCCAGCGCCATCAATCCCGCATACGATGCCTGGCTCGCGACGGCACGCGCCGAGTCCACATCGACGGTCGAGCAGTCGAGCAGCACGGCACCTTTCTCCATATGCGGGATGATCTCGGTCGCGACGCCGCGCAGGATGTCGCCGTTGGGCAGCATCGTGATGACCACCTCGGCTCCCTTGACCGCTTCGGGGGCGGAGGTGGCATTGGTCACGCCATCGGCCGTGGTGCCCGCAACGTCGAAGCCGGTGACCGAGTGGCCCGCCTTGGCGAGGTTTGCCGCCATGGGCGCCCCCATGTTGCCCAGTCCGATAAACGCGATCTGCATGGCTTTCTCCTTGAAATCGAGTGTGTCAGGTCCCAGCGGGCGCAGCATCTTCGAGACGTCCGACGCGGTCACCCCGTCCGGCGCGTGCCGCCAGTTGGGCGTGTTGTCCTTGTCGATGATCGCAGCGCGGATACCTTCGAGGAAATCACCGTGCTCCATGACCCGGTAGCTGACGCGGTATTCCAGTTCCAGCGCCTTGCGGATGGTGAGGGACGGACCGCGCAGGCGGTGGATCATCTCAAGTGTCAGCGCCATCGACAGGGGAGAGACGCGCTCCATCGTTTTCAGCGTCTCGGCAGCGAACTCGGACGGATCGTTCCTGAGCGCGTTCAGCACGTCTCGCAGGGTTTCTCCACCAAAGAGGTCGTCGATCTGCGCCTGCCGCGCGGCAAGCGGGCTGTCGGGCACGGGCTGCGTCGCCGCCTCGACCTGCGCGACAAGGCCGGTGTGGACCAGGTTCTCCTTCAGGGCGGGCCAGGCGTCTTCGGGGATGTAGGTGTCGGCAAAACCGGCATGGATCGCGTCGGACGCGTTCATGCGATAGGCGGTCAGACCGAGGTATTCGCCCAGACGTCCCGGGGCCTGCGCCAGCCGGAAGGTGCCGCCCACGTCCGGGACGAATCCGATCGCCGTTTCCGGCATGGAGATCCTGGAGCGGTCGCCCACGATCCGGTGCGAGACGTGCCCGCCAAGCCCCACGCCACCGCCCATGGTAAAGCCGTTCAGGAAGGAGACGACAGGTTTCGGATACTCCGCCAGCTTGGCGTTCAGCCGGTATTCGTCGCGCCAGAAGTTCCGGCCATAGTCGTAATCCCCGGCGATCCCGCTGCGGTACATCTCGGCGATGTCGCCACCCGCGCAGAAAGCCTTGTCTCCTTCCGCGTCGAGCAGGATCAGATGCACACTGTCGTCTTCGCGCCAGCGGTCCAGCGCGCGTTCGACGTCGAGGCACATGGCGTAGGAAAGGGCGTTCAGCGCCTTGGGTCGGGTCAGAGTGATACGCCCGGCATGGCCTTCGGTGCGGATGTGGGTGTCAGACATGACGTGTGGCCGTCCTTGATTTGAGGGCGGGACCGGGCGCGCAGGCCAGGTCCGCCCGGTATGTGCGATGCCCTGCGACAGGGCACACCGATATCAGCCGGCCAGCATGTGGCGGGCGGTGATCAGGCGCATGATCTCGTTCGTGCCTTCGAGGATCTGGTGTACGCGGAGGTCGCGCACCAGCTTCTCGATCCCGTAGTCGGCAAGATAGCCGTAGCCGCCGTGCAGTTGCAGGCACTGGTCGACGGTGCGCGATCCGGCCTCGGTCACGAACTTCTTGGCCATCGCGCAGAACTTTGTGGCGTCCGGGGCTCCGGTGTCCAGTTTCCATGCCGCCTGCCGCAGAAAGGTGCGCGCGGCCTGCAACTCGATCTCCATGTCGGCGAGCCGAAACTGCAGGGCCTGAAACTGGTCGATGCTCTGCCCGAAGGCCTTGCGTTCGGACATATATTGCAGCGTCAGGGTCAACGCGGTCTGCGCCGCACCGAGCGAGCAGGCAGAGATGTTCAGCCGTCCGCCGTCAAGACCCGCCATGGCATAGCGGAACCCCTTGCCTTCCTCGCCGATCAGGTTGTCGTGCGGGATGGTGCAATCGTCAAACTGGACCTGCGCGGTGGGTTGCGACCGCCAGCCCATCTTGTCCTCTGCCGCACCGAAGGACAGGCCCGGGGTGCCGTCTTCGATGTAGACGGTCGAGATGCCCTTGGGCCCGTCCTCGCCGGTGCGGACCATGGTGACATAGGCATCGGAATAGCCGCCGCCCGAGATGAACGCCTTGGTCCCGTTCAGGACATAGCCTTCGTTCGTTTTCTGCGCGCGGGTCTTCAGCGCCGCCGCGTCGGAGCCGGAACCGGGTTCGGTCAGGCAGTAGGACAACACCGTCTCCATCGACAGGGCCTTGGGCAGGACGCGCGCCTTGAAGTCGTCAGAGGCGTAGCTGTCAATCATCCGGGCGCACATGTTGTGGATCGACAGGAACGCCGCGACGGAGGGGCACGCCATCGACAGTGCTTCGAACACCAGCGTGGCGTCGAGCCGGGACAAGCCCGCGCCGCCCGACTCCTCGCTGACATACAGTCCGCCAAATCCCAGGTCCGCCAGTTGCGGCCAGAGCGATTTGGGGATCGTGCCGTCCTTTTCCCATGTCCGGGCGTGCGGGGCGATGTGCTCTTGCCCAAACGCATACGCCATGTCGAAGATCGCGGTTTGCTCTTCCGTCAGCGCGAAATCCATTGTCGGCCTCCTCCCGGCTGAAATGAACGCTTGTTCAGATTGAGCCCGAGCTGGCGGACGATTGCAAGTGGTGGCCACGCAAATTCGTTTTGCGGAATTTGGCCTGCGCCATGGTGTTCGGCGCTAACATCCTGCAGGAATGCCAGTGTCAGGAGGAGCCCGAGAACACCTCGACCGTCACGGCACTTGCGTAGATCGCCATCATCAGGACGCTTTCGATGCCGATGCGGGCGGGACCTTTGCGCTGACGCAGGATCAGCCCGGCCAGCAGCACGGCGGTCATCAGCATGCCCGTCGCCAGCCAGTACAGGTCGTTCATGCTGACCGCGTGGTAGATGGAGCCGTCGCGATACGCCACGTCGGCGGCGACAAGAAACAGCGTATCGAAGGTGTTGCCGCCGATGATACCGCCGACCGCCAGTTGAAGCGAGCCCTTGCGCACGGCGACCAGCGTGGTGACGAATTCCGGGAGCGAGGTGACGACCGCGGTGAGCAGTGCCCCGACAAGCGATGACGCCAGTCCGAAGCGTGTGATGAAGCTGGCACCGACCTGCGAGATGACCCAGCCCGCGACGCCCATGACCGCGACCAGCGCGGCGAAGGTCAGCGCGGGCTTCAGGACGGATTTGTCGGGGTCGCTGTCTTCCTCGGGTTCGTCGTGTCGGGTGTCGCGGGTTTCGACCGGCTTCCACATCGGTCTTTCGCTGACCTGTGCAGACAGGTGCACGCCGGCGAGGTAGGTCAGGAACAGGATGGCGGACACCGGGTGCACGGCAAAGAACGACACGTCCGGCCCGGCCATGGCGGCAACGGGCAGGGACAGAAGGATCAGCAGCAGCACCGCCTGGAACAGGTTCGCCGGCTCAGCAGCGGCATGTTCGAGGTTGGCGCGCTTGTACAGCAGGTCCGCGATGGCCAGGAACAACGTTTGCGCCGCGATCCCGCCCACGGCGTTCGACACGGCGAAACTGGCGTCCCCAGACGACGCGGCAGAGACCGAGACGACCACCCCCGCCAGCGACGTGGCGCCGCCAAGGATCAGACCCCCGGCCAGGGCTTCGCCCATGCGGGTACGGTCGGCGATGATGTCGGCAAGGTGGGTGGCCCGGATCGAAGCCGCAATGACCGCGGCGGCCGCAATGGCAAAGATCAGCAGGAGCAGCGGCAGGGAAACGTCTTCGAGCATCAGGTCTTTCTATGGGGTTTGACCGGTCATGCCAAAAAAACCGGGCCGCCTTTGGGGGCGGCCCGCGTGTCTCAGGTCAGGGGAATGTCAGGCGTGTCGCCCGCGCACGGCCCGTGCGATCCAGATCAGCAGGCAGGCGCCGATGAAACCGATGATCAGCTGGCCGATCCAGCCGCCAAGCGTGCCGCCGACGATGGCGACGAGAATGGCATTCAGCACGATGGCGCCGACGATGCCGAGAACGATGTTCATGATGATGCCCATGTTCGAGTTCATGAACTTCTCTGCCAGCCAGCCAGCGATACCGCCGACGATGATGGCTGCAAACCAACCGAGTCCGGTCATGGGGGTCCTCCTTGATGGACGATGCGGAGTACGGCGCGGGGATATCCCGGCCTCTGACACACAAACACGCGGACCCGGCCAGTTGTTCCCGCTCCGGTGCGGATTTCCGCCTCCGCACCCGGCGCGCCTCAGGTGCTGGGAGGCGGTGACGGGCGAAGGCGGCGCTTCGATGTGGCGTCCATGTGATGGCGGTCAGGCCAATGAACCTTGGGCCTTGCGCGCCAATGTGGCCTGTGCCGTTTGTGTGTCGGTCATTGGCAGGGGTGTGCCCGGCGGTGGCTCAGGCTTGCGCCGTGGTGCGGGATAGCACGTCTTCGACGCGGGCGAGCCCCTTGGCATTGTCGAACTTTGCTTCGGCCGTGGCGCGGGCGGCGCGCGCCATCTCGCCACGGTCGGGCATGTCGAGGATCTGGGCGATGCGCTGCGCGAAGTCCTGCTCGTCCCATTCGTCGGTCAGAAGGCCGTTGACGCCGTGCTCCACCGCTTCGGGGATGCCCGCGTGGCGAGTGGACAGCGTGATGCAGCCGGATGCGAGGGCTTCCTGAATGGCGGTGGGCAGCCCTTCGGTGTTGCCGTCCTTCGCCGTCACCGAATGCTGGAGGAAGACTTCGGTCGTATGTAGCCGTTCGCGGACCGCGTCATGCGGCAGTGCCCCGGTGAAGGTGGTTTGCCCTGCAATCCCAAGGCTTTGCGCGAGTGACTTGCAGTCTTCCAGCAAGGGGCCGTCGCCGATGAAAGTCAGGTGCGCGTCGCGTCCGCGTGCACCTTCGGCAAAGGCGCGGAGCGTGACCTGCGGGGCCTTCTTTTCCACCATGCGGCCCACGGCGAGGAAGCTGCCGGGGGTCTTGGGGCCGGGGGTGAAACGGCGGATGTCGACGCCCGAGGGCACCACATGGGCATTCGGATGGGACACACCGTGTCTGGCGAGGTTGTCGAGCAGGAACTGGCTGACCGAGAACATGCCCGCGAGGCGGGGCATCATCAACCGGTAGGATCGCACGCGCTGCGCGGAGGTCAGCATCTTGGAGGCATCGGTGCCCCGCCAGTAGGTGAAGACCGGGATGTTCAGATCGTTGCCGAGCCCCGCCACAACAAGCGCCTGCGTGCCGAATTCCGAAAGGATCGCATCGACTTGCTCGTCCTTCAGGAACCGCGCCAGCGCCCGGCGCCCGGCGCCGAAGGGCAGGCGGGAGGTGCCGTGCAGCAAGGCGCCCGATGCGGCATGGACGGGCGCGGTCAGCCTGTCCGCCAGCGAGAGTTTCGCGCGGCGCACGAAGAGCGGCTTGCCATAGGGATCCTGTCCGTTGTGACGGCCGCAGATGACACAGGTGTTGCCGCCGAACATGTGTTCGATGTGGCGGTTTATGAAGGTCTCGCCAGGGACGAAGTAGTCGGAGGTGGCGATGGCGACTTTCATGATCGATCCCGGGTGGTTGCGTGTCGGGGGTAGCCTCTGGCGGGCTTGCGGGCAAGGGCAGCGCACGCCCTTCATGGAGGTTTCGGCGCCCGAAAGCATTTACGGCGCGTGCGGTGGGGTTGCGGCACCGCGCGCTACAACCCGCTGTGGTGCGGCTGGCGTGGACCACCACGGATTAACGCGGATTCATCTTTGGCATGGCGGCGTTAAGAGGCAAACCGGCCGGTTCGCCGCCGATTCCCGGCCGGTTGGTAACCTTTGCTCCGTGTGCGCGGGTGAACGGCGGGGCCACGGGCGTTTTGGCGTTAACCTTTGGTGTGACGTTGCGTCATGTCGTGAAGGTCGCCGCGTGGTGATGCGGTACCCGGTTCCGGGGACGGCGCTTGTGTTGGGGGCGGGTGCGAGGGGCCGGCCCCTCGCGCTCCCCGAGGTATTTTTGCCAAGATGAAGGGGCGGTGTGTCGGGGAAGGCGGCGGCGACTTTGCGGGCCACGGGTTTCCTTTGCGGCAGCGGCCTTGTGTGCGGCGCCTGAACCCGGTCAGAGGTCGGCATGGAATTCCTCGATCAGGTGCGAGACCACGGCGCGCATCTGGCCGTCGTGGTCGGCGCCCGCGGCTTTTGCGGCGGCAAGGGCCGCGCGCTGGCGGCTGGCGGAGGTGCCGCCGGTGACGATATCGCGGGCGCGGTGGAGCGCAGCGGTGCAGTGCAGGACGCCGGCGTCCTCTTCGAGCAGGTCGATCAGCTCCTCCACCAGTTCGGGGAAGGGCACGATTTCGGCACGGCCGAAATCGATCAACCCCTCGGTGGTTCCGTAGCGCTGCGCGCGCCAGCGATTTTCCTCCATCAGGAAGCGGTCGTAGATCCGCCAGCGCTGGTTTCTTATCCGGAGGCGCCAAAGCATCCGCATCAGGCATTGCGCGATGGCCGCCAGCGTCAGCGTGTGTTCCAGCCGGGGCTGCACGTCCATGATCCGGGTTTCCAGCGTCGGGAAGCGGGCGGAAGGGCGCAGATCCCACCAGATGCGCGAGCCGTCCTCGATCACGCCCAGGTCGATCAGCACCTGCACGGAGCGCTCGTATTCCTGCCAGGACTGGAATTGCGGCGGCAGGCCGGTGCGGGGCAGGTTGTCGAAGACCGAGATCCGGTAGGAGGCGAGGCCGGTGTCCTGGCCCTGCCAGAACGGCGAGGAGGTGGAGAGCGCCAGCAGGTGGGGCAGGAAGTAACTGGCCTGCCGCATCAGGTCGGCGCGCAACGTGTCGTCGTCGAGGCCCACGTGCACGTGCATCCCGCATATCAGCATGCGGCGGACCACGCCGCCGAGGTCGCGGTCGAGTTCGTTGTAGCGCTGCTTGTCGGTGTGGGTCTGCGTTTTCCAGTCAGCCAGCGGGTGGCAGGAGGCGGCGATGGGCGAGAGGCCGTGGCGGGCCGCGTGTTCCGAGACCGTGGCGCGCAGTCTGCGCAGGTCGTCGCGGGCCGCGTCGACGGAGGCGCAGGGCCGCGTGCCGATTTCCACCTGGCATTGCAGGAACTCGGGCGAGACCTGGTCTTCGAGATCACGGGCGAGGGCGGCCATCAGCGCGTCGGGCGCCTCGACCAATGCGCAGGTGTCTCGGTCGACGAGCAGGTATTCCTCTTCGATGCCGATGGTGAAGTCCGGTTGGGCCATGCCAGTCTCCGTTGTTTCTCAGCCGCGGCGCCTGGCCGGTTAAAAGTCCTTCCGGGACGTTGCCCCGTTACGGGTTGGGTGCGGGGCTGTGCACCGCGTCGTGGGCGGCGTTCAGCGCGGTCAGGTCGGTGTCGGTCTGGCCGGCGAGGTGCAGCGCCTCTGCCACGTCGTGCGTGATGTGGAAGCGCAGCGCGCTGACCGGTTCGACCACCTGCTGCATCATGCGGGCCATGCCGAAGCTGTGTCCGGAGGCCACCAGCAGGACGCTGTCCGCCTTTTTCGAGAACCTGCCTATGAGCGGCGCGAGCCGTTCGACGGCGACGATGATCCCCAGGAAGCTGGCGTCGATCTCCGTCACCTCGGTGGCATCGGTGAGCATCCTGCGACCGGGGTCGAAGCGCGGGTCCTCGACGTAGCGCCGTAGCATGTCCGCGCAGCCGGTCACGCCGATGTTGGCCGGCATCCTGAAATAGGCGAGGTTGCGTTCGTCATGGATACTGTAGGCGAAAGTCATTGTTCCGATGCCGTCGATGTCCGATGTCAGCTCCTTTCGGCCAGAAGGGTGCGCACCTTGCGGATCGTGTTCAGGTTGCGGGCGGTGCCGTTCGCCATCGCCGGAAGCCTGAGCCGCGAGCGGCCTTGTCCTTCTGGATAATGGATGTAGAGCGCGCCGGGCCCGGGTCTAATGTCCTCGGAGGTCTTATGCGTGGCCTCGTCATCGGGGGCGGCGGGGATCGGCGCATCGGTCAGAAGGCAGATCACCTTGTTGCCGGGCGCGTCGGGAAAGGGGTTGCCGCCGGTGAGCGCGTCGAGCTGCGGGAGGCTGCGGAGGACGAGGCCCACGGGGGCGCCGACGTGGTCCTCAAGGGCCTTTTCCAGCGCCGCCTGCACGTCCGCGGGAGCGGCGTCGTGCGTGAAGGCCACGTTGCCGGAGGCGATGTAGGTCTGGACGTTCCCGGCGCCCGTGGCTTCGGTCATCGCCCTGAGGTCGGCCATGGCGAGCTTGCCGGTGCCGCCCACGTTCACGGCGCGCAGGAAGGCGGCGTAGGCTGGCATGGCTGGTCCCCTCGTTGCGGTTTGCCGGGCTGCCCGCCTGGTGCGGAGGGCAGCCCGGGAGAGCGTCAGCGACCGCGCATGCGCGGGTCGAGCGCGTCGCGCAGGCCGTCGCCGAGATAGTTCACGCTGAGCACGGTCAGCGAGATGGCGACACCCGGCAGCATCACGCGTTCGGGGAAGCGCTCCATCCTCTGGACGGCATCGGCCAGCATCTTGCCCCAGGTGGGGAAGTCCGACGGGAAGCCCACGCCGAGGAAGGAGAGCGCCGATTCCGTGATGATCGCCGTGGCGAGGCCGAGGGCGGCGGAGACCATGATCGGCGACAGCACGTTCGGCAGCAGGTGGCGGCGGATCAGCTTGAACGGCGAGGTGCCGATGGAGCGGGCGGCGAGCACGAACTCGCGTTCCTTGATGGCCAGGATGTCGCCCCGGACGATGCGGGCGGTGGGCATCCAGGAGGTCACGGCGATGACCGTGACGATCAGGATGAACATGCCCCCCTCTGGCCCGAAGTTGGCCCTGAGCGGTTGTCGGAACAATGTCACCGCGACCAGCAGCAGAGGCAGGATGGGAAGCGACAGGAAGAGGTCGGTGAGGCGCATGAGCGGCCCGTCGAGCTTCTTGAAGTACCCAGCGATCACGCCGATGGCGGTGCCGATCACCAGGCTGAGGATCATCGCGGCCCAGCCGACGGCCATGGAGGCGCGGCCGCCAGACAGCATCTGGGCGAGGTTGTCGCGCCCGAGCTGGTCGGAGCCGAGCGGTTTGGCCCACGACACCTTGGCACCGGAATCCCAGATCGCGGTGTAGATCGGGCGCATGTCCTTGTTGCGAATGTCCAGTTTCTGCGGGTCGACCGTGTAGATGTAGGGGCCGACCAGCACCGCGAGGGTGATGAACACCAGAAACCCGAGCCCGAACATCGCGCCCTTGTGTTTGCGGAACTGGTCCCACACGTCCTTGCCGCGTGACCGCGGCGGCTTGGTCGGGCCGGTGTCCTTCAGGGCCTCGATGGCGGCGGGGCCTTCGGCGAGGATTACGTCGTCCTGTGGGCTGTCAGTCATAGCGGATCCGCGGGTCGAGCACGCCGTAGAGGATGTCGGCGATCAGGTTGAAGAGCACGATGAGCACCGCGAAGATGAAGGTCAGCGTCATGACCATCGGCAGGTCGTTTGCGAAGAGCGCCGTAATCAGGAGCTGGCCGATGCCATTCACCTTGAAGACGTTCTCGGTGATGATGGCGCCGCCGAAGATCGACGGAATGCCGAGCGCGATGACGGTGATCACCGGGATCATCGAGTTGCGCACCACGTGGACGTTGACGACGATGGCTTCGGACAGGCCCTTGGCGCGGGCGGTGCGCACGTAGTCCTGCCCGAGGTTGTCGAGCATGGAGGCCCGCATGTAGCGCGAAAGCTGTGCGGTGATCTGCAGCGCCAGCACCATGACCGGCATGATCATCTGCTGAAGCTGAAGCTTGAAGCTGGCCCAGTCGTCCACGACCAGCGTCGTGTCGTAGATCGAGGGGAACCACCCGAGCTGCACCGAGAAGATCACGATCAGCAGCGGGCCTGTGAAGAACGGCGGGATCGAGAAGCCGATCATCGTCACGAAGGTCCCGGCCTGGTCGAAGACCGAATACTGGCGGTAGGCGGAGTAGATGCCCACCGGCAGCGCGATCAGGATCGCCACGATGTAGGCCACACCGACCACTTTCAGGGTCTGCGGAATGCGCTGGATGATGATGTCCATGACCGGCGAACGGGTCTGCCAGGAGATGTTGCGCTGTTCGGGCACCCAGAGCTGCATCTCGCCGTTGACCTCGCGCACGCGGCCCGCCTCCTGCATGGAGGCGAGCAGCGAGTCGGTCGGCGTGAAGGTCGGGGCTTCCCAGTGCCAGGCCAGTTGCGTGCCGAACAACCAGTCGATGAAGACCTTGGGTTCGATCCAGAAGACCTGGACCAGCCATTTCCAGTACTGGACGAGAGGCGGTTCGCCGAGGCCGAGGGCCTCGCGCATCTTCTGTTTGACCTCGTCCGGCACCGTCAGCGGCACCTGGGCCATCGGATCGCCCGGGGCAAGTTGCAACAGCATGAAGATGATGAAGCTGATAAAAATGAGCGTCGGGATCGAGAGGATCAACCGTCGCGTGGCGTAGGTGAGCAACGCTTATCCCCCTGTCGGGCTTTGGTGATGGTGAATACGTGCCGTGACGCCGGCACGGGACCGGACGAAGGGGCACGGGGTGTGACGCGGGGCGGCGACGGGACGGGGTCCCGGAGTGCCGCGGGTGATGTTACTGGCTTTCCCCGGCATCTGCCGGTGGTAATCGTACATGTCAACGCCGGTTCGGTGGGGCGCGGTCCTCGGCGCGGGATGCGTGGCAACGCGCGGTATCGGCGACCCTGTCCGTGCGCATGGCGTCGCCGCATCGTACTGCGCGCATGCAGTCGTCGCATCGTACTGCGCGCATGCAGTCGTCGCATCGTCGGCGAAGGGGGGCGCGAAGGCGTCGATGCCGTCGGTCCAGAGGCTGCGGTCGAGGCTCCGGTGTTCATCCATCGGCGCGGCGATCCCTTTCGTGTCTTCAAGGATGCGCCCGCCCCGTGCGGAACGGGACGGGCGCAGGATCAGGAACTCATTCCTTGATGCGATACCAGTCTGCGACGTTCCACAGTTCGGAGTCCCAGACGTTCAGCTTCACACCGCCAAGGCTGTTGGAGTGTGCCGACAGGCGGCCGCGGTGCACCAGCGGGATCATGGAGCCTTTTTCGTAGGCCATCTGGCTGAGCTGGCGGCCGATTTCCTGGCGTTTCGCCATGTCGGCGGTCTGCGTAAGCTCGGTCCACAGCGTGTCGTATTCCTCGTTGCAGAAGCGGCTGATGTTCTCGCCCTGCCACTGGGTTTCCGGACGCGGAGCCTTGTCGCACAGACCGTTGCCCAGGTAGGCCTGCGGGTCGGTGCCGTTGAAGGTGTTGGCGTACATTTCGACGTCGGCATAGAACTTCTGGAAGGTGTCGGGCGAACCCGCGTCACCGCCGAAGAACACCGAGGAGTCGACGTTGCGCAGTTCGACTTCCATGCCGATCTGCTCCCACCACTCCTTGATCAGTGCCTGGAAGTCCTGACGCACGGCGTTGGTCGAGGTCTGGTAGAGGATCGAGAGCGGAACGCCGTCCTTCTCGCGCACGCCGTCGCCGTCGGTATCGACGATGCCGGCCTCATCCAGAAGCGCCTTGGCGCCTTCGATGTCCTGCGTGCCGCAGTCCTCGTTCTGGTAGGCGAAGGCTTCGGGCGCGGGCACCCACGAGCAGGTCACCTTGCCGGCCTGTCCGTAGCCGACTTCGACCAGCAGCGGACGGTCGATGGCCATCGACATCGCCTTGTAGACCGCCGGATCGCCGAGGAACGGGTGCGGGCGGATCACCGACCGCTCGTCCGGACCAAGCGCCGGATCGGGGTTGGTGTTGTTGATCATGACGCGTTCCAGAAGCGGGCCGAAGCCTGCCACGGCCACGCCCTTGCCGCCTTCTTCCATCTCGGCGATGACGTCGGGGGCCAGCTGGAGGTTCCAGGCGTAGTCGAATTCGCCGGTCTCCATGACCGCCGTGCCCGCTGCCGCCGCATCGCCGCCGCCCTTGAAGGTCATGGTGGCGAAGGCCGGCTTGGCCGGGTCGCGGTAGTTCGGGTTCGCCGAGAGGGTGATCACGTCGTTCGGCTTGAATTCGTCGACGACAAATGCGCCGGTGCCGATCGGGTTGAAGTTCTGCTCGGTGCAGGTGGAGGCCGCAGCGCCCACGCAGTTCTCGAACTGGGCCTTCTGCAGGATCGGGGATTCACCGCCGACGAACGGGCCGTAGGGCACGGGGGTCGCTTCGCCGAAGGTCACCACCACGGTCAGGTCGTCCGGTGTCTCGACCGAGGAAACGCCTTCGAACTTCGTCAGCTGCGCGCAGCCGCCTTCGGGGTGGGTGCAGTATTCGTAGGTGAACTTCACATCGGCAGAGGTGAAGGGCGTACCGTCCGACCACACGATGTCCGGTTTGATCTTCCAGGTGATCTGCGTCAGGTCCTCGGACACGCCGCCGTTTTCGACCGTCGGGATCTCTGTCGCGAGCCAGGGCACCAGCGTGCCGGTTTCGTCGTAGCGGGCCAGCGGTTCGATGATCATCGACGAGGCTTCGACGTCCTTGGTGCCGCCCGAAAGGAACGGGTTCAGGATCGACGGCGCCTGCCAGTAGATGATCCTCACCTCGCCGTCCGCGCCACGCTCTGCGAGCGCGGGGGCGGCGAGCGCTGTCACGGCCGCGGCACCCATCATCAGGGATTTCAGGGTCATGTTTCACTCCATGTTGGTCGGGACCGGCATCATGTCCGGTCCGCTTCGTTGATGCCGGGAAGGCTGTTCACCCGGTCAGGTCCGTTTCAACCCGAAAAAGACCCGCACCCTGAAAACGCCCCCTGTGCCCGGCCATCGAAACCCGCGGATGCTCAAAATGCAAGCATTGCCTAAGGGCATCGGGGGCGCATTCGGAGAGGGTCCGGCGGCGGCACGTCGCAACGGCCGTATCCGCAGGCGATTGGTTTTGCTGTGGGTTGCATGATAGGTGGCGGTTTCACCTGCGTCCGCAGGCACCTGAGGGGCAGCGACATGGCTCTGTTTGCACGCTTGGGGCATGCTCGTGCCGCCGACAAGCCATTGGTGGCATGTGCCTTTCAATGATGGCGCCTGGAATCGGTTCCGATGCCAAGGCCGTGCCGGCGGACACGGAGGACGTCGGCAAGCCGTGTCCGGTACAGACCGTCACCCTGTGAAACTGTTTCGCTCCGCCCATTTTTTCGGCATCCGTCGCAGGGGCGTCCGGGCCTTGTCCGCATTGACCCGCTGACGCCACCGCAGGCGGCACCGGCGCCTGTTCGGAAGGCTATGCCGCCCGGGAAAGCGCGAAGGGACCTTTACGCCCCGCAACCGGGCTTTTAGCCTTCGCCGCGACAAGGGAGTTTCGAAGATGCTGGACGACACCACGGATACCGCCGCGACCGGGGCCGCAGAAGCCCAGGTGCCCATCGCCCGGATCGACAAGCTCCGGGTCGAGTTCCAGACCAAGGACGGCACGGTTGTGGGGGTCGAGGACATCTCGTTCGAGATCAACCCGGGCGAGACGGTCTGCGTCGTCGGCGAATCGGGATCGGGCAAGTCGGTTTCTTCTCTCTCGCTCATGCGGCTGATCGAATACGGCGGCGGTGACATCGCGGGCGGCAAGATGCTGTTCGACCGGCGCGAGGGCGGGGTCATGGACTTGGCCACCGCCGACCAGAGCGTGATGCGCCACATTCGCGGCAACGAGATCGGCATGATCTTCCAGGAGCCGATGACCGCGCTGAACCCGGTCTTCACCGTGGGCCGCCAGCTGACCGAGGGGCTGCGCGTGCATCGTGGCATGTCGAAGGCGCAGGCGGAGGCGCGGGCGCTGGAACTCCTGCGCGAGGTCCGCATCCCGGAGCCGGAAAGGCGGCTGAAGCAGTATCCGCACGAGTTGTCGGGCGGCATGCGCCAGCGTGTGGTGATCGCCATGGCGCTGGCCTGCAAGCCGCGCCTGCTGATCGCGGACGAGCCGACCACCGCGCTGGACGTGACGATCCAGGCCGAGATCCTCGCCCTGATGGACCGCCTCAAGCGCGAGACCGGGACGGCGGTGATGTTCATCACCCACGACATGGCCGTGGTGGCGCAGATGGCCGACCGCGTGGTCGTCATGTTCCGCGGCAAAAAGGTAGAGGAAGGCACGGTCGAGGAGATCTTCGAGAACCCCAAGCACGCCTATACCAAGGCGCTGCTGGCCGCCGTGCCGAAACTGGGCGAGATGACCGGCAAGGACCTGCCGGAGCCGATGCGGCTGGTCGGGCGCACCGACCAGAACCTTGACCCGATCAAGGGGTCGGACGAGGTGCTCTTGCGGGTCGAGAACCTCGTGACGCGCTTCCCGGTGAAGGGCGGGTTCTTCCGCCGGACGGTGGCCAACGTGCACGCGACGGAGGACGTGTCCTTCACGCTGAACAAGGGCCGGACGCTGAGCCTCGTGGGGGAGTCGGGCTGCGGCAAGTCCACGGCGGGGCGGTCGCTGCTGCGGCTGGTGGAGCCGCTGTCGGGCAAGATCGACCTCGACGGCACCGACATCATGGCGCTGTCGCAATCCGGCCTGCGCGATGCGCGGCGCGAGATGCAGATGATCTTCCAGGACCCCTTTGCCTCGCTCAATCCGCAGCTTCAGCTTGCCGACCAGGTGGCGGAGCCGCTGGTGAACTACGGGATCGGGTCCGGGTCGGAGATTCAGGACAAGGTGGCCAACCTCTTCGACCGGGTCGAACTGCCGCGCTCGTTCATGCGACGCTATCCGCACGAACTGTCGGGCGGCCAGCGGCAGCGGATCGCCATTGCCCGGGCGCTGGCGCTGAACCCCAAGCTGATCGTGGCGGACGAGGCGGTCTCGGCGCTGGACGTGTCGGTGCAGGCGCAGGTGGTGAACCTGATGATGGAACTGCAGGCGGAGCTGGGTCTGGGCTATGTCTTCATCAGTCACGACATGGCGGTGGTGGAGCGGGTCTCGCACACGGTCGGGGTCATGTACCTTGGCCGGATCGTCGAACTGGGACCGCGCCGCGCAGTCTTCGAGGATCCCCAGCACCCCTATACCAAGGCCCTGATGAAGGCGGTGCCGATCGCCGATCCGCGCCGGCGGAAGGCCGAGAAGGACCTGAACTTCAAACCGATCCCGTCGCCGATCCACCCGGTCGGTTACGAGGCTGGACCGTCGGTCTATGAAGAAGTCAGCCCGGGGCATCTCGTGCTGACGTCGGACAGCGGCTATTGAGGGCAGAGGCGATTTTTCCGTGAAGGATCGCGCAGGGCAAATCTGAAAGCGAAGAAGCAGGGGCAGCGGTGCGCCGTGCCCCGGCCTGTCTGGAGGCATGATGACGGAACGACTTGCGCCGCGGGCGCTGCTGGAGCGGCTCGTGGCGTTTCCCAGCGTCAGCCGGGAGCCGAACGGCCCGGTGATCGACTGGGTGGCGGACTACCTCAGATCCCACGGCATCGAAGTGGGCATCCATCACAAGGACGGCGCGCCGGAGTGGAAGGCGCTTTATGCCCACGTCGGGCCGGAGGTCGAGGGCGGCGTGGTGCTGTCGGGCCATACCGACGTGGTGCCGGTGGACGGGCAGGCCTGGGACACCGACCCATGGGTGCTGACGGAGAAGGACGGTCGGCTTTACGGGCGCGGCTCATGCGACATGAAGGGCTTCGACGCGTTGGCGATCTGGGCGCTGGTGGAGGCGCATTACGCGGGCGTCACACGGCCCCTGCAGCTTGCGCTGAGCTACGACGAGGAAGTGGGCTGCACCGGGGCGCCCGCGCTGATCGAAGCCATGCAGGCGATGCCGCGCGCGACGGACGTGATCGTGGGGGAACCCACGATGATGAAGGCGGTGACCGGTCACAAGGGCGGGGTAAGCTGGTGGGTGCACATGCACGGCTTCGAGGTGCATTCCTCGATGCTGCACACCGGCGTGTCGGCGATCATGTGGGGCGCCAAGCTGATCGACTGGTGCAACGCCGTGAACGCGGCGGCGGAGGCGGCAGAACCGGCTGGCATGGCGGCGCTGTTCGACCCGCCTTACACCAACGTCCATGTGGGCGTGATCTCGGGCGGGACGGCGCATAACATCACCGCCAAGGACTGCGAGTTCGGGCTGGGGTTCCGCGTGGTGCCGGGCGAAGATCTTGAGACGTATCGCACGCTCTTCACCGCGAAGATCGATGAGCTGACCGCCGGGATGCAGGCCGTGCGGCCCGAGGCGTGGATCGAGGCGCGCGAGATGTTCTCGCTGCCGCCCTTCGCGCCGGAAGAGGACAACACCGCAGAGGCGCTGGTGCGGCGGCTGACCGGCGACAATTCGGAGAACTACGTGAGCTACGCAACAGAGGCGAGCCACTTCCAGACCGCCGGTTACAAGGCGGTCGTCTGCGGGCCGGGCTCCATCTCGGTGGCGCACCAGCCGAACGAATCGATTGCGATCAGCCAGTTGCAGGAGGGCGAAGCCTTCATGCGACGGTTGCTGGAGGCGCTGGCATGATCTTTCCGTTTCGGGACGAAGGCGAGCGGGACTTTCGCGGACCACTGCCAGAGGCGGTTGACGTTGCGGTGATCGGCGGCGGCGTGATCGGCGTGTCGACCGCGCTGTTCGCGGCGCGCGCGGGCAAGCGTGTGCTGCTGCTGGAAAAGGGCCGCATCGCAGCCGAGCAATCCTCGCGCAACTGGGGCTGGATCCGGACACAGGGCCGCGACATGGCGGAGATACCGGTGGCCGAGGAGGCAAAGCGGCTCTGGCGCGGCTTCGACGAGGAATGCAAAGGCGCGCTTGGCGTCGAAACGGTCGGCGTGTCCTACCTTGCCGGAACGGAGGCCGAGATGGCCGCCTTCGAGGGGTGGCTGACGGAAGCGAAGGCGCAGGGCGTCGATTCGCGGCTGGTGGGCCGGACAGAGACGGTGCGCAGCATGGCCTACCCGCATGCGGGCTGGTGCGGCATGCTGCTGACACCGTCGGACATGAAGGGGGAGCCATGGGTTGCCGTGCCCCGGCTGGCGAAGCTGGCCGAAGCGGACGGCGCGATGATCCGGGAACGGGTGGCGGTGCGCAGGCTGGAGATCAGCGCCGGTCAGGTGACGGGCGTCGTGACCGAAGAGGGCACCGTGCGGGCGGAAAGCGTGGTGCTGGCGGGCGGCGCGTGGTCGTCGCTGCTGCTGGCACGCCACGGAGTGCGGGTGCCGCAGCTTGCGGTGCGCTCGACGGCCCTTGCCACACGGCCACTGCCGGACCTGGGTCTGCCTGCGTCGGTCGACAGCGACATCGCCTTCCGGCGACGCGCGGACGGCGGTTACACGCTTGCCCCGGCGGGCTTTGCGGAACTGTACACGGGCGCCGACATGCTGCGCCACCTGCCGGTCTACCTGAAACTGGCCTTGCAGGGCTCTTTCGACGTGCACCTGCGCGGTCCGCAGCCGCACGGCTGGCCGGATTCGCCGGGCGTGGCGCGGTCCTGGAGCGGCGACGAAGTCAGCCCGTTCGAACGGGTGCGCATCCTCGATCCCGGCCCGAACAAGCGGCGCGTGCTGGAACTGTTGCGCCGGTTCGCCGAAATCTACCCGGCGCTTGGCGACGTGCACCTCAACACCGCATGGGGCGGGATGATCGACGTCATGCCCGACGTGGTGCCGGTGGTGGACCGCGTCGACGCGCTGCCGGGGCTGACGGTCTGCACCGGGATGTGCGGGCATGGATTCGGTGCGGGCCCGGCCTTTGGCCGGATTGCCGCCGACCTTGCCATGGGGCGCGATCCCGGCACGGCGCTGGACCGTTTCCGGCTGTCGCGTTTCTCGGACGGATCGCGGCTGGTTCCCGGCCCGAACATCTGACGCCATACCTTTGAGCGATTTCCGACCAACCGGTCAGGAGTGTCGCGGCAAAGCTTGCGTTCGGCATGTATCGGACTAGGCTCGCCGCCGATATGACAGACTGGCCCCGGTGCCTGCGGGGCCGTTCGCACACAAGGAGACTTCCATGCCCGTCAAGAACCGTTTCGCAGAGCTTCACGGCGACATCACCGCCTGGCGACGCGACCTCCATGAGCACCCCGAGATCCTGTTCGAGACCCACCGCACCAGTGCGCTGGTGGCCGAGAAGCTGCAGGCCTTCGGCTGTGACGAGGTGGTGACCGGCATCGGACGGACCGGCGTGGTCGGCATCATCAAGGGCCGCAACACCGGATCGGGCAAGGTGATCGGCCTGCGCGCCGACATGGACGCGCTGCCCATCGAGGAGCAGACCGGGGTGGAGTACGCCTCGAAGACGCCGGGCGCGATGCACGCCTGCGGCCACGACGGGCACACGGCGATGCTGTTGGGCGCGGCGCAGTACCTGGCCGAGACGCGCAACTTCGACGGCACCGTGGCAGTGATCTTCCAGCCGGCCGAAGAGGGCGGCGGCGGCGGCAAGGAGATGTGCCAGGACGGCATGATGGAGCGCTTCGGCATCCAGGAGGTCTATGGCATGCACAACTGGCCCGGAAAGCCAGTGGGCAGCTTCGCGATCCGGTCGGGCGCTTTCTTTGCGGCCACCGACCAGTACGAGATCACCATCCACGGCAAGGGCGGCCACGCCGCAAAGCCGCACCAGACGGTGGACCCGGTGGTGATCTCCACCCAGGTGGTGCAGGCGTTGCAGAGCATTTCCAGCCGCAATGCCGATCCGTCCGATCCGATCGTGGTGTCGGTGACGTCGATCGAAAGCTCCTCGAAGGCGTTCAACGTGATCCCGGCGCGGGTGACGCTGAAGGGCACGATGCGCACCATGTCGAAAGAGAACCGCGAACTCGGCGAGGCACGGATCAAGGAGCTGGCCCCGCTGACCGCGGAGGCCTTTGGCGGCAGTGCCGAGGTGCGCTGGATCCGGGGCTATCCCTCGATGGTGAATTCCGAGGAGCAGACGAGCTTTGCGGCGGATGTGGCCGAAGCGGTGTCGGGCGCCTGCGAGCGCGACGCGCCGATCACCATGGGCGGCGAGGACTTCGCCTACATGCTCGAGGAACGGCCCGGCGCCTACATCCTGGTCGGCAACGGCGACACCGCCGACGTGCACAACCCCGGCTACAACTTCAACGACGAGGCCATCCCGGCGGGCTGCTCGTGGTGGGCCGAGATCGTCGAGCGGCGGATGCCGGTCGCGGGCTGATGCCCACGGCCATCGTGACAGGGGCCGCGCGCGGGATCGGGCGCGGCATCGCCGACCGGCTGGTGGCGGACGGCTGGCAGGTCGCGGCGCTCGACCTGTCCTTCGAGGGCGATGTGGCGGGGCGTCCGGTGGTCTGCGACGTGTCGGACGAGGCGTCCGTGGCCGCCGCCTTCGCGGATCTGTCGGACATGCTGTCGGGCGGGCTGGACCTTCTGGTGAACAACGCGGGCGTCGCCTCTCCGGTCAGCGGGCCGGTGGAGGACCTGTCGCTTGACGGCTGGAACCGCTGGATCGGCGTCAACCTGACCGGCACTTTCCTGATGGTACGGGCGGCGGTGCCCTTCCTGCGGCAGGCGCGCGGGTCGGTGGTCAACCTCTCGTCCACCCGGGCGCGCATGGCAGAGCCGGACACAGAGGCCTATTGCGCCTCGAAGGGCGGGGTCGAGGGGCTGACGCAGGCGCTTGCCGTGTCGCTCGGACCGGAGGTGCGGGTCAACGCCATCGCGCCGGGCTGGATCGTGACGGACGGCTGGGACGAGCTGCGCCCGGAAGATCACGCGCAGCACCCCGCAGGCAGGGCCGGCCGGGTGGGTGACATTGCCGACAGCGTGGTCTGGCTGGCGGGCGCCGGGTTCGTCACCGGGCAGGTGGTCACCGTCGACGGCGGCATGACGCGCAAGATGATCTACGCCGAATGACCGGACGGTCCGGATGACGGTTTCGTCTGGTGCGCGGCGCGGGCTGCGGCTAGGACACGGACATGACCCAGACCGCCAACATCATGTGCATCAAGTGGGGCACGCTTTTCGGCCCCGAATACGTCAATCGTCTGTATTCCGGCGTCCGCCGGAACATGACGCGCCCTGTGCGCTTCTTCTGCATGACGGAGCACGCCGAGGGGCTGCATCCCGACATCGAGGTTCTGCCGCTGCCGGTGGAGCCTTTCGCGGAACCGATGGCGGAAGCGCTGAAGGTGGCGAACCGGCAGGGCGCGATGCGCAAGGTTTCGCTGTTTCGCCCGGGGTTAGTGCCCGACCTCGACGGTCCGGTGCTGGGGTTCGACCTGGACGTGGTGATCACCGGCGGGCTGGACGAAATTTACGAACTCGCCCCGGAGACGGTGGCCATGCGGATCGACTGGATCGAGAAGCGCAAGGGGCGTGTGACGGGGCATGGCTCGGTTTTCCGCTTCGATCCGGCGGTGCACGGGTTCCTCTACGACGACATCGCGGCGAACCCTTATGCGGAAGTCGAAAAGGCACGCGGATCCGAGCAGCGCTATACCTCCACCAAAGCCCTGGATCGCGGCGTTTTCACATATATTCCGGACCCTTGGGTGGCGTCCTTCAAGTATGACTGCAACCCGTTTCCGGTGAATTATCTGCGCCCGCCGACGCTGCCGGACGACGCGCGGGTGGTCTGCTTTCACGGCCGGCCGAAGATGACGGACGCGCTGACCGGGTGGTCGGGGTCGTTCATCCGCTACTCCAAACCCTGTGCCTGGCTGCGGGATCACTGGATCGACCGGGCACGAGAAGATCTTGGTGGCAACTGGGCGTGAGCCTGCCCAATGTTCGCGCCGGTTGAGGTGACGGGTGCGAGGGGCCGGCCCCTCGCGCTCCCCGAGGTATTTTGGCCAAGATGAAGGGGCGGTCCGCCGAGGGGCCGAATAGCCGTCGGGACGGGTTGTCTTGGACGGTTTGTTGGCCTTGATCGCGCGGGCGGTGCCGGGGCGCGGTTCGCGGGCACGTGGCCCGTCGGGTTGGCCGGGTGCCCGGGCAATGGCGTGGCGATCGTCACAGCGGTATGACGCGCGGACGATCCGGGCTGTCGATGGCGGTGTGTCCGGTTACCCCATGAGTGGCGCATGGCGGCGGGCAGGCGGGCCCTGCGCCGGGAGCCCTCGGGTGGTGGTCGCGGCGGTCTCGTCGGCGGGAAGATGCCGGTGCGGGCGGCCTTCCTGCCGCGCGGGTCCTGCGCCGCGGCGTCGCGGGAGCGTCATGGCGGTCTGAGCGCGCGGCCTTGCCGATGGGGGCCAAGGCGCGCTAAGAGCGGGTCGGAGAATGAGAATGGAGAGAGCCGCAATGGCACGTCGTGTCGTCGTTACCGGGCTGGGGTTGGTCACGCCGCTGGCCGATGGGGTGGAAGCCAGCTGGAGCCGCCTGCTCGAAGGACAGTCGGGCGCCGGTCCGATCACGCGTTTCGACGCGAGCCACCTTGGCACCACTTATGCGTGTGAGGTTCCGCTGGGGGACGGGTCCGACGGGACGTTCAACTGCGACGCCTACATGGACAAGAAGGAACAGCGCAAAGTCGACGAGTTCATCAAGTTTGGCATCGCCGCCGCCGATCAGGCCGTCCGTGACTCGGGCTGGATGCCCGAGGACGAGGACAGCCGCGAGCGGACCGGCGTGATGATTGGGTCGGGCATCGGCGGGTTGTCGTCCATCGCCGACACCGCGCTGCTGATCCGGGACAAGGGACCGCGCCGCGTGTCGCCGTTCTTCATCCCCGGCGCGCTGATCAACCTGATTTCCGGCAACGTGTCGATCCGCTATGGTTTCAAGGGGCCGAACCACGCGGTGGTGACGGCCTGTTCCACCGGTGCCCATGCCATCGGCGACGCGGCCCGGCTGATCAAGTACGGCGATGCGGACGTGATGCTGGCGGGGGGCGCCGAGGGGGCGATCTGCGAGATCGGCATCGCGGGGTTCAACGCCTGCAAGGCGCTGTCGACCAAACGCGCCGACGATCCGAAGGCCGCGAGCCGCCCCTATGACGCCGACCGCGACGGGTTCGTCATGGGCGAGGGCGCGGGCGTCGTGGTGCTGGAGGAATACGAGCATGCCAAGGCGCGCGGTGCGAAGATCTACGCCGAGGTCCGCGGCTACGGGCTGACCGGCGACGCCTACCACATCACCGCGCCGTCGGAGACGGGTGAGGGCGGCGAGCGGTCGATGCGCGCGGCGCTGAAGGACGCGGGGCTGACGCCGGCGGACATCGACTATATCAACGCGCACGGCACGTCGACCATGGCGGACACCATCGAGCTTGGCGCGGTGGAGCGGCTTCTTGGCGAGCATGCCTCGAAGGTGACCATGTCCTCGACCAAGTCGATGACCGGCCACCTGCTGGGGGCGGCGGGCGCGATCGAGGCGATCTTTTCGATCCTCGCGATCCGCGACCAGGTGGCGCCGCCGACGATCAACCTCGACAATCCGGCGGTCGAGACACCCGTGGACCTGGCGCCCAACGCCAAGCGCGAGCGGCGGATCGCCTATGCGTTGTCGAACAGCTTTGGTTTCGGCGGCACCAATGCCAGTGTGATCTTCGGCAAGGTCGACTGAGGATCCGGGCGCGCGCGGTCAGCCGGGCGCGCCTGAACGAGGTGAGCACAGGCCCCCGTGCGAGGGGCGGAGCAAAGGGCAATATAGGGGCAATATCATGTGGCGCAGCATCGCCTCGAACGCGCTGACCCTTTTGGTCGTCGCGCTGTTTCTCTTTGGCGGCGTCCTTCTGTGGGCGCAGGCCGAATATTCCGCGGAGGGGCCGCTGAGCGCGCCGATCTGCGTGGAGGTGCCGCGCGGCTCCAACATGGCGCGGGTCTCGGACAACCTCGCGGAGCAGGGGGCCGTGAAAAGCGCGATGATGTTCCGCCTTGGCGCCGAATACGGCGACAAGACGCAGGAGCTGAAGGCGGGGAGCTTCCTTGTTCCCGAGCGCGCCTCCATGTCGGAGATCACGGATATCATCACCCGGGGCGGCGCGTCGACCTGCGGGACGGAAGTGGTCTATCGCATCGGCATCAACCGCGCGACGGTGCAGGTGCGGGCCATCGACCCGGCCACCGGGCGCTACGAGACACAGGCCAGCTTCGACCCGGCCGAGGACGAGGTGCCCGAGGAATACACCGAGGTGCGTCAGGCGAACGACACGCGCTATCGCGTGGCGCTGGCCGAGGGCGTGACGAGCTGGCAGGTGGTGCAGGAACTGGGCGAGATCGACGTGCTTGAGGGTGAGGTCGAGGTGCCCGAAGAGGGCAGCCTGGCCCCCGACAGCTACGAGATCGGCGTTGGCGACACCCGTGCGAGCCTCGTGGAACGGATGCGCCAGGCGCAGGAGCTGATCCTTGCGGAGGCCTGGTCGAACCGCGAGGAGGGCCTGCCGCTGGACAGCCCGGAGGAGGCGCTGATCCTTGCCTCGATCATCGAGAAGGAGACCGGGAACGCGGAGGAACGCGGCCTGGTGGCCTCGGTCTTCGTGAACCGGCTGGAGAAGGGCATCCGCCTGCAGACCGACCCGACCGTCATTTATGGCGTGACCGAGGGCAAGGGTATCCTGGGGCGCGGTCTGCGGCAGTCGGAGCTGCGTGCGAGCACGCCGTGGAACACCTACGTGATCGACGGTCTGCCGCCGACCCCAATCGCCAACCCGGGCCGGCTGTCGATCGAGGCGGCGCTGAACCCGTCGTCGACCGACTACGTCTACTTCGTGGCGAAGACGCTGGACCCGGCGGACGGCCATGTGTTTGCCGAGACGCTGGACGAGCACAACCGCAACGTGGCGGCCTATCGCGCGCTGGAGGCGCAGCGGGACAACTGAGACTGCTGGCGGGTCGGGACTGTTGCTGACGCAAAGCGCCCGCCCGCCAACCCGCCCGGCGACAGGGCCCGCTCCGCAGGCGCTCCGGTGTCAAAGGCGGATGACGTATTCCTTGGTCGTCGTCTCGACCACTTCCCATGTTCCGCGGAAGCCCGGGCGCAGGATGAAGCTGTCGCCCGCGCGCACGTCCGCTGCGTCGCCGCCTTCTTCCGTGATGATCGAATGACCGTCGAGGATGCGGCAGTATTCCCATTCGTCGTAACTGATCCGCCATTTCCCGGGCGTGGCCCGCCATGTGCCGCAATAGAGACCGTCTTTCTCCTCGACGTTCCATGTGGTGAATTCGGGCGCCCCGGAAATCACCTTGTCGGGCGAAGGGGCGTCGGTTTCGGCCTCCATGTCGGTGGAGATGCGCAGGAAGGTCTGGGTCATTGGGGCCTGTTGTTGGATTGGGTTCGGGGAGTGTGGGCTGTGCGACGGCTGGCAGGGGTGCGGGCCTCAGCCCGGTGAAATCGCGGCGCGCGTCTTCTTTGGTAGTTTCGCGAAGATCAGATCGTAGGACGTCCGGATCCGGTCGCGCAGCTCGTCCTCCGGCACCGCGTCCCAGTCGATCAGAACCCAGGAGCGGTGGAAATAGGGGGCCTTCTGCGCGCGGTCCATCTCGATCAGAAACTGCGCGTCCTCGATGGAGGGCGTCTTGACCGAGACGCCGAGCCCCATGGCGCCGATGCTGGCGAACATCTTGTCGCCGACCTTCCACGCATCGTGGCCGCCGCCCCAGGGGTCGGAGACTTCGGCACCGGGCAGGGCGGCACATATGGCGTTGACGGTTTCGCGGTTCATGGCCGGAGCATGGCAGGCGGCGTGTCAGTCGTCCAGCGCGGCGTCGATGACGTGGCGCGGGCCCGGGCCGCGGCGGGCGGCGCGGTCTTCGGGGTTGTAGAGCGCGCAGCGTTGCAGGGACAGGCAGCCGCAGCCGATGCAGCCGTCGAGGTTGTTCCTGAGCGCGGTCAACCGGGCGATGCGTGCGTCCAGAACACGGGAAAAGCGGCGCGAGATGCGAGTCCAGTCTGCGCGCGTGGGCGCGCGGTCCCGGGGCAGGCGGTCGAGGTCGGCGCGGATCTCCGTCAGGGAAAAGCCCAGTTGCTGGGCGATCATCACGAAGCTCAGCCGCCGGATGTCGGCGCGCTGGAACCGGCGCTGGCCGGAGGCGGTGCGCGCTGGAAAGACCAGCCCCTCCGATTCGTAGTGGCGAATGGCGGAGGGGGCGAGGCCGGTGCGCTCGGCGATCTCGCGGATTGTCAGGCCGTCTCTCTTCATCGTGTGGAAATCATGCGTTATTTCGTTCTTGCATTCAAGTGTACTTGAAGAACTAAGATGTAGGTCGTTGAAATCGAATGAAAGGAAGCCGCAATGGCACGGCTTGAACATGTGAACGTGACGGTTAGCGATGCAGAGGCGACGGCGGCGCTGCTGGGGGACCTGCTGGGCTGGCGGGTGCGCTGGAAGGGGCCGGCGATCCACGACGGGACGTCGATCCACGTGGGCGACGACGAAACCTATCTTGCGCTCTACAGCCCGAAGCGCATCGACGCGCCGCATGACGACAACTACACCCGCGCCGGGTCAATGAACCACATCGGGCTGGTGGTGGACGACCTCGACGCGACCGAGGCGAAGGTCCGCGAGATGGGCTTCAACCCGCACAACCATGCCGACTACGAACCCGGACGCCGCTTCTATTTCGATGGGCCGGACGGGGTGGAGTACGAGATGGTGTCTTACGCCTGAAGGGCAACGTCACGGCGATATGCAGCTATCGGTTGCATATTGACGGATGGCAGGCATTGGCGGATGATCGACGTATTGAACGTCAAATTTTCAACGAAGTCGCATATTCAACGAAAAGGTCATTGCCATGCCTCCTCCTCCCCCTCCGGCCCAGGATGGCGCTCTGAAGCGCGTCATTCTCCTTGCCATCCAGAACGACCGCAGGATCACCGATCACGAAGCCGACGGGATCATCGGCGTCACCAAACTGGATGCGCAGGTCTCGGACGCCGAATACGCCACGCTGTGCCACCTGGTGTCCTGGTCGAAGTCGCTTTCGGTCACGTCGCGCAACAAGATCATGAACTACCTCGCGGACGCGCTGTCGCTGAAGGGGCCGTACGTGAAAAGCAAGGTGCGCGATCTTGAGGGGCAGCCGCTTGTCTCGACCCATCAATGCGTGACGCTGCTGCAGTATTACACCCACGTCGGCCTGACGTCCGGTTGGCGGCAGGGTCTGCGGGTGCGCGGCAACGATGCGCTGATTGCGCGGGGCACGGCCATCGCCACCTTCGAGTACGGCAAGTATCCGAACAAGGCGCACGGCAACCATGGTGCCTTTTACGACGGCCAGGATGCGACGGGCATCTATGTCGTCGAGCAATGGTCCGGGCTGGACGCGATCCAGAGGCGCCACGTGACCTTTCAGGGGTTGGACGGGATGATGTGGAAGGATCCCAGCAACAACGGCGATGCGTTCTCGGTGATCCGCAAGGTGTGAGGGGCTGGCAGGATTCGCTTGGCAGACGGCGCGCCGGCTGATACAGAGCGCGCATGACCACCCGTAGCGCAATCATCATCGCTTGCATTATCCGCTGACATCGTCGGCGGGCCGGTCTTCTATTCCCTCTCAGAGTTGAAGTTGCTAATCCCGCCGCGAGCAATCGCCGAGGACCACGCAATATGGCCGACCCGAATCCCGACCGTCTGGAGATCAGGCTGACGAACACCCGCAACCGGGCGAAGGAAGTGTTTGTCCCCATCGACCCGGAAAACGTGCGGATGTACGTGTGCGGGCCGACGGTCTACGACCGGGCGCATCTGGGCAACGCACGGCCCGTGCTGGTGTTCGACGTACTCTACCGGCTGCTGCGCCACGTCTACGGTGCAGATCACGTGACCTACGTGCGTAACTTCACCGACGTCGACGACAAGATCAACGCGACGGCGCTGGCGCGCAAGGAGGCGGGGGCGGATGGCACGCTGGAGGATCTGATCCGCGAGCGCACCGAAGAGACGATCTCGTGGTACCTGAAGGACATGGGCGAACTCGGCGCGCTGGAGCCCGACCGGATGCCGCGCGCGACGGAGTACATCGCGCCGATGGTCGCGATGATCGAAGGGCTGATCGAAAGCGGCCACGCCTATGCCGCCGAGGGGCACGTGCTGTTCCGGGTGCGGTCCTATGAGGCCTACGGCAAGCTGTCGGGGCGGTCGGTCGACGACATGATGGCGGGCGCCCGGGTCGAGGTCGCGCCCTACAAGGAAGATCCGATGGACTTCGTGCTGTGGAAGCCGTCCTCGGACGAACTGCCGGGCTGGGACAGCCCCTGGGGCCGGGGGCGCCCGGGCTGGCACATCGAATGCTCCGCCATGTCCTACGAGCTGTTCGGTTCCAGTTTCGACATCCACGGCGGTGGCAACGACCTGATGTTCCCGCACCACGAAAACGAGATCGCCCAGTCCTGCTGCGCACACCCGGAGGGCGACTTCGCGAAGGTCTGGATGCACAACGAGATGCTGCAGGTCGAGGGCAGGAAGATGTCCAAGTCGCTGGGCAACTTCTTTACCGTGCGGGATCTGCTGGACCAGGGCGTGCCTGGAGAGGTGATCCGTTTTGTCATGTTGTCGACGCACTACCGCAAGCCGATGGACTGGACCGCTGAGAAGGCGCGGGAGGCCAAAAGGAAACTCGCATACTGGCGTGCGCTCTTGAAAGAGGCAGGAGTAGAAGGTGTCGATTCGACTGCTGCCGATTTGGGCGTGGTTTCCGATCTCGCCGAAGACTTGAATACCAAGCCGGCGTTGGACAAACTTGGAAGCATTGCGGACTATTTGAAATCAGCTCTGGTGTCCGAGAAACAGAGATCTTCCGGTGATTTAAACGTTCCTGAGTCATCGGAAAACAGTGCCGAACTTGCAAAACGGCTGAAGTCTTCTGCAAACCTGTTGGGCTTGTTGCAAGATGAACTAGCCGATTGGTTCGAGGATCAGGTGTTTTTCGATTTATCGGATTTTTCCTCAAAGCTTGTAAACCTTAGAGCCGAAGCTCTCGCGAAAGTCCAAGAACCAGGGGCCGACAAGAAAGAGTGTTTCCGCGAACTGGACAGATTCAAGTCCGCCCTGCTCAACGCTGGCGTCGAGGTGCGCATGTCCAAGGCGGGCGTCGAGCTGGTGCCGGGTCCGGATTTCGATCCGGCCAAGCTGGAGCAGGTCTGATGCGTGGCGCTGACTGTGAGCACGGACTGGGGCTCTGCCCCAGACCCCGGAGGTATTTGGAAAGCAAAGAAGCGCAGGGTCGACCCTGTCGGAAACGGGGGGCGCGGTGATGGCACGCGAGCGGCTTTATCTCTACGACACCACGCTGCGCGACGGGCAGCAGACGCAGGGGGTGCAGTTCTCCACCGCCGAGAAGCTGAAGATCGCCGCCGCGCTGGATGCGCTGGGGGTGGATCATATCGAGGGCGGCTGGCCCGGGGCGAACCCGACGGATTCCGCCTTTTTCGAGGAGGTGGGCCAGACGCGGGCGGTGCTGACCGCCTTCGGGATGACCAAGCGGGCCGGACGGTCGGCGGAGAACGACGATGTGCTGGCGGCGGTGATGAACGCGGGCACTCCGGCGGTCTGTCTCGTGGGCAAGACGCATGACTTCCACGTCACGACGGCGCTGGGGATCACGCTGGAGGAGAACGTCGGGAACATCGCCGCCTCGGTCGCGCATCTGGTGGCCTCGGGGCGGGAAGCGCTGTTCGACGCGGAGCATTTCTTTGACGGCTACAAGGCCAACCCGTCGTATGCGCTGTCCTGCCTTCGGGCGGCGTTGGATGCCGGGGCGCGTTGGGTCGTGCTGTGCGACACCAACGGTGGCACGCTGCCGACGGAGATCGGGCGGATCGTCGGCGGGGTGATCGCGGCGGGCGTGCCAGGCGACAGGGTCGGGATCCACACCCACAACGACACCGAAACCGCGGTGTCCGGGTCGCTGGCGGCGGTCGAGGCGGGCGCGCGGCAAATCCAGGGCACGTTGAACGGGCTGGGCGAGCGTTGCGGCAATGCCAATCTGACGGCGCTGATCCCGACGCTTCTGCTGAAGGAGCCTTACGCCAGCCGCTACGAGACGGGCGTCAGCCACGAGGCGCTGGAAGGGCTGACGCGGGTGAGCCGGATGCTGGACGACGTGCTGAACCGGGTGCCGCTGAAGCAGGTGGCCTATGTGGGCGCTTCGGCCTTTGCGCACAAGGCGGGGCTGCATGCCAGTGCGATCCTCAAGGACCCCACGACCTACGAGCATATCGACCCCGCGCTGGTGGGCAACCGGCGGGTGGTGCCGATGTCGAACCAGGCCGGGCAGTCGAACCTGCGGCGCAGGCTGGCGGAAGCGGGGCTTGAGGTCGCGCCGGGCGATCCGGCGCTGGCGCGCATTCTCGAACTGGTGAAGACGCGGGAAGCGGAGGGTTATTCCTACGACACCGCGCAGGCATCGTTCGAATTGCTGGCGCGGGAAGAGCTGGGGCTGCTGCCGGAGTTCTTCGAGGTGAAGCGCTACCGCGTGACGGTCGAGCGGCGGAAGAACAAGTACAACCGCATGGTGTCGCTGTCGGAGGCGGTCGTGGTGGTGAAGGTCGACGGTGAAAAGAAGCTGTCGGTCTCGGAGTCCATGGACGAGGAAGGCAACGACCGCGGCCCGGTGAACGCCCTGTCGAAGGCGCTGGCGAAGGACCTCGGGTCCTACCAAGCGTACATCGACGACATGCGGCTGGTGGACTTCAAGGTACGCATCACGCAGGGCGGCACGGAGGCGGTGACGCGGGTCATCATCGACAGCGAGGATTCCTCGGGCCGGCGGTGGGCGACGGTGGGTGTGTCGGCCAACATCGTCGACGCATCGTTCGAGGCGCTTCTGGACGCGGTGCGCTGGAAGCTGGTGCGGGCGGGCGCGGCCTGATGGATTGGGAAACGTTCTTTGCCGTACACCGCGGGCTGCCGCGCGAAGGGCCGGGCGCGCCGGACGATGTGGCCTGGGCCTGCGCGCTGGCCGGTCTGCCGGAAGACGCCTCGATCTGCGATGCGGGCTGCGGCCCGGGCGGCGACATCGACGCCCTGCTGGCCGCCGCGCCGGGTGCACGGGTGGTGGCGGTGGACCGGATGGCCAGCTTCGTCGCGGAGGCGGACGCGCGGTTTGCGGGCGATCCGCGGGTGTCCGTCATGGAGGGCGACCTTGGCGCGCTGCCGGGACCGTTCGACATGATCTGGTGTGCGGGCGCGCTCTATTTCCTCGGGCTTCAGGACGGGCTGGCGGCAATGGCCCGGGCGCTGAAGCCCCGCGGGGTGCTGGCGTTTTCGGAGCCCTGTTTTTTCACCGAGGCGCCGGGCGCGGAGGCCCGGGCCTTCTGGGAGGGCTATCCGGCGCGTTCGGCCGAAGGTATCGCGGCGGCGGCCGGTGCGGCCGGGTTCGAGGTGCTGGGCACGCGCAAGGTGCCGGACGCCGGATGGGAGGCCTATTACCGCCCCATGGAAGCGCGGATCTCTGCATTGCGTCCGGGGGCCGACGCCCGGCTGTCGGAGATGCTGGACCTCTGCGCGGCGGAGGCCGCGACATGGCGGCGGGTCAAGGGCGAGACCGGGTATCTGTTGTGCGTGGCGCGGCTGACATGATCGCGCCGGGGTCCGATCTGCATGCCTGCGCGGAGATCGTCGAGCGCGGCGACCCGGAGCGTTTCGCGGGTGCCATGGCGGCGCCGGTCGCGGCGCGGCGCGTGCTCTTTCCGCTGTACGCCTTCAATGTCGAGGTGGCGCGCGCGCCCTGGGTGACGGCAGAGCCGATGATCGCCGAGATGCGCCTGCAATGGTGGCGCGACGCGCTGGACGAGATCGGCGGCGGCGGCGCGGTCCGGCGGCACGAGGTGGTCTCGCCGCTGGCGGAGGTGCTGGACGCCGAAGGGGCGGCGGTGCTGGACGCGCTGGTGGAAGCACGGCGCGCGGATATCGAGAAGGCCCCGTTCGATGAGCCGCACGCCCTGTGGTCCTACCTGGAGGCCACGGGCGGCGGGCTGATGTTTGTCGCGGCCCGTTGTCTTGGGGACCGGGACGGACGCGCGGCTCGGGCACTGGGAAAGGCTTCCGGTCTCGCGGCTTACCTGCGCGCGGTGCCGGTGCTGGAGGCGCGGGGCAAGTTGCCGCTGGCGGACGGGCGCCCCGAGGCGGTGCGCGCGCTTGCGGCACATGGGCTGGACCTGGTGGCGGAGGCTCGGGCGGCGCAAGGGGCGGTGCCGCGCGCCGCCCGCGCGGCGCTGATGGCCGGTGTGCTGGCGGAGCCCATGCTGCGCCGCGCCGTTGCGGATCCGGGGCGGGTCAAGGATGGCACGCTTCTGCCCTCGGAGGCCAAGGTGCGTTGGACGCGGTTGCGGGCCGGGCTGACCGGGCGCATCTGAGACCGGGTTTCGCTGCCTTGCGGCAGCGACCCGCCGGGGGGCGCCGCCCCCCGGACCCCCGGAGGTATTTTGGCAAAGATGAAGGGGGGCCGGAAGGGAGGGCGTCTTGCCGTGCGTCCGTGATGGGTACGTTCAGGAGCCTTTCCGGCACCGGGAACACGCAATCGGCGCACTTCAGGCTGTCTAGACGGCATGTGTGGGGAAAGCGGGGGCCGTCGGTCTGGCCGTTCTTGTCCCTCGCGATCGCAGGGACAGGGCCGAACCCGGCGCTGTTGCTGGGTCGGTGGCTGGCGTTTGGGTGTAAGGGCGCCGGCAGTGAGCGCCCGTTTTCCGGGCAAGGGGTCGTGGACCGCTTCGAGAGCGTTGGCGGGAGAAGGCGGTTTCCCTATCGGGACAGGTGGCGGGCGTGGCGCGGGACCGTCATTGCGGTTGCGTGGTCGCGCACCGGTTTCGGCTTGCCAGGGGGGGCGTTGCGGGCGTCACGCGACCTGGCGGGGCAATGATTTGCCGCGCACAGGGTTTGCCGCGCACACGGAGCAGGCGTCAGTGCGAGCATCGGCGCTGGCCGCAGCGATTTGCGAGGTTGGCCGAAACCGCATGTCAGGCGGGCTGCTCTTCCTTCGGGCGCAGCCAGAGCCAGATCAGCGCGCCGCCGGCCAGCACGAGAAACGGTGCCATGGCGAGGTTCACCGACATCCAGCCCTGCACCGGCGAGCCGCCCGAGCAGTTCATCAGGCCGCCCGAGGACAGCGAGGCGAAGGTGACGGCGCCGAAGACGATCAGGTCGTTGAGGCCCTGCATGCGGCCGCGTTCATGCGCTTCGTGGGCGCCCGACAGCATGCTGGTCGCGCCGATGAAGCCGAAGTTCCAGCCGATGCCCAGCAGCACCAGTGCCACGAAGAACTGTTCGAGGTTGACGCCCGAAAGACCCACGGCGCCGGCGCCCGCCAGGATGACGAGGCCGGTGGCCATGATCCGTTCCACGCCGAAGCGGGCGATGAGGTGGCCGGTGAAGAAGCTGGGCGCGAACATGGCCAGGACGTGTGCGGTGACGACGTTGGCGGCGTCTCCGGTCTCGTACCCGCAGCCGACCACGGCCAGCGGCGTCGAGGTCATCACCAGGTTCATCAGCGCGTAGGAGACCGCCGCGCAGATCACCGCCACGCCGATACGGGGGGTGGTCAGGAGCTGCCAGCGGGTGCGTCCCTTCGGTGCGTCCTCGGCGGGGACAGGCGGCTTGGGGATGTCGAGGAAGAAGAACAGGCAGGCGCCGATCAGGTTGATCGCGATCACCCCGGCGTAGGTACCGAGGAAGGGGATGACGTAACTGTCAGCGGTGAACTTCACCAGTTGCGGGCCGATCACGGCAGAGGCGAGGCCGCCGGCCATGACGTAGGAGATCGCCTTGGGGCGGAAGTCTTCGGAGGCAGTGTCGGCGGCGGCGAAACGGTAGAAACCCTGGGCGGACATGTAGATGCCGGTTACGAGGCTGCCCAGCAGGAAGATCGTGAAGGAGGCAGTCAGGAGCCCGTAAGCACCGATCGCCCCGCCAACCGCACCGGCGCCCGCGCCGAGGAAGAAGCCCGCGCGGCGCCCGTATTTCTGCATGATCGCCGAGACCGGCGTGGCCGCCAGCATCGATCCGAGCACGATCAGCGAGATCGGCAGCGTGGCATAGCAGGGGTTGGGGGCGAGGCTTTGCCCCGCCAGTCCGCCGATGGTGAAGATCATCGGCATCTGCGCCCCGAGAAACGCCTGCGCGAGCACGAGGACGGTGACGTTGCGGCGGGCGCGGGTGTCGGTGGGCTGGGCCGTGGTCTGGGTGGTCATGCGCGAAGTCGTAGGCCGAGCCGCGAGGTATCGCAAGAGGCGAATGTGTCCCAGTGAACGACCTGTGCGGGCGGCGCCGGGGTCGGTGCTCCGGATTGCGCAGGAAGCGGGTCGCGGCTGTGATGCGCGCCCGGGCATTGCGTCCCGGCGCTGTGGACGGCAGGGTGCCGGGAAAGGGAGACGGCGATGAACGACGGTGTCGGGCGGATCATAATGGGCGACGCCTGCGTGGCGGAAGGGGCGGACTGGCTGGCCGCCTGCGAGCCGCGCTTTGCCGGGGCCCTGGAACTGACCGGCCCGCTGCCGCTGCGGCGCAGGCCCGACGGTTTCGCCCAGCTTCTGAGCGCCATCGTCAGCCAGCAGGTCAGCGTCGCCTCGGCCCGCGCAATCTGGGCGCGGCTGGAGGCGGCGGGGATGACCTCTGCCGCGGCGGTGCAAGGGGCCTCGGACGACGACCTGAAGGCGCTGGGGCTGTCGCGGCAGAAGGTGGCCTATGCGCAGGCGCTGGCCTCTGCCGGGATCGACTTCGACGGCCTGCGCGACATGCCCACCGACGAGGTGGTAAAGACCCTCGTGGCGGTGAAGGGGATCGGTGTCTGGACGGCCGAGATCTATGCGATGTTCAGCCTCGGCCGGGCGGACGTCTTTGCCCCCGGCGACCTGGCCTTGCAGGAGGGCGCACGGCTGCTGTTCGATCTCGACGAACGCCCGACGGAGCGCGCGCTGCGCCGGATGGCAGAGGCCTGGTCGCCCTGGCGGTCGGTTGCGGCGCGTGCGCTCTGGGCCTACTACCACGTGTGCAAACAGCGAGAGGGCATTGCGTGAGCGGCATCTGGACGGGTGTCGGCGCGGCGGTCGCGGTCATCTGGGCCGGGGCCTGCGCGGCGGCCTTCTTTTCGCCCATGGTCTGTACGGGGAGAATGGATTTCCCCAACGCGGACGGCTCCACCGAGACGTACGATCTGCGGCTGACGCTCGACGCGGCGGGATATCGCATCATGTCGACCCATGTGGCGGATGGCGCGGTGACGGACGACGCGGGCACATGCACGGACTATCTCGACCCGGGCTGCCGCCACGAGATCCGCGATGCGGCGGGCGAGGTCACGGATTTCTACGACTTCGTGCTGGTCGCGCTGGACGGCGGTGAATATGCCTATGCCGAGCGATGGGCCGACGGGTTCGAGGGCGGCGCCAGGATGACCTGCGCGCCGGAATGACAAAGGAATCAGGGAGAGTTTTGCGATGACACGGGTTCTTAAGGCGGGGCGCCGCGCGCCGGTATCCGGGGACACACGGTCCGGCGTGGTCTTCCTGCACGGCTACGGCGCGAACGGCGCAGACCTTCTGGGGCTGGCAGATCCGCTGGGCGAACATCTGCCGGACACGCTGTTCGTGGCGCCGGATGCGCCGGAGGCCTGCGCGGGCGCCCCGTTCGGCTTTCAGTGGTTTCCGATTCCGTGGATCGACGGCTCGTCCGAAGAGGAAGCCGCCGCCGGAATGATGCGGGCGGTCGACGACCTGAACGCCTTTCTCGACGCGCTGATGGTGGATGAGGATCTGTTGCCCGAACAGGTCTGCCTTTTCGGGTTCAGCCAGGGCACGATGATGAGCCTGCACGTGGGGCCGCGCCGGGAGGATGCCGTCGCGGGGATCGTGGGCTTCTCGGGTCGTCTGTTGCAGCCGGAGCTTCTGGCGGACGAGGTGCAGTCCATGCCGCCGATCCTGCTGTTGCATGGCGACATGGACGACGTGGTGCCCGTGGACTCGCTTCCCGCTGCGGCAGAGGCGTTGCAGGGCGCGGGCTTCGAGGAGGTCTATGCCCATATCATGAAGGGCACGGCCCATGGGATCGCCCCCGACGGGCTGTCGGTCGCACTGGCGTTTATCCGCGACAAATGCGGTTTCTGAGGCCGTTGGCGCGGCGGCTGACCGGCCGATCTTGCGCTGGTGCGGCGGGCCATACCTTCGACGGTTGAACTGTTGAATGGCTGGATGCGGAGGCGCAGGGCCGCCGCGGGTCCGGTTTTGTACACATGGCCGCCTTTGCGCGTCGGGTCCCGATCCGTCCACAGAGCCGCGCCACGGCTGGACTCCGGTGCCCTGTGGCCCACCTGCCTGTCACACAGGCATTACATTCGGGGGCTACTGCTCTGCAGGACCACACCATCTTGTAAGGCTTGCCAGAAGGTTGCCGCGAGATATAGTGGCACCTAGCTGGGGCGGGTCGTCCCGCTCCGGTGCTTGAGAAAGAGCAGACGGAGCGGAGGACGAGTCCCGCAATGGACGGAGATTTCAGAACCACTTTCGTGCGGGAGCCGGGCGCCCTGAGGCACCATCCGGCGCTTGTGCTGAATGCGGACTACAGGCCGTTGTCCTACTATCCACTCAGCCTCTGGACGTGGCAGGAGGCGGTGAAGGCCAAGTTTCTCGACCGGGTGGATATCGTGGCGGAATACGACGAGGTCGTCCGAAGCCCGAGTATGAGCATCAGGATACCCAGTGTGGTCGTTCTGAAAGATTTTGTGAAACCTCAGAAGCGCGTGGCCTTCACGCGCTTCAATCTTTTTCTGAGGGACGAATTCCGCTGCCAGTACTGTGGGACCAAGGCGGAACTGACATTCGATCACGTGATCCCGAGGGCGCGGGGCGGCATCACGAGCTGGGAAAACGTGGTGGCGGCCTGCGCGCCCTGCAACCTGCGCAAAGGGTCGCGCAGCCTCCGGCAGTCGGGTCTGAGCCTGCGGAAAGTGCCAAGGCAGCCGACAGCCGGCGAGCTTCTGAACATGGGACGGCGCTTTCCGCCGAACCACCTGCACGACAGCTGGATGGACTTCCTCTACTGGGACGCCGAGCTGGAGGCCTGAACGGGCGGTTCCGACGAGACGCCCGGCGCGGACGCATCGCGGGGCACTTCGGTCTGTCGGCTTAGGTCGCCGAATTGGACTATCGGCGCGGTTCGTCTGTCAGTTCGTGGTGCGCGGGTGGGCGTCACGGGTCAGCCGGGCAGGGTGACGAATATGGCCTTGCCGCCGGTTGCGACCACGGTGTGTTCGTACTGGACAACAGGCGCCCTTGGGTCGGCGCGCAGTGTCCAGCCGTCGCCGCCATCGGTCGCCCAGAGCGCGCCGGTCGACAGGAACGGCTCCACCGTCAGGACGAGGCCATTGTGGATACGGCGCGTGTCCTTGTTGGGCCATGTGGCGATCTCGCCGGGGTATTCGTGCAGCGACCGTCCGACACCGTGACTGGCGAGGTTGCGCACCAGAGTGTACCCCCGGTCGGAGGCGAAGCGCCCGATGGCTCGCCCGATCCCGTCCAGCCTGCGGCCTGCGCGGACCTGCGCGATACCGATCTGCATCGCCCGCCGTCCGTCCCGGCAGAGGCGGTCGAGCGAGGGCTTCACGGGCGGTACGCGGTGGGTCGCGCCGGTGTCGGCGAAATATCCGTCCTTTGACGCGGAGACGTCGATGTTCACGAGGTCCCCGGCGGCGATCACCCGGTCGCCGGGGATGCCGTGGGCGATGTCCTCGTTCACGCTGATGCAGGTGGCGCCGGGGAAGTCGTAGACCTGTTCCGGGGCCGAGACCGCGCCGTGCCGGTCGAGATACGCGCGCCCGATGGCGTCGAGTTCGCGGGTGGTCATGCCCGGCTCCATCGCCTGTGCCATCGCGCGCAGGGTGTTGGCGACGATGCGCCCGATCTCTTTCAGGCCGTCCAGGTCTTCCTGTCTGTCGATGGTCATGGTGTGCTCCACTTGTCTTACCACGTGACAGATAGCGCATGGCGCCGCGTTTGTCCCGGCGCCGTGGCGCTTGCGCGTACCGTCCCACGGCGGCAGGCTTGGCGGGTCCTGTCCTTCAAGAGGTTGCGCGGCGGTGTCCCGACTGATCCTGATGAACCCGAACTCGAACGCCGCGACCACGCAGGCCATGGTCGCCATCGCCCTGCAGATCCTGCCGGGGGTCGAAGGCTGGACCGCGCCCCGGGGACCGGGGATGATCGTCACCGAAGAGGCGCTGGCCGCCTCCGCCGAAGAGGTGGCCGCCGCAGACTTGCCCGATGCGGCAGGCGTGATCGTCGCGGCCTTCGGGGATCCGGGGCAGGCGGCACTGGCGGCGCGGCTCGATTGCCCGGTGGTGGGCATCGGCGCGGCTGCGGCGGCTGAGGCCGGTATGGGCGGGCGCCGTTTTGCCGTGGTGACGACCACGCCGGGTCTGGAACGGTCCGTCGATGGTCTGATGCGTGCCCATGCCGGTGCGGGCCGTTATGTGGGGTGTTTCCTGACGCAAGGCGATCCGCTGCGCTTGATGGAGGATGCGGATGCGCTCGACCGGGCGTTGATGGCGGGGATCGACCGGGCCGCCGGGCAGGGCGCGGCGGTGGCGATCATCGGCGGCGGCCCTCTGGGAGAGGCGGCAGAGCGGTTGGCGGATCACGCGGCGATTCCCCTGATCGCTCCGATCCGGGCGGCGGCGCGCGCGCTGAAGGACCGTCTGTAGGGGCCGCGCCGCTGATGGTGCAGCGCAAAGGTGTATCGCGCGCATAGTTTTGCAGCAGAAGTGTACGCATTCGCCCGTTTTCCACGCAGCTATCCTGACGCTCCGCGCCCCAACGCGGGCTGACACGTTTCCTTGCTGGCTTACGGATTGGGCACTTGACGAGACTTTAGGCCGTGGACGCCGCAACGACGCGCGTCGGAACACCTAGCGGGCCGAAGTGCCCGGGTCAGAACACGGAGAGGTATTCATGAAGACATTCGGAAAGGGCGTTGCGGCCTTTGCAACGGCGGTCACGCTGTTGTGTGGCGGCATGGCCCAGGCGCAGGGCACCCTGCGCGTGGGCATGACGGCGGCGGACATTCCGCTTACCACGGGCCAGACCGACCAGGGCGGTGAAGGCATGCGGTTCATGGGTTATACGGTCTACGACTCGCTGATCGAATGGGACCTGACCAGCGCGGACAAACCTTCGGTGCTGATCCCCGGCCTCGCGACCGAATGGTCGGTGGGCGACGACCAGCTGACATGGACCTTCAAGCTGCGCCCCGACGTGACTTTCCACGACGGCTCTCCCTTCACGGCAGAGGTCGCGGTCTGGAACTTCGAGAAGCTGCTGAACGACCAGGCAGAGCAATACGACCCGCGCCAGTCGGCGCAGGGCAAGTCGCGCATTCCGGCGGTCGCTTCGTACGAGGCGGTGGACGACCTGACGCTGACCATCACCACCAAGGAGCCCGACGCGACGCTGCCCTATCAGCTGGCGTGGATCCTGATGTCGTCGAAGGCGAACTGGGAGGCGATGGACAAGGACTGGGAAAAGGTTGCCATGTCGCCCTCCGGCACCGGCCCGTGGAAGCTGGAGACCTTCGTTCCGCGTGAGCGCGCCGAACTGGTCCCCAACACCGAGTATTGGGACGAGGAACGCATCCCCAAGCTGGACAAGATGGTGCTGATGCCGCTGCCCGAACCGAACGCCCGCGCCGCGGCACTGATGTCGGGACAGGTGGACTGGATCGAAGCGCCGGCCCCCGACACCATCCCGGCGATGGAAGGCAACGGCTTAGTCATCTCGTCGAACGCCTATCCGCACAACTGGACCTGGCACCTGTCGCGGCTGGAAGGGTCGCCGTGGAACGACATCAACGTCCGCAAGGCTGCCAACCTCGCTATCGACCGCGAAGGCATGATGCCGCTGCTGGGCGGGCTGATGGTCCCGGCGAAGGGCTTCCTGCCGCCGTCCTCGCAGTGGTTCGGCAACCCCGAATTCGACGTGACCTACGATCTCGAAGCGGCCAAGGCGCTGATGCAGGAGGCCGGGTACGGCCCGGACAACCGCCTGAAGGTCAAGGCGCTGATCTCGCCCTCGGGGTCTGGCCAGATGCTGCCGCTGCCGATGAACGAATACATCCAGCAGAGCCTTTCTGAGATCTGGATCGACGTGGAGTTCATGGTCGTCGAGTGGAACCAGATGATCAACTTGTGGCGCGCGGGCGCGGCCGATGCGTCGGTCGACGGGTCGCAGTCGATCAACTTCACCTACTTCATCCAGGACCCGTTCACCGGCCTGATCCGCCACCTCGACTGCAACCTGATCGCGCCGAATGGCACCAACTGGGGTCACTATTGCGACGACGAGATGCAGGCGCTGTTCGAAGGCATCAAGACCACCTTCGATCCCGAAGAGCAGAACGCGGTGCTGCAGAAGACGCACGAGAAGTTCGTGAACGACGCGCTGTTCCTGTTCGTCACGCATGACGTGGCACCGCGAGCGATGAAGCCGTCCGTGAAGGGCTTCGTGCAGGCGCAGAACTGGTATCAGAACTTTTCGTCCATCTCGATCGAAGAGTAACAGACCCGCCCCGCCGCCCTTTGCGGGGTGGCGGGGCCTCTGGTAAGGGGCTCACACGTGCTCAGCTATCTACTTCGCCGCATTCTTCTGGTTCTGCCGGTCGCCTTCGGCGTCTCGGTCATCTGCTTTCTGCTGGTGCAGATCGCACCCGGCGATCCGCTGACCGCCATCATGCCGGTCGATGCCACTGCCGAGGAGCAGGCCGCGATGCGTGCCGCCTACGGTTTGGACAAGCCCCTGCCGGTGCAATACACCATCTGGATCGGCAACCTCGTGCAGGGCGACATGGGCAAGTCCATCGCCACCGGGCGCCCCGTCGCCGGAGAGGTATTTGGCGCTGTGCAGAACTCCCTGCTGCTGGCCGCGAGTGCGGCTGTCATCGCCTTTCCCATCGGCATCTTCCTGGGTTTCCTCGCAGGCTATTTCCGCGACACCTGGATCGACCGCGGCGTGACCGCTTTGTCGATCACCGGCGTTTCGGTGCCGAACTACTGGCTGGGCATCGTCCTGGTCATCATCTTTTCGGTGAACCTCGGGTGGTTGCCGTCCATGGGCGCAGGCCCGGGCGGAAGCCAGGCGTGGGAGTGGGACTGGGCGCACATGCGCCACCTGATCCTGCCCGCCGTGACGTTGGCCGTGGTGCCCATCGGCATCGTCGCGCGCACCGTGCGGGCGCTGGCCGGGGACATCCTGACCATGGACTTCGTGCAGGCGCTTTACGCCAAGGGCATGAGCCGCGCCGACGTGCTGCGCCATGTCGCCCGCAACGCCGCCGCCACCGCGTTGTCGGTGATGGGCCTGCAGCTTGGCTACCTGCTGGGCGGCTCGATCCTGATCGAGACGGTTTTCAACTGGCCCGGTTCCGGCTTCCTGTTGTCGAACGCGATCTTCCAGCGCGACTTGCCGCTGTTGCAGGGCACGATCCTCGTGCTGGCGCTGTTCTTCGTGGCGATGAACCTGATCGTCGACGTGGTGCAGGCCGCCATCGACCCACGCATCCAGAGGACCTGACCCTTGGCCCTGACGGACTCGAAAATGACGGATACCATAACATCACATGACGCCGCCGCGACAGAGCCGGCGCCGGTCGCCAAGCCTCAGGGCTATTGGCAGGGCGTTGGCGCGCGGCTGGTGCGCGATCCCCTGACCATGCTCTGCTTCGGTGTGCTGATGCTGCTGATCCTCGCGGCGATCTTCGCGCCGTGGCTGGGGCTGGCCGATCCCTACAAGGGGTCGATGATCGCCCGCCTGAAGGCCCCGGGCACCGAGGGTTACCCGCTGGGCACCGACGAGCAGGGCCGCGACATGCTGGCCCGGCTGATCTACGGCGGACGGCTGACGCTGTTCATCGGCCTGATGCCTGTGGTTCTGGCCTTCTTCATCGGATCGGCCCTGGGCATCGTCGCGGGCTACGTAGGCGGCATGACCAACACCATCATCATGCGCACCGTGGACGTGTTCTTTGCCTTTCCGTCGGTGCTGCTGGCCATCGCCATTTCCGGCGCGCTGGGGGCGGGAATCGTCAACAGCCTCGTGTCGTTGACCGTCGTCTTCATCCCGCCGATCACCCGCGTGGCGGAGGCGGTGACCTCCGGTGTGCGCGCGCTCGATTACATCGACGCGGCGCGGGCGACGGGGGCCAGCGCGTGGACGGTGATCCGGGTGCATGTCATCGGCAACGTGCTGTCGCCGATCTTCGTTTATGCCACCTCGCTGACCTCGGTCTGCATGATCCTCGCGGCGGGCCTGTCGTTCCTCGGCATCGGGGTGCGCCCGCCCGAACCGGAGTGGGGGCTGATGCTGAACACCCTGCGATCCGCCATCTACGTGAACCCGTGGCTGTCGGCGCTGCCGGGGGTGATGATCTTCATCACCTCGCTGTGCCTGAACCTGCTGAGCGACGGGCTGAGGAGTGCGATGAATGTCCGCGACTGACTTATATGCGCCGACGAAGGACAAGGGCGGCCCGGCGCAGCCGCTGATCTCCGTCCGCGGCCTGAAGAAATACTTCCCCGTGCGCGGCGGCATCCTGGGACGGACGCAGGCGCAGGTGCAGGCGGTGGACGGCGTGTCCTTCGAGGTCGCCAAGGGCGAGACGCTGGGCATCGTCGGCGAATCCGGCTGCGGCAAGTCGACGACCGCCAAGCTGCTGATCGGCCTGACGGAAAAGGACGCGGGCGAGATCGTCTTCGACGGTTTCGCGCTGGGTCCGCGCCTGTCGCTGAAGGAACTGCGCAAGGGCGTGCAGATGGTGTTTCAGGACAGCTACGCCACGCTCAACCCGCGCATGACGATCGAGGCCTCCGTGGCCTTCGGCGCGAAGGTGCAGGGGCTGGACAACCCGGAGGCTCGGGCGCGCAAGCTGATGGAGCGCGTCGGCCTCGACCCGGCCCGCTTCGCGCACCGCTATCCGCACGAACTGTCCGGCGGCCAGCGGCAGCGGGTGAACATCGCGCGCGCGCTGGCCATGTCGCCCCGGCTGGTGGTGCTGGACGAGGCGGTCTCGGCGCTCGACAAGTCGGTGGAGGCGCAGGTTCTGAACCTGCTGTCCGACCTCCGCAAGGAATTCGGGCTGACCTACATCTTTATCAGCCACGACCTGAACGTGGTGCGCTACATCTCGGACCGCATCCTCGTGATGTACCTCGGAGAAGTGGTGGAAATCGCGCCGGTGGACAGCATCTGGGAACGGCAGGCACACCCCTACACGCGGTCGCTGTTCTCGGCCATGCCGTCGATGGACCCGGACAACCGCACGAAGGAACCGCCGCTGGCCGGCGACCCGCCGAACCCGATCAATCCGCCGTCCGGCTGCCGGTTCCACACTCGGTGCCGGTTCGCCTCCGAGGTGTGCAAATCGAAGGTTCCGGTGCTGGGCGGGCTGGCTGTCAACGCCGGACACAGGGTGGCCTGCCACCTCTACGACGCGCAATCCGGGCATCCGAAGGCCGGGCAGGGGATACCCGCATGACCAAGCTTCTGGACATCCGCAACCTGTCGGTCCGCTTCTCGGGCAAGCGCACGGTGCACGCGATCAACGACGTGTCCCTGAGCATGGAGCAGGGCGAGACGCTGGCGCTTCTGGGCGAAAGCGGATCGGGCAAGTCGGTGACGCTGAAGACGCTGCTGGGCCTGCTTCCGCCCAAGCGCACGAAGATCGACGGTTCCATCCATGTGAACGGCGTGGACGTGCTGTCGCTGAAGGGCAGGGCGCTGCAGAAGTACCGGGGCGGCGAGGTCTCGATGGTGTTCCAGGAACCGGCACTGGCACTGGACCCGGTCTACACCGTCGGCCACCAGATCGCGGAGTCGGTCATGCGCCACAAGGGCGTAAGCCGCGAGAACGCCATGTCCACCGCGCTGGATATGCTGGACCGGGTGCGCATCCCCTCGGCCAACCGGCGCCTGCACAACTACCCCCACGAACTGTCGGGCGGCATGCGGCAGCGGGTGATGATCGCGCTGGCGCTGGCCTGCCGTCCGCGTCTGCTGCTGGCGGACGAGCCGACGACGGCGTTGGATGCCACGGTGCAGATCCAGATCCTCCTCCTGCTGCGGGAATTGCAGAAGGAGTTCGGCATGGGCGTGATCTTCGTCACCCACGACATCGGCGTGGCGGTGGAGATCTCGGAACGGGTCGCAGTGATGTACGCGGGCCAGATCGCCGAGGAAGGCACCACGCGCGAGATCATCCGCGACGGGCGCCATCCTTATACGCAGGGTCTTCTGGCAGCGAACCTGCACGATGTGGCGCGCGGCGCGCGGCTGAACGCCATCCCCGGTGCGCCGCCCGCTCTGGAAGAGCGGCCCGACTCGTGCTCTTTTGCGCCCCGGTGCCCGCGTGTGCTGCAGGAGTGCCGTGCTGCGCTGCCGCCGATGATCGAACCGGCCCCGCGCCGGCGCGTCGCCTGCCTTCGCGCCGAGGAACCCGTCGCCGTTGAATGACCGAAAGACCGAAATCCAAATGCTGATCGACAAAGACCCCTTCCGCTGCTTCATGCCTTACCCGCCGGTGCGCGTGGCCTCTGCCGGCGGCGGGCCTCTGGCCGGGCTCACACTGGGGGTGAAGGACATATACGACGTTGCAGGATACCGCACCGGGTCCGGCTGCCCGACGGCGCTGGCCATGAGCGAGGTCAAGCAGGCGAATGCCCCCGCTGTCGACGCCCTGCTGGAGGCGGGTGCCGCCTTTGTCGGCAAGACCCACACCGACGAGCTGGCCTGGTCGATGTACGGCATGAACGCACATTTCGGCACGCCGGTGAACCCGGCGGCGCCAGACCGCATACCTGGCGGATCGTCCTCGGGGTCCGCCGTGGCGGTGGCGGCGGGGTTGTGCGACATCGCGGTCGGATCGGACACCGGCGGATCGGTGCGCGCACCGGCCAGCTTCTGCGGGATCTGGGGCATAAGGCCCACACACGGTGTCATCTCGCTGGAGGCGGTGCAGAAGCTGGCGTCGAGCTACGACACTTGCGGGCTGTTCGCGCGGGACGGTGAAACGCTGTTGCGTGCCATGTCGGTCCTGATGGAGGATAGCGCGCCCCTGCCGGACGTGCCGCGCCTGATGCGGCCTCTGGACATGCTGGCGCAACTGGGGCCGGAGCAAAGGGCGGTCTACGACGCGGCTTTCGGCGGGATGGAGGCGACAGAGGTCTCTGTCTACCCCGAGGGAGTGGAGGCGACCTACAAGACCTTCCTCACGACGATGTCGGCGGACGCGAAGGTCGACGTGGTGCCGTTCATCCGCTCCTCTAGCATGCCACTGGTGCGTGGAATCGACGGGCGGGCCGACGCGGCTGAGGCGCTGACGGACGCGGAGGCAGAGGTCGGTCGCACCGCCCGCGCCGCCTTCACGGCTGCGATGGACCGCTTGCTGGGCGCCGAAGGTGTCCTGTTGGCGCCAGTCGTGCATGACGCGCCATTCCGGCTGGATGCGCCTGTCGAGGTCTTCGACGGCTTCCGCCACGACGCCATGCGGCTGTTGTGCGTTGCGGGACTGGCGGGGCTGCCGCAGGTGGTGATGCCTGCGCGCAAGGTGGACGGTGCGCCCTACGGCGTCTCGCTGATCGGGCCGCGCGGTTCCGATCTGTCGCTGATCCGGGCGGCGATGGCGCTCAGCGCGGTGCCGGCATGAGCTGCCCCATCGAGGCGAAACTGGCGGAGATGGGGCTGGACCTGCCGCCCTCCGCGCCGTCGCGCGCGTTGTTCCTGCCCGGCAAGATCACCGGCAACCTGCTGTTCCTGTCCGGGCAGATTTGCGAATGGGAAGGCGAGCCAAAGTACTTCGGGCCGGTAGCCGACGGGTTCGACATGGCCGAAGGGCAGGCGGCGGCACGGATGTGCGCTTTGAACCTGCTGTTCTGCATCAAAAAGGTCGCGGGGTCCCTCAGCCGCGTGAAAGAGGTCGTCCGGCTTGGCGGCTTCGTCGCGGCCCCGCCGGATTTCGGCGACGGGCCGATGATCGTGAACGGCGCGTCGCAGCTCTTCATCGACCTCTACGGCGACGCTGGCCGCCATGCCCGCACTGCGGTCAACGTGTCCTCGCTTCCGGCAAAGGCGCTGGTCGAGGTCGATGCGGTGATCGAACTGACCTGACGGCTGCTGGCCGGGGCGGGTGCCGTCGCGCTCAGGTGTCGAGCGTGGCCGCAATGCCCAGCAGAAGATCCTCACCGCCAAGGCGGCCGACAAGCTGCATCCCGATGGGCAGTCCGTTCGCGGGCTTGGCCGGGAAGGCCAGGGCGGGAAGGCCTGCCGCGTTGACCCAACCGGTATAGACGGCATGTCCGCGCGGTCCGGCAGGTTGGCCGTCGATGGTGTCAGGATAGACCTCGGACGCGGGCCAGGGTGGCGCTGCGGCGGTCGGCATGAGGACAGCATCGTGCCCCCACAGATCGCCGACCGCCTCGCGCAGGGCGAAGACGCGGGTCAGTGCCTCGTAGAGCTGCACGGCAGAGACCTGTGCCCCTCGTACCGCCATCGCCTTGTACTTGCCGGCGGCGGCGTCCATCACCGCCGGGTCGCGCCAGGCGAGATGCGCGAGGCCGATCTCCGCCATCCCGGACCAGACCTCGTTCAGCGGTTCGAGGTCGAGCGGCAGCGGGCGCTCGGTGACTTCATGGCCCAGGGCGCGCAACCGTTCGACCGTCTCGGCAAAGGCCGCGCGGATGGATGCATCGCAGGGCGCATCGGCGATCCGCCCGACGGCAAGGATGCGGATGGGGCGGGTCGCTGACGTAACGGTGCGTCCGGCAAGGACGCCGTGGAAGAGGGCGAGGTCGCGGGCAGAGCGGGTGATGGGTCCGACCGTCTCGAAATCGAGCAGGACCTGCGGCAGGCCTTTGCCGCGCGGCACGCTGCCGATCCCGGGCTTCAGCCCCCAGAGGCCGGTGTAGCCCGCAGGCCTTCGGATGGAGCCACCGCCGTCCGTGCCGATTCCGGCCACCGCCATGCCGGACGCCACGGCTGCGACGACACCGCCGGAGGATCCCCCGGGTGTCAGCGCCGGATCGAACGGATTGCGGGTCACGCCGAAGGCGGCGTTGGCGGTGTAGCCTTCGACGGCAAATTCGGGCGTGTTTCCTTTGCCGAGGACGATGGCCCCGGCGCCGCGCAGGGCGGCGATAGGGTCCTCGTCGTGCTCTGGTACGCGGCGCCCGAGTTCAGGATTGCCCCATGCCGCCGGGAGACCGGCGGAGACCAGGTTGTCCTTCACGATCACCGGAACACCGTCGAGCGGTCCCAGCGGCGCGCCCGCCTGCCAGCGCTCGCGTGCGGCGCGGGCCAGATCGCGCACATCGGCGGCGCGGGCCGAGAAGGCGTTCAGGTCACGGTCGCGGCGGTCGATGGTTTCCAGGTGGTTTTCCATCACTTCGACGGGATCGGCGTCGCCTTTGGAGAACGCCTCGACCAGGGCGGTGGCGTCGGGCAGGGTCTGCGTGGTGTCGAGGCTCATCGTCCGACCGCCTCCGGAAGCCAGGTCGCAATGGACGGCCACAGGATCAGCGCCGAGGTGAAGAACAGCATGAGCGCGGCATAGGGGATGGCCCCCGTAACCACGTCGGTGAAGGGGCCCTTGTCGTTGCGGACGCCCTGCACGACGTAGAGGTTCATGCCGACAGGCGGCGTGATCATGCCCAGCTCGCACATGAGCACGACGAAGATGCCGAACCAGACTGGGTCGATGCCCGCGGCGGTGACGATCGGCACGACGATCGGTATGGTCAGAACCTGCATCGACAGAACGTCCATGAACATCCCGAGGATCACGTAGAACAGCATCAGGGCAAAGAGCAGCTCGACCGGGGTCAGCCCGAGGCTGTCGACCCAGACCGTCATCACCCGCGTCACGCCGCCAAGCGCAAGCGTCACGTTCAGGGTGAAAGCAGCGACGATGATCAGGAGGATCATGCCGGTGGTGCGTGCGGTCTTGCGGAAACAGACGTCGAGGAAATCGCGCGTCAGCTTGCCCTCCGCCGCGACAAAGCCGAGCGCGGTCAGCACCGCCAGCGCGGCGCTTTCGGTCGGTGTGGCGATGCCGAGATAGATGGAGCCCATGACGATGGCAAAGACGGTGGCGGCGGGGACCAGGTTCTTCAGCGCGCGGATCTTCACCTCCCACGGGACATGCGCGTCCTCGAAGGCGCCGCCGGGCGACAGGATGTCCTGCGCGGCGATGAAGACCATGAACATGAGCGTCAGCAGGATACCGGGCACGATGCCCGCGATGAAGAGCTGCCCGACAGAGACGCTGGCCAGAGAGCCATAGACCAGCAGGTTGACCGAGGGCGGAATGAGGATGCCAAGCGTGCCGCCCGCCGCCAGCGATCCCAGAGCGCGGGAGGGGCGGTAGCGGCGTTCGGTCAGCGCGGGCAGGGCAACCGTGCCCACCGTGGCGGCGGTCGCGACCGAGGATCCGGAGGTCGCGGCAAACAGCGAGCAGCAGCCGATGTTGGTGTGCAGGAGGCCCCCGGGCAGCCGGCCGAGCCAGAGCGCGAGCGTGCCGTACATGCGGTCGGCCAGGCCCGAGCGCAGCAGCAGTTCACCCAGCAGGATGAACAGCGGGATGGCGGTCAGCACCGGCTCGTTCGAGGTGCCCCACAGCACCGGCCCCATGCTTTTCAGCAGGACGGGACCGTAAAGGATCATGCCGCCCGCGACGCCGATGGCGACCATCACGGTGGCGACCGGCAGCCCGGCCAGAAGCAGGCCCATCATCACGATGAATCCCACGAGAATGTCGAGAATACCCATGTGTCAGCGGTCCTGAAGCTGCTGGAGCTCTTCGGAAAGCTCCTCTTCGGCAGAGGTCGGGTTGAATTCGGCGGCAAGCTGGGCATGGCGGTCGATGAAAAACAGCCAAGTAGCGCGCGCAGCGAGGACGAAGGAGCAGAGTGCGAAGATCGCGAGGCCGGCGTACCAAGCGGATTGCGGCCAGATCAGCGGCGTGCGCCAGGGCGTCGCGGCGGTGGAGCCGTAGTCGAGCGTGTCTGCGATGACGAACCAGCCGACATACAGGAAGAACAGCCCGAGGATGCCGAGTGACAGCACCGACAGCCAGTCGAGCACGGCCTGCACCTTTAGCGGAAAGCGCGCGTGCAGCACGTCGATGCGGATGTGCGCCCGGTCGGCCATGGCGACGATGAAGGACAGCGCAGCCCCGAGGGCCAGGACATAGCCGCCCAGTTCGTCGGCGCCCTGAAGGGACATGTTGAAGACCTTGCGCAGCACCGTTTCCAGCGCGACGAAGGCGGACAGGAACAGGAGCGCCCATCCGAACAGGCGGCTGATCCATGTGGCAAGGCGGTCCATTCGGTTTCTCCGGGTAAGGGAAAGGCGCCCCCGGACCATCGCTGGCCCGGAGGCATCGGGGGAATTACATGCTCTGGCCGGTGGCGGCGGTCCACGCCTCGGAGCAGCCCGGGTTGGTGGCGTCGCAGACCTCTTTCCAGGCCGGGAAGGAGACGTTCGGCACCGCGGTGCCCACCAGTTCCTTGTCGGCTGCGGTCGGTTCCACCAGTTTCAGGTCATAGGAGGTCCCGGTTTCGCAGGGTTCGGCGCCGGTGTTGCAGTTCACCGCGTCGTCGAACAGTTCCTCGGAATAGGCCCAGATCTTGTCGGACAACTTGTCGAAACCCGCCTCCAGCTTTTCCTGCTGGTCCGGAGTCATCTTGTTCCAGGTGTCGAGGTTGATGCCGTAGCCGTTCATCGCCAACTGGAAGGCGATCGGTAGGGTGTAGGAGGTCACTTCCGGCCAGCCGGCGGAATTGGCGGAGGACGGGCCGGTGATCGCGCAATCGACCACGCCGCGCGCCAGCGATTGCTGCACTTCGGGGAAACCGAGCGGCACGGGCGTGCCGCCGACGAGGCTGACGAACTCTGCCAGGTTCTGGTCGTAGACGCGGACTTTCAGGCCCTTGAGATCGGCCAGAGAAGCGATCTCGGGTTCGCAAAACAGCACCTGCGGACCGAACGGCCAGACGCCCAGCAGCTTGGTGTTGAACTTCTCCTGCAGGCGGGCGTCGACCACGGGGGCAAAGGCCTCGACCGTCATCTTGCCGGTCTCGTAGTCCGGGTTCAGACCGACGAGGTCGAGCCCGAGGATCGTGGGCTCGTCACGGCTGACCTGCGACAGGCGCAGCGACACGATGTCGAACAGGCCGTCCTTGAGGATGCGAAGCTGTTCGGTGTCCTTGATGCCGGTCACGTCGACCGGCTGGTAATCGGCGGTGAAACCTTCAAGTCCGGTTTCTTCGGCGAAGTTTTCGAAGAACGGCTGTTCGACGTTCTTCTGGATCAGGCCGGTTGCGACGGGCTGGCCCATCACGCGCAGGGTTTCGGCGGACGCAGGCACGGCGAGGACGGCCAGCGCCGCGGCGCAGGTTGCGATCGTTCGGATCATGGGTGGTCTCCTTGGTGGGTCTTTGTCGTGTCGTACTGGGATCAGGACAGGGCTGCGAAACGTGCGAAGACGCTCCCCCATCCGGTGACGCGCGACGGGTCCAGCCCGGTCTCGCGCAGGCAGTGAGCCGCCGTGACGGCGACGGAATCGAGCACCGGGATGCCGGTGGCCGCTTCGATGCGGGCCGCCTCCGGCGCGCCGCGGAAGTTGGTGCAGACGATGGCGATGGCGTCGGGTTTCGACGCCGCGACCTCCTCGACCATCGCGCCGACCTGTTCCGCAAGGTATGTTGCGAAGCTGTAGTTGCCCTTGTCGTCGAGGCGCCGGGTGGCCGTGACCTCGATCCCCTGCGCCGCGTAGTTGGCGATCATCCGGCTCTCGATGTCCTCGATGTAGGGCGTGACGACGCCGAGCCGCCGCACGTTCATCGCTTTGAAGAGCGTGTCGTAGGCGAGGATCGTGGATGTGGCGGGAACACCCGTCCGCTCGGTGATGGCAGAGCAGAGCGCGCGGTCCTTCTCCAGCCCCAGCCAGGAGGCCGAGGTGCCGTTCCATGCGATCAGGTGGGGTTTGGCCTCGGCCAGCCGCTCCGCCGCATCGAGGATCGGCTCAAGCGTGAACTGCGACTGCGACGCCTCCGACATGGATATCTCAACCACCCGGAAGCGGCCGAAATGTGCCGTGGCCGCATCGCCGAAGGGCGCGAACATCGCCGAGGTGTAGGGCTCCAGCACGGTGTTGGACGAAGGCGTGAGCATCCCGATGCGGATGCCGTCGACGGGGGGGAAGCTCATGCCGCGACCTCCGGCTTGGCGCGGGCGACGTGATGGCCCGTGGGCTGGCCCACCGGTTCACCGTCCTGCATGACCGTCTGCCCGCGCAGGATGGTGCGCACCGGCCAGCCGGTCACCTCGAAGCCTTCCCACGGAGTATAATCCGAGCCGTGGTGGAGGATGTCCTGCGTGATGGTGCGTGTCTTCGACGGATCCCAGAGCACGATGTCGGCATCCATGCCCACGGCGATGCTGCCCTTGTGCTCCAGACCGTAGATCCGTGCGTTGTTCGTGGCGGTCAGCGCGGCGAAGGTCTGAAGGCTGATGCGACCCTTGGTGACGCCTTCGGAGAACAGTATGGGTAGGCGCGTCTCGACACCCGGGATTCCGTTCGGGATGTTGCGGAAGGACTTGCGCGCACCGGGCACATCCTTGCCGTGGCTATCGTCGAATCGGAACGGACAATGGTCGGAGGAGAAGACGTCGAAGGCGCCAGAGGTCAGCCCGGTCCAGATCGCCGCCTGTTCCGCGGTGTCGCGCGGCGGAGGAGAGCACACCCATTTCGCCCCCTCGAATCCTGCGCGGTCCAGGTCGTCGGCGGTCAGGGTGATGTACTGCGGGCAGGTCTCGGCCAGCACGCGCACGCCACGGGTCTTGGCGCGCTGGATCTCCTCCAGCGCCGCACCGTTCGACACATGCACGATCATCACCGGCACGCCTGCCACCTCGGCCAGCGTCGTGGCGCGGTGGGTGGCTTCGCGTTCGACCGGTACGGGTCGGGTACGCGCGTGGTTTACCGGAGTGGTCTGGCCCGCGCGCTCTGCCTTGTCGCGCAGGAATTCGATGGCGTCCTCGTTCTCGGCGTGGACCAGGGTCAGCGCGCCCTGTTCGCGGGCCACGTCCATGACCTGCAGGATCTCCGCATCGGTCAGGCGCATACCCTGGTAGGTCATGAAGACCTTGAAGCTGGTCATCCCCTCGGCGATCAGCGCGGGCAGGTCCTGGCCCAGCGTCACCGGATCGGCCTTTGTCACGATCAGGTGGAAGGACACATCGGTCAGGCACTGGCCTTCGGCCTTCGCCATGTAGTCGGCCACGGCTTCGCGCAGTGTCTGGCCTTCGGTGGCGAGGCAGAAGGGCATGACCGTGGTGTTCCCGCCGCAGGCGGCGGAGCGCGTGGCGGAGGCGAAATCGTCCGCCATCTCCACACCCGGTCCCGAGGGCTGCGAGATATGCACGTGGCCGTCGATGCCGCCGGGCATGGCGATGAGACCGGTGGCGTCGATGACCTCGTGTCCGCACAGCCCTGTGCCCAGCGTCACGATGCGCCCCGATACGATGCCGATCTCGCACGTGGTCACCGTGCCGGAGGTCACGACGCGTGCGCCCTTGATGACCGTGTCATGGGGCTGGCTGTGGAGAGCATTGTCTTGCATGGTTCATGGTCTTTCTGTTGGCGGGCCGAACCGTCGACCCCAAGGCTAGCGACGGTTTGAATTGCCATCCATGACAAAATGTGTGAGTTTCCGTTCTCGAATTGAGAACGGATATTTCGGATGGTCGCATGAAAATGCATCTCGTTCCGAGGCCTCTGCTATATGTCGAGGCAGTCGCGGAACACGGGTCGGTGCAGGCCGCGTCCCGGGCCTTGGGAATTGCGGCCTCGGCCATCGACAGGCACATCAAGGCACTGGAAGAGGCGAACCGCGCGCCGCTGTTCGAACGCCTGCCGCGCGGCATGCGCCCCACGGCGGCCGGAGAGGCGGTTGTCGTCATGGCGCGTCGCTGGCGGTCGGACGCCGAACGGCTGGAGACCGACCTGCAGGAGATGCGCGGGCAGGAGCGGGGCAGCGTGCGTCTGGCGGCCATGGACAGCATGGCGAACGGCGTCCTCGAAGACCTGCACGTCTGGCTGCGTGAAGAGCACCCACACCTGCGTCTCAACCTCGACATTGTGCCACCGTCGCAAGCGGCGCGGCAACTGGACGAAGGCGCGGTAGAGGTCGCCATGGCCTTCGACATGCCGCGCCTGCGCCACCAGCACGTGATGTGGATAGACAAGCTGCGCTTCGGCTGTATCGTCGCGCCCGAGCATCCGCTTGGGGCAGAGGCGGAGGTTTCGCTGTCCAGGCTGTCGGGCCATGCACTGGTGTCGCAAAGCGCGCGTCTGCCGATCCGTCAGTACATGGACAACCGGCACGCCTGGTTCTTTGCCGAGAACGTGCCGGTGCTGGCGTCCAATTCCCTGCAGGTGCTGAAACGCGCGCTGCTTCGGGGCGACGTGGCGATGATCACTTCGGAACTCGACGTGCTGCCGGAACTGCGCAGCGGGGACCTGGTGTTCCTGCCGCTGAAGGACAAGGGGCTGGTGCCGCCCACCATTTCGGTGGTGATCGACGCGCGGCGGACCCTGTCGCGGGCGGCGCGTCTGGTGGCGGAATACCTCGTCGAGCGGACGGGCGGTCTGCTGGCGGAGGCGCGCGAGGACAGCTAGCCCAGCGTGCAGCCGATCCCGCCGAAGCCGTCGATATGACCCGCGACCTTCGTCCCGGCGGGGAAGTATTCCAGTCCCGAGAGCGAACCTGTGATGACTGTCTGGCCCTGGCGCAGGCCGCCACAGTGCTGGCCCACATGCGCGCAAAACAGGGCAAGGTTCGCCAGGGCAGAGCCGCCCGGCACGGTCGCGGGGCCGTCGATCACCGTGCGGTCGTTGCAGGTGAGCCGCGCGTTGACGGTCGAGAAATCGCTGCCGTCCCAGTCCTCCAGCACCGGACCCAAGATCAGGCCTGCGTTGATCTGCATGTCGGCCAGTTTGGTCATCGGGTCGAGCTCGCGGCCCGTCAGGCGCGTGTCGACAAGTTCCAGCACGATGCGTGGGCGGAAGTACTGCGCAGGGGTCTTCAGGTCAGCCGCGCCGTCGGTCAGGCATTCGAAACCGATTTCAAGTTCGATCCCCAGGAGGTCGATAACCGGAACCACAGCCCCGGTCGCCAACGTGCGGCTGGCCGGGATCGGCGCGATGACCGGCGGGCCGTCCACGCGGTCCGCCACCTTGAACCCACTCACTGCGCCCAGCGTCGGCATGACACGGGACTGTATGGCCAGCGCCTCGTCGTAGGTCGGGGCCGGAAGAGCCGTGGCATCCGCCCGTTGGCGCGAGGCGTGGGCCTGGATCAGGGCGGCGGCATAAGCTTCGGTGGTGGTCATCGGTCTGGCTCCGGGCGCGGTTTGCGTCACTCTCCTGTGGCAACCGCGCCCGTGCAAGGCGATTTCAGGCGAGGTCCCGCACCGGAGCCGCCGGCATTGCGGTTGCCCGCTCCGGTGTCGGACCGCGCGGCACGGTGCCCCAGATCGCGATCCGCACCGCCGCGTAAGAGATCAACGCGGCGAGTGGCGGTAAAGCCCAAGGGAGCCATGCCACGTTCGGCTCCACGTCCATCAGGATCTGGCCGGTCAACGCCAGCACGGTGCCAAGTGCAAAGACCAGAAGCCCATGCTGCCCCAGCAGCCGCAGCGGGGCCGAGGCCGCATGCGCGGCGATCGTGCGGACGAACGGCAAGCAGGACAGGACGTAGAGCATGGCCAGCACGTGCAGCAGGCGCGGCGCGGCCAGCAGGGTCTTGTTGTGGGTGGTGATATGGTAGGGCGCGCCAAGGCTGCTGAGTTGCGCCATCTTGTGGTTCATGAACGACCCGAGGTCCGGCACGTGTCGCCAGGCGAATGCGAAGACCACGAAGAACAATGCGGCGCAGAACAAGGCGCGGTTGACCGGAACCAGACGCTCGCCGCGCCGGTGGCGATGGCCGATCATCAGCCCCACCAGAAAGATCAGTTGCCACGACAGAGGCGACAGGAACCAGCCGCCGCCACCGGGATGGTTGGGGATGTTCAACCGGTATGCCCCCGCCACCCACCACAGCGCGACCGAGGCCGTGAGCGTCTGCCAGGGCCAGCGGATCGCGGCGGCGAGGATCAGCGGCCCGGCCAGCATCAGCACGATGTAGGTCGGCAGGATGTTCACATAGCCGATCTGGTAGCCGAGGATCGGAATGCCGGTCAGCGCCGCGCGCGTGTCGGAGTAGATAAGTCCCAGGTTGTGCATCGTCCTGAACTTGGACAGCAGGAAAGTGTCCGCGGCCCAGGCAAACAGACCGAGAGCTGCGACCGTCAGCAGGATCTGCACGAGATACAGCGTCCACGCCCGCCGCCACATCGGTGTCAACGCCGCGCGCAGCCCACCCTTGCCATCGAGCCACCGCGCGATGGCGGGCGAATAGGCGATGCCCGCCGCGATCCCGGACATGACGAAAAACGCCTCGGCCGCATCGGAGAACCCAAGCTCGCGGTTGGTGATCGCTTCCCACGGATTGCCGGGCATGTGGTTGATGAGGATCATCATCAGCGCGACACCGCGGAAGAAGTCGATGCGCGGATCGCGTTCCTTCGGGGACGGACCGGACCGCGCCGGCATGGGGACGATCTTGCGGTCAGTTTGCGCGGACGGGGACATCGGGCGTCTCGGGGTCGGCGGCAGAGCTCTGGTCTGCCTTGGTTTCGTGGGAACGGTCGGACTGCGCGCGTTCGCTCAGCACCCGGTAGGCGGCAATGACGGGCGCCGGGGCGGTTTCCTCGGGCGTGTGGAAGACAGCGCGGCCCACGGGATGCGACGTCGCGGCCAGAAGGACCGGCGCGCCGATCATCGGCACGGTCACCGGCAGGAGCCAAACCGTCAGGGCAGGGGCGAGGTAGGCGGCAGCCAGAAGCGCGCCCAATCCGCAAAGCGCGATCCAGCCGGAGGCGCGCCATGCGTCCAGCAGCGACAGACGCCCTTCGCCGCGTTGGTTCGCAGGCCATCCGCCGTCCTGACCGAAGAGCACCTGAACCACCGCGCGGGTCTGGTACATCAGCATCACAGGCGCCAGCAGCGACGACAAGAGCACCTCTGCGGCGACAGAGCCGGTCGAGCGCAGCCAGCCGCCAAACTCCTTTGTGCGGCGGTCGAGGGCTGCGTGCAGCAGGATGCCGAACTTGGGCAAGAGCAGCAGGCCGATGATGCCGATGGCCAGCGCCACGATCTGGCGTGTGCGGTCGTCGGGGAAGACCGGGAACAACTGGTGCGGTTCGGGGAAGTAATCCGGCGCAGGCGCCGTTGCGGTGGCCGCGACGGAGGTCACGAGGAACGCGGCCCAGAGCAGCGGCACCAGATACGACGCGATCCCCTGGACAAAGACGAAGCGGCTCCACCCGACAAGGCCCGGCGCGCCGACCAGACGCATGTGCTGCAGGTTGCCCTGGCACCAGCGACGGTCGCGGCGGGCGAAGGCCATGATGTTGTCGGGACCCTCTTCGTAAGATCCGGGGATGGTGCTGTCGAGTTCGACCCGCCAGCCGCCGCGCGCCAGCAGGGCGGCTTCGACGTAATCGTGGCTGAGGATGACACCGCCGAAAGGGGGCGTGCCGCGCAGCACGGGCAGTCCGCAGCACTGGGCGAGGGCGCGTACGCGCACGATGGCATTGTGTCCCCAGAACGGTCCGGTGCCGCCCTGCATGCGCTGCAGGCCGCGCGCAAAGACCGGTGCGTGGAAGCTGGCCGCGAATTGCATGGCGCGCCCGAAGAGCGACGAGGCCCCGATGACCTTGGGCAGAGTCTGCAAAAGTCCAAGCTGCGGGTCCGCCATCATGCGCGACATCAGATGCCCGATGGTGGCACCTTCCATCAGGCTATCGGCATCGAGGATTACCGCGAACTCGTAAGCGCCACCGAAACGGCGGATGAACTCTTCGACGTTGCCGGCCTTGCGGCCGTGGTTGTTCTCGCGCAGGCGGTAATAGACGCGCAGACTGTCCTCGCGCGGTTGTAGCAGGTCGGCAAAGGCCGCGCGCTCTCTTAACTGTGCCTGGGGATCGCGCGTGTCCGACAGGATCGCGAAGTCGACCTTCACATCCGCGAACATGCACGACCGTATCATAGCCCGAATACGGTTGGCCGCTGCGTCCGGATCCTCGTTGCAGATCGGCAAGAGGACGACGGTAGGGGCGGTGGGTTTCGGAAGGGCCTCGATGTCGATGCGCCGCCGCAATCTGGGCAGACCGACAAGGGCCTGCACCGCGCCCCACGCCAACCAGAGCGTGGTTATGAAGATCAGCGCAACGCGCGCCACGTCCAACGTTTGAAAACCGTCGCTGATGGCGGCATCGGCCATGAGGGTCGCCGCAAACGCCGCCGCCCCGAAGGTGAAGGTGAGTGCCAGCGTGCGGACGAGAACGGTTGGAGAGTCCGGGCGGACGGCACTCCGATCAGGCATTGCGCCACATCAGCCAGCGCGTCAGCATCGGCGCGTAGCGCGACCGGTCGCGTTCGAGAACCTGAGATGGCATGTCGAGCGGTGCGTTCGGCGGCAATCCGAACATGTCCTTGCTTTCGGACCGGCCCATCAACTTTTCTTCCATTGGTACAACCATGTTTCCGTCAAACGGCGATTACCCTGTTGAAGGTCGGCCTTGAGTTCGACCGGTGCAGGCCCGTTTGCGCGGACCTCGATCACCAGCCGCCAGAGGCTGGGGTCCTCAAGGCGTTCCAGAACCGTTTCAACAATCTCGCCATTGACCGCTGAAACCACTTCTTCAACAGGTGCGTCGTCTTCGGGTTCCGTCATTTTTCCGGCTTCGAAGTCGATGACGAATTTTTGCCGATCCTTCTGCGGATTTATGCCTGCAACGCCGCCAAAACCGGTCAAAGTGCGCAAAACTCGGGCAAATTGTGTATCGCTGCCAAGCGGAGCCATGCCCCAATGTAGCCGGTAGGAGAATTCACGCGCGTCTCCGGCCCGGATTTCGCCCTCCGGCACCCAGAAAGCCACGATGTTGTCGTTGCTTTCCAGGTCGGTCGGGATTTCGATCAGCCGGACCGCCCCGCGTCCCCAGTCTCCGACCGGTTCCACGATCAGCGAGGGGCGCTTTTCATAGTAGGCGTGGGCGTCGAGGTAGTCTTCGAACGCACGGTTGCGCTGCACGAGCCCGAACGCGGCGGGCGCGTTCGCTCCGACATAGGAATTCGCCAGCGTCTCCGGGTTGCGCAGGGGCCGGAAGAACCGGTGGTCGGTCGTGTCGACGATCAGCGCTTCGCTGTCGTGCACCCGTTCGCGGTAATCGTGGAACGGACCCACGTCGTTCGGCGCAAACAGGAACATGGAGGTCAGCGGCGCGATGCCCAACTGGCGCACGTCGTTGCGGAAGAACAGGCGCTGCTCCACGTCGATGGTGGTGGTTTCGCCGGGCGTGATGGCAAAGCGATATGCGCCGGCCACGGAAGGGCTTTCCAGCGCGGCGTAGAACACGACATGCGACGTTCCCGGTTCGGGGCGTTCGATCCAGAACTCCGAAAAGAAGGGGAATTCCTCTTCGCCGCCGATGGCGGTGTTCAGCGCAAGACCGCGCGCGCTGAGCCCGTAGACGTTGCCCTTTCCGAGCGCCCGGAAATAGCTGGCGCCCAGAAAGGACACAACTTCGTCGAAGCGGTCGGGCGCGTTCAGCGGTGCGTTCAGACGGAATCCGGCGATGCCGGGAAACTCGAAGTCGTCGGGAAAACGCTCCGCGATGTCGTCGCCGTAGCGGAAGTCGCTGCCGGTGAAACGAATGGGGCGCGAGGTGCCCTCGACGATCTCGTTCAATCGCACGGGGCGGTCGAACAGCCAGCCCGGATGGTAGCCGTGCAGCACGACGCGCGCCTTCGGATCTGACCAACGGGCGTGGTCCGGGCGGAACTGGATCTGGCGGTAGGTGTCGTAGTCGAGCCCGGAAACCTCTTCATCCAGAACGGGAGGAGCAGTCCATTCGTGGGTGGCACTTTCGCGCTGCCGGTCAGTCAGCCAGTCGAACGAGAATGGCGTGCCTTCTGCCTCCGGTGCGAGGGCGTCTTCGGGTGCTGTCTGTGCCGCGCTGCGGCTGGCGGCAAAAAGGGCCGCGGCAAAGGTCTGAGCGAACATGGCCCTGCGTGTCAGGGCCGAAGAAGTTACTGTATTACGGTATGTTGCGGGCATATGTTTGCGGCGTCGCCTCTTTATTGTCGAGCGTAAGTTGCCTCCTGCAGCAGGTTTTTCAAGCGCCGAAACGCCGCATTTTTGCATCGTGCAACAGGTTGCGCGCATTTCCGCCGCAATGCGGCAAGAAACACCCCGAAATCGTGCTTCCGCCATGAAGATGCTTGCTTTTCGAGCGCAACTGAAACGCGAATATCCTCTTCGCAAGGCTGCATTCGACTCGTCCGTCCGCCATGGCAGTCAGGTCCGCCAGCGCGACTCAATCGGGGTGGAAACAGAAGGAATTGCCGGAGGAGGTGTTTTGCGTGCAGGTCTCTCCGGCGCCTTGTGGCTTTGGCTCCGGCCAGTACCAATCGTAGGCCTCGCCGCCATTGATCCGCCGGATGCCGCCGTCCAGTTCGACCACTGTCCGCGCGCCGGAGGGCCAGTCGTGCAGCGACAGGAACCGCCCGTCCGGCTCTGCCCGCTGGATGCGGGTGCAGGGCTCGCGGTCGATCAGGGAGTCGTTGGAATCGTAAACAAAGCAGGTCCCGCGCCGGGTCATTTCGATCACTTGTCCGTTGCGGGGCAGGGCGGACAGGGGAACCTCGCCGGGCCAAGCCATGAACGACTGCAGGAACGAGAAGAAAAGCGTGGGCTGGGCATCAGGGAAGGCGGCCGTGGCCCAGGTGGCGTTCTGGACCGCGCTGGCGACCGGCCACCAGGTCCGGGCAAGGTTGTACGCGTCGCCGGGGTCCAGGAAGCGGCCCTCGCACGTGCCGAGCGCTTCCATCCCGAAGTTGGTATAGGTGAAGGTCTCGGGCTCAGGGCGGCTTACCGGTTCGCCGTTGTGGGCGTTGCGGTTCCACGAGTCGGGGTCGCTGTCGATCTGGTCCTTCGTGCGGCGATAGAGGTTCCCGCATGCGGTGCGGATCACTGCGTCCGAGAAGGCGGAGGGCGCATCGACGCCGACAACCGAAATCCCCCAACGCGCGGCTTCGCGCACGGTAGTGACATAGAACATCTGTTCGGGCGGTGTTTCGTGCATCCTGGCCGCCAGCGAGGGCGGGAAACGGTAGTTCACCAGGTTGCGGAAGATCTTTGCCGTGGCGACAACAGACACCTGGTAGGCCCGCGCGACAGAGGCCGCGTCGTAATTGCCCTCCGGCACCGTTAGGCTCGGTGCGTGAAAGCCCAACTTGCCGTCGACGTGGAGGTGGCGGCTGGTCACATAGCCGATGTCGCTGCCCGTGTCATAAGATCCGGCCATGAAGACGAGGGCACATGCGCTTTCGCAGCGCGCGCCGGGCCGGACCATCGTGCCCAGATGACCATGCACCGCGTCGGTCAGTGCCATCGCCTCTGTTAGGGAACCGCCGGGGCTGTTCAGGCAGAGGTTCAGCGGCACCTTGAAGTCTATGTCTGGCGGGCCTCCGTCATCGTATTCGTTGTACCAGATCAGGTCGGCGTGGTGAGAGCTGGTGGAGGCCTGCTGGATAAGGGAGAGGAAGGTGTTCGTGTCGCCCGGCGCAATTGGTCCGTCGAGCGTGACGAGACAGCCGAATACCGGATCGTCGGCCAGTGCAAGGGTCGCTGTCATGCCCGCGGATGGCAGGACCGCGACGATAAGGGCGGCAAGAAGTCTTTTCATTGAATAGGTCCGTTCCGGTAATGATCCGGTCCAGAAAAGCAAAAGGCCCCGCACTTGGCGAGGCCTTTCCCGAAATTTTGGCGCTGCGTTCAGCCCTGCTGGCTGCCGGTCTGCGGCGGGATCGCCGTGGCCTGTGCCGTGGCCTGGCCGATGGGACGGGCCTTGCCGCCATTCAGCGGATCGTCCTGACGCTGCACCGAACCCTCGAAATGGGCGCCGGATTCGATTGCGATGGTCTTGTGGATGATGTCGCCCTCGACACGCGCGGTGGCGGTCAGGCGGACCTTCAGGCCGCGCACGCGACCGACGATGCGACCGTTCACGACGACGTCGTCCGCGACGACCTCACCCTTGATGGTCGCGCTTTCGCCGATGGTCAGCAGGTGGGCGCGGATGTCGCCTTCGACGGTGCCCTCGACCTGGATGTCGCCGGTGGTCTTGATGTTGCCCGTCACGTGCAGGTCCGGGGACAGCACGGAGGCCGGCGGCTTCGGCTTCGGAGCGGAGGGTTTGAAATCGCCGGTGGACGGTTTCGCAGACTCGGGAACGCTGGGTTTCGCCGCAGCATCGCTGCCGGGACCGGGTTCGTTGATTTTGCTTTTAGAAAACATCGTTCGCAGCCTTGATATAGATCATGGGATTGACGGGTTTGCCGCCGACACGGACCTCGTAGTGCAAATGGGTCCCGGTCGACCGTCCAGTGTTCCCCATATCACCGATCCGTTGCCCGCGCGAGACCCTTTGGCCAACCTTCACCCGAATTTTCGACATGTGCGCATAGCGCGTTTCGATGCCGAATTCATGCTGGATCTTGACCAGTCGGCCATAGCCCGAAGACCATCCGGCGTGGACCACGACGCCGTCTGCCGTGGAGTAGATCGGCGTGCCATGCGGTGCCGCGAAATCGGTGCCTGCGTGCAGGCGGCCCCAGCGGTAACCGAAGCCCGAGGTAAAGCGGAACGGGTCCTTCAGCGGCGTTGCGAACGGCGCCTTCTGAGCGGCGATGCGATAGAGGTTCAGACGGTCCATCTGGTTCAGGATGCGGTTGGCGCGCATCGTGTCGCCCGACGGCTCCTGGCCCATGGTCGAAAAGGACAGCGGCGTCAGCGGTCCGCCTTGGCCGCTGTAACCTTTGCGCACCTGGTTGAGGATGCGGTCCGGATCCATTCCGGCTTTCTCGAACATCTTGTCGAGCGGCTTGACGGAGACGGTCATGGCGTCTTCAAGCTGGCGGAAGATCGTGTCGTTCTTCTCTTCCATCATCTCGATCTCCGCCTGCATCTCGGAGGCGCGGATCAGCGCGTCCTGTGCGTCGGCGATCACCTGGTCACGCTCGGCCGCGGTGCGGGCCAGCGCGTCGGACAGGATGTCGAGCGTGTTGTCTTCCTGCGAGGTGCCCGACACGGCCACCGAACCGCCCTGGATCTGTTCTTCCAGCGCGGCGAGGCGGTCGGTAACTGTTTCGCGCGCCTTCATGGTGTCGCGCAGGGTGGTCTGGATGACGTCGATACCGGTTTCCAGTTCGCGGCGCCGGGTCTCGGACTCTAGCAGTTCGGTCTGCATGGAGGAGATCTGCTTGAGCGCGGCGTTGAACCGGTTCTGAGCGGCCAGCGCTTCGGAGGCGCGGTTGTCGCGTTCCGCCGAAAGGGCGTTGAGCCGTTGCTGGTAGGTGATCTGTTCGCGTTTCGCCTGTTCCCGGAAGTTCCCGGCGCCGATGGAGTCCATCAGCAGGATGGCGGTTGCGATGGTCGTCCAACTTATCACAAGCGCCGTGCCCACAAAGGCGATGGCCTGCGTGCTGGACTTTAGGCGGATGAAGCGGGTGTCGGTCTCAGATCGGAGGAAGAGTCGCCGCTCCGGAAAGAAGCGTTCGAGAATTGCATGTGTCTTTATTGCCAGACGTGTTCGCACCTGACCGTCCCTATATTGTCCCCATGTCGAAGCCTTGGTCCCCCAACCCAGCCTCGTTTTCGGGCTTAACGGCGGGTTCACGGGCGTGCAACAAATTTGGCCAGATGAATGTGTGTCGTGCGCGGAACACGGCCAAACCGGCAAGAATTCGCCGATTCACTGGCGGATCAAGGGGTTCTGTTGGGGATGGTTTCGGCGAGCGGCCAGTAGAAATCGGGCGGAAGGCCGGCTTCGGCGCGTTTTTCATCGTTGAACGGCGGCTTGAGCGCGCCGTGGAAATACGTCCGGACAAGCGTATGAAAGGCGTCCTTCGGATCCTGGTCGTGACGTCCGCACAGGAAGTGGAACCATTTGGAGCCGTAGGCGACGTGACCGACCTCCTCTGCATAGATCGTTTCGAGCGCGGCGACGGCGGATGAGTCCCCGGCTTTGCGGAAGATCTCGATCATGCCCGGGGTCACGTCCAGACCGCGTGCTTCGAGCACCATCGGCACCACCGCGAGGCGCCCCATGAAGTCCGCCACCGTATCCTCTGCGGCGCGCCACATCCCTGCGTGAGCGGGCAGGGCGCCGTAGTATGACCCCTGCTCTTCGAGGCAGTCGCACATCAGGTTGAAGTGCTTCGACTCCTCGTCCGCTGCCTTCACCCAGTCATCGTAGAAGCCCGGGGGCATGGGCGTGTCGGCAAAGCGCGGGATGATGTCCCAGTGCAGGTCGACGGCGTTCAGTTCGATATGGGCCACGGCGTGCAGCAGCGCGATCCGGCCCTGTGGGCTGCCCGGCTTGCGCTTGGGCACGTCGCGTGGGTCCAGCAATTCGGGTTTCGCGGGCCGCGATGGTCGTAGCGGCGCCTCGGCCCGACCGACCGGAATGGGTGCGCCTGCGGCGCGCGCCGCGAACCAGTCGGCGGCATAGGCGCGGGACTTCGCGGTTTTCTGCCGACCGTCCGCGGTGGTCAGGACATCCACCGCCATTTGCGAAAGCGTCATCATGGCCCGCCGTTTGCCACGCCCGGTCCGCTCGGGCAACGCCCGACTGTCATGCGCCAGGAAATCCTGCCTCGGATGGTGCTGGCCGGACGGAACCCGTCCGACCTCTCGCACGACGGCGGTTGCGGTGTCTCGGTGTCAGAGCGCGCGCACGGCTTCAAGCACCTCCTCGGCGTGGCCGGGAACCTTCACCTTGCGCCATTCCCTGACGATCGTGCCGTCCGCACCGACAAGGAACGTGGAGCGTTCGATACCCATGAACGTCTTGCCGTACATGGATTTTTCCTTCCACACGTCATAGCGCTCGGACAGGTCGCCCGTCTCGTCGGAGATCAGCGGCACGGTCAGCGATTTCTTCTTCATGAACTTTTCGTGGCTGGCGATGGAGTCCTTCGAGATGCCGAAGACCTTCACCCCTGCCGCTTCGAACTCGGGCAGGAGCGCGGTGAAGGCTTCGTTTTCCTTGGTGCACCCGGAGGTGTCGTCGCGCGGGTAGAAGAACAGCACGTAGGGTGTGCCGGACAATGCGTCCGAGGACACCTCGCCGGATGTGGCGGGCAGAGTGAAGGATGGAGCGGTTTCGGACATACGTGTCTTCCCAGTATCATTTCGTTTATGGTCGGCGCAAAGGGCCATACACTCCAAGCATATGGCACCGAGGCCGGTCTTCCAGTGAGCATGCAACAAGCAACAGAAAAATCGGATGCCCCGAGACGGCGGCGCAAGGTGCTGGTTTGGTGCTTTGGCGTCGTTCTGGCGCTGGCGGTCGGTATCGCGGGCGGCATCTGGGCAATGCTGGGCCGCCCCGTCGACGCGCCGGACTGGCTGCGCGAAAGGATCGAGACGCGGATCGCCGAGAACCTCAGGGGGATTTCGATCGACTTCGGGCGCATGAGCCTCCTGATCACCGAGACGGGGCTTGCGCGTATCGTCTTGTGGGACGTGACGGTCACCAACGATCAGGGTGTCCTGGTGGCGCAGTTGTCGGACATCGAAGCGGGCGTTGCGCCGGTGTCCTTCCTGCGGCGCGAATGGGAACTGAGAGAGGCGCAGGTCTCCGGTGCCTTCGTCACGCTGCAGCGCGACAGAAACGGCAAGCTGGGGCTGGCGCTGGGGGATGCCTTTGCCGAGGGCACACAGGTGCCCGACCTCGCCCAGATCATCGCACGGATCGACGCCATCGCCATGGACCCGCGTCTGGCGAAGCTCGACCTTTTCGAGGCCGACAGCCTGACGCTGCGCTACGAGGATCTGCGCGCGCGGCGCGGCTGGACGGCGGACGGCGGACGACTGCGCCTGATGCGCGAGGACGGCACGCTCAGGCTGACCGGCGACGTGGCGCTTCTGTCCGGCGGGGCGGGCGTGGCAACGGTGGAGCTGGGCGCCGAAAGCCGCATCGGCGATGCCTCGCTCGACTTCGGGATTACACTGCAGGATCTCGACTCCGGTGACATCGCCACGCAAAGTCCTGCGCTGGCATGGATGGACGCGCTCGAAGCGCCGATCTCCGGATCGCTGCAATCCACTTTGGCGCCGGATGGTGCGCTTGGCGAGATGCGTGCAACGCTGGAAATCGGCAAGGGCGTGCTGCAGCCCAACCGCGAGGCCCGGCCTGTGCCCTTCGACGGGGCGCGGACCGCGTTCACCTACTTGCCCGAGGAACGGTTGATGCGCTTCGACGAGATCCGCGTCGATTCAGCCATGGGGCGGGTCCGCGCGTCCGGAACCACCATGCTGGACGATGCGCCGGACGGCGGGTTGCCGCCCGGGCTGACGGCCCAGTTCCGGCTTGCCAGCGTGGAAGTGGCAGAGAGCGCGGTGATGGACAGGCCAGTGGTGGTCGAGGGGGCGCAGACCGCTTTTCGTCTTCAGCTCGATCCGTTCCGGGTGGATATTGGATCCCTCCGTATTACCGATCCGACACTGCCGATCAGCGCGCGCGGATGGCTGGAAGCGACGCGTTCGGGGTGGAGCATGTCGCTCGATGCGCGCGTGGCCGAAACGGTGCCCGAACAGGTCATGGCCTTCTGGCCCGACCAGCTTGTGCCGCAGACCCGCGACTGGGTCGGGCGCAACGTTCGGGAGGGCCGTCTCTTCGATGCCAGCTTTGCCTTGCGCGCAGAAGCCGGGGCAGATCATCCGACAACTTTCTTCGACCTTTCGTTCGAGGATGCTGTGGTCGGTGTTGCCCCGAACCTTCCGCCGATCGAGGACGGGCGCGGACGGCTGACCATTCACCAGCGGAGGCTGGGCCTGCGCGTCGACGCCGGACGCATCGTGACGGACCGGGGGGCAATTGATGTGGCCGGATCTGTCTTCACCATCCCGGACCTTAAGAAGAGGCCATCGGTCGGCGAAGTCGATCTGAAGATCGATGGACCGGTCGGCGCCGTGCTGGCCTATGTCGACAATGACCAGTGGCGGGTGCTGCGCAACGTCGGGCGGGATGCAACCCTCGCCGACGGGCGGATCAAGGCGAGCGGACGGCTGGTTCTGCCGCTGGCGGAGGGGCTGACATTCGATGACATCCAACTGGCCTTCGACGGGACGCTTCGCGACGTCGAAAGCGCAAAGGCGATCCCGGGCAAGACGATCCGCGGTGATGGGCTATCGGTGAAGCTCGACAACGGGGGCATCACCATTGCGGGGCAAGCGAGTGTTTCGGGGGTGCCGGTCGACGGGCGCTGGACGCAACCCTTCGGCGGCGAATCTTCAGAAGTCGTCGCAGACATCACGATCAGCCCGAAATCGCTGTCGGACTTTGGCGTCTCTCTGCCGAACGGCATGTTGCGGGGCCAGGGCACGGGCGCCCTGCGGGTGACGCTTCCGCCGAACGCCCCGCCACGGTTCTCTCTTGAAAGCGATCTGGCCGGGCTGGGTCTGGCGGTGCCGCAAATCGGATGGTCCCTTGCCCCGCGCACGAAAGGCCGGTTCACCATGGCGGGGAACCTGACACCCGGGCTGCAGGATGCCGATCTGACCCTGAAGGGCGCGGGCATGGATGCGGCGGGGCAATTGGTCCTTTCGAAGTCCGGCGCCTTCGAAAGGCTCGATCTGTCGCGTGTGAAGGTCGCCGACTGGCTGGATGTTGCGGGCCGGCTGCGCGCGCGAGGCGGCAACAGCGCCCCGGCGGTCGAGATATCTTCCGGTCGTGTCGACCTGCGGAGTGCGCCTTTCGGCGCTTCCGGTGCGGGCGGAAGCAGCGGAGGCGGGGGCGGACCGCTGGTCCTGACGCTCGACAGCCTGCGGGTGACCGACAGCATCGAACTGCGCGCCTTCCGGGGCAACTTCGACACGGCGCGCGGGATCGAGGGGCGCTTTGACGGGCAGCTTGGGGGCGCGACGCCGGTGGCGGGACAGGTGATCCCGCAATCGGGCGGCAGCGCGTTCCGGATCACTGGCGAAGACGCCGGAGATATCCTGAAAGCGGCAGGGCTGCTGAAGACCGTGAAGGATGGCACATTCAACCTCGACCTGGCGCCGGTCAGCGGCCAGCCGGGCAGCTTCGACGGGTTGATGCGGATACAGGGCACCCGGATGCAGAAGGCCCCGGCCATCGCTTCGCTTCTGGATGCGATCAGCATCGTCGGGATCATCGACCAGATGAACGGACCGGGGATTTTCTTTTCTGACGTGGAGGCGCGGTTCCGGCTGACGCCTTCCCGGGTGATCCTGTCGGAGTCGAGCGCGGTGGGGCCGTCGATGGGCATTTCGATGGACGGCTATTACGATCTGGGCAGCGGCCAGATGGACTTTCAGGGGGTTCTGTCTCCGATCTACGCGGTCAATGCCATCGGCCGCCTGATCGCGCGCAAAGGAGAGGGGTTGATCGGTTTCAACTTTAACCTTCGGGGTACGGTCGGAGCACCCAGGGTCGCGGTCAATCCGCTCTCGGTCTTCACCCCGGGCATGTTCCGTGACATCTTCCGGCGACCGCCGCCAAAGCTGTCGCAGTAGGCGGCACGCGTGACATTCCAAGAGGTTGAGACATGAAGCTGTCGGATTTCGATTTCGAACTGCCCGAACGGCTGATCGCCACGCGGCCCGCCCGGCCGCGGACCGCCGCCCGGCTGCTGGTGTGCGACGGCGGGGTGATCTCGGACGCCACCGTCGCCGAGCTGCCGGACTGGCTGCGCCCCGGCGACCGGCTGGTTCTGAACGATACGCAGGTGATCCCGGCGCGTCTTTCGGGCGTGCGGCGTCGCGTCGGCGAGGCCGGTGAGACCGAGGCTCAGATCGAGGTCACGCTTCTCGAACCGCGCGCAGACGGGTGCTGGTCCGCGCTGCTGAAGCCCCTGAAAAAGGTGCGCGACGGCGAGATCGTTCGCTTTTCGGACGACCTGGAAGCGATGCTGATGTCGCGCCAGGACGGGCAGGCGATCTTGCGTTTCAACCTCGCGGCCGCGGATTTCGACGCCGCGCTGAATGCTGCCGGTGCCATGCCGCTGCCGCCCTACATCGCCGCCCGGCGCCCGGCCGATGCGCAGGACAAAGAGGACTACCAGACGGTCTGGGCACGCAACCGGGGCGCTGTCGCCGCGCCGACCGCCAGCCTGCACTTCGACGAATCTCTGCTGAAACGGATCGCGGATATGGGGGTCGCCTTTACCCATGTGACCCTGCACGTCGGTGCCGGCACTTTCCTGCCGGTCAAGGTCGAGGACGTCACGACCCACCGGATGCACGGCGAATGGGGCGAGGTCACGCCACAGGCCGCCGCCGAGATCGCTGCGACCCGCGCGGCTGGCGGGCGCGTCATCCCGGTTGGGACGACCGCCCTGCGCCTGATCGAGTCGGCGGCGCGCGAGGGCGAAATCGCTCCTTTCCACGGGGTGACCGACATCTTCATCTATCCCGGCTTCTCCTTCAACGTGACCGACGCGTTGATGACCAATTTCCACCTGCCGAAATCCACGCTGCTGATGCTGGTCTCCGCGCTCATGGGGCAGGATTGCATCCGCGAGGTTTATGCGCATGCCGTGGCAGAGGATTACCGGTTCTTTTCCTATGGCGACGCGTCCCTGCTGATTCCTCCCGGCCCCCGGACATCCTGACGGTTTCGCCAGGAGGCATCTGCGAGTAACCGCGTGTTCATGGTGAACGGCCCATCAAGGGTCGCACAGCGGCGTCGAATCGTGCATGGCGTCGCAGCAAGACAAGACCTGTGCCCTGACGATCTGTCAGGGACCGGGGTAACGAGGAAAGAACGATGCTGTACGTGATGAGAACCTCCTGGCCGCTGCTGCTGGGAATGCTGCTGCTCATGGTCGGGAACGGCCTGCAGGGCTCCCTGCTGGGTGTGCGCGGCAGCGCGGCGGGTTTTTCGACCACTGTGATGGCAGTCGTCATGTCGGCCTACTTTGCCGGTTTCCTGTTTGCGTCGCGCATGGTGCCGGAGATGATCCGCCGCGTCGGTCACGTCCGGGTCTTTGCGGCGCTCGGCTCCTTCATTTCGGCTGCGCTGATCCTGTTCCCCGCCGTGCAGCACCCCGCCGCTTGGGTGCTGGGGCGGCTGGTGCTGGGCTTCTGCTTCTGCGGCGTTTACGTGACGGCGGAAAGCTGGCTGAACAACACCGCCACAAACGAGACGCGCGGGCAGACCCTGTCCGCCTATATGATCGTCCAGACGCTTGGCATCATCGCCGCGCAGGCCCTGCTGGTCGTGCCGGATGTTTCCGGGTTCCTGCTGTTTGTCATCCCGTCCGTGCTCGTTTCCATATCCTTCGCGCCTATTCTGCTGTCGATCTCGCCGACACCGGCCTTTGAATCCACGAAGCGGATGACTTTGAGAGAGCTCTACAGCGTGTCCCCCCTGGGGATGGTCGGCATCTTCCTGCTGGGCAGCGTGTTTGCCGCGCAGTTCGGCATGGCGGCAGTCTACGCGACCGAGGCAGGGATGCGGCTGGGCCAGATCTCCATCTTCGTCGCGGCGTTCTATGTCGGCGCGCTGATCATGCAGTATCCGCTGGGCTGGATTTCGGACCGCGTCGACCGTCGCGGTCTGATCATGATCGTCGCAGCGCTGGGGGCGGCGGGGGCCCTGGTCGCCGTCATGGCGCAAAGCTACTGGGTCATCGTCGGCTGCGCCGCGGTGATCGGCGGCTGCTCCAACCCTTTGTATTCCCTGTTGATTGCCTACACCAACGACTTCCTTCAGTCAGAGGACATGGCCGCCGCATCCGCCGGGCTGCTGTTCATCAACGGTGTCGGCGCCATCGCCGGTCCGCTGGTCATCGGCTGGGTCATGCAGGTCATGGGGCCGCCCGGGTTCTTCGTGCTGATCGCGACACTCCTTGTCGCCCTGACCGCCTATGCCGCTTACCGGATGACGCAGCGCCCCGCACCGGCGGTGGAAACGACGGGCGCCTATGCCCCGGTTTTGCCGTCCGCTTCGCCCGTGGCGATGGAAGTTGCGCAGGAATACTTCATCGAACGCTCCGAAGAGGAAGAGGAGGAGTAGCGCCGTCGCACCGCAAGCGCTTGTCAGATTGTGACAACAATTGTGATTGGGCCTGCGGATACGGGTGTGTGTAACACTTTGTTAACCTGATGCGACGGGGCCTATGAGGAGGATCACATGGCACGGCCTGAAGACATTCTTGCGTTCTGGCTCGACGAGGTGGGACCGGATGGTTGGTACAAGCAGGACGAGGCGCTGGATCAGGAGATCCGCGACCGCTTCCTGACCGCATGGGAGGGACAGATGCAGGGACGTTACGGCCTGTGGCTGACGTATCCTTCCGGTACGCTCGCGTACATCGTGCTGGCCGACCAGTTCCCGAGGAACATGTTCCGCGGCAAGGCCACAGCATTTTCGTCCGACCGCATCGCGCTGGCCGCGGCCAAGCAGGCGATCCATCGCGGCTGGGACATGCGCATCGACGAGCCGTCCCGCCAGTTCTTCTACCTGCCGCTGATGCATTCGGAGAACCTTTGCGATCAGGACCGCTGCGTCCGTCTCATGAAGGAGCGGATGCCTGCCTCCGGTGACAGCAATCTGATGCATGCCAAGGTCCATCGCGAGGTGATCCGCCAGTTCGGCCGCTTCCCGTACCGCAACGAGGCTCTGTTGCGGAAGACAACCGAGGCCGAGAAGACCTTCATATCGGACGGCGGTTACGGCGCGATCCTCCGCGATATGCAGGCCGAAGCAGAAGCTGCATGAATTCGGCCACTTGCGTGCGTCGGTGGCACAAGTGCTCTTGATCCCCGGCGGCCCCCGCGCCTAGCCTGTGACTGGCCCGTTCGGGGCCCGGGCAGGGAGGGCCGGATGAGCGCAAAGTACGACATGGTGGTGATCGGGGCCGGACCCGGAGGGTACGTGGCCGCGATCAGGGGCGCCCAGCTTGGCCTGCGCACCGCGATTGTGGAACGGGAGCATCTGGGCGGCATCTGTCTGAACTGGGGGTGCATTCCCACCAAGGCGCTCTTGCGGTCCGCCGAGGTGTTTCACCTCATGCACCGCGCGCCGGAATTCGGCCTGAAGGCAGACGGCATAGGCTTTGATCTCGACGCGGTCGTCAAACGTTCGCGCGGAGTGGCCAAGCAACTGAACTCCGGCGTCGGGCATCTTCTGAAGAAGAACAAGGTCGATGTCGTCATGGGGGCTGCGCAGATCGAAGCCCCGGGCAAGGTTCGTGTCGGCGACACGTTGCTGGAGGCCGGGAATATCGTCGTGGCGACTGGTGCTCGGGCGCGGGAGCTTCCGGGACTGGAGGCCGACGGTGACCGGGTCTGGACCTATAAACACGCGCTGCAACCGAAGCGGATGCCGAAGAAACTACTGGTGATCGGCTCCGGCGCCATCGGGATCGAGTTTGCGAGCTTCTTCAACACGCTAGGCGCAGAGGTCACGGTGGTCGAGGTGATGGACCGCATCCTGCCCGTCGAAGACGCGGAGATCGCCGCCTTTGCCAGGAAGCAGTTCCAGAAACAGGGCATGACGATTCTCGAAGGCGCGTCGGTCAAGTCGCTGGATCGCGGTCCGAACGGCGTTGTCGCCCATGTGGATAAAGGTGGGGAAAAGTCAAAAATATCAGTCGATACAGTGATTTCGGCTGTGGGCATTATCGGAAATGTCGAAGATTTGGGGTTGGAAGCGCTCGGTGTTCGGGTGGAGCGGTCGCACGTCTTGACCGATCCGTACTGCCGCACCGGAATCGAGGGTGTTTATGCCATCGGCGACGTGGCCGGTGCGCCGTGGCTCGCGCACAAGGCCTCGCACGAGGGAGTCATGGTGGCCGAGCTGATCGCGGGCGGTCAGCCTCATGCGGTCGATCCGGGCAGCATCGCGGGCTGCACCTATTGCCACCCGCAGATCGCCTCTGTCGGACTGACAGAGGCGAAGGCGAAGGAACAGGGCTTTGACGTGAAGGTGGGCAGGTTCCCCTTCATTGGCAATGGCAAGGCCATCGCGCTCGGCGAGGTGGAGGGCATGGTGAAGACCGTGTTCGACGCAAAAACGGGGGCCTTGCTGGGCGCGCATATGGTGGGCGCCGAGGTCACCGAACTTATCCAGGGCTACGTCGTTGGCCGGCAATTGGAGACCACGGAAGAGGATCTGATGCAGACCGTCTTCCCGCACCCGACGCTCAGTGAGATGATGCACGAATCCGTTCTGGACGCCTGGGGTCGCGCCATACACTTCTGACGGGCGGGTGCCGAAGAAGGGGTCAGCGGTCCTGCCGTTTCAACGCCAGGCGGTCCAGTACCTTCCGAGCGCGCGGCATGATCCACTGCCACAGCACCGGTGCGCCAGCCTGGATCTTGCGGCCGACGTTGTTCTCGAACGTGGCCCACTCGACATCGTAATCGACCCAGGACCCGCCGCCGTTGGCGATGTTCAGGTTCGGCGGGGCGAAGCGGTCGAGTGACTTTGCAAAGCGCGCCTCAGGCGTCTGGTTGGCCTCGAACTCTTCCCAGATCGCGCGGAAGTGCTGGCGCTGATCCTCGGGCAAAAGGCCGAAGATCCGGTCGGCGGCACGGGCCTCGGCTGCCTCGACGGCTGCCGTGTCGTGGTTGCCGAAGACCGGCGCGTCGCCGGCGTCGATTTCCACGAGGTCGTGCAGCAGCAGCATCGCGATGACCTTGCCCCGGTCGACCTGAGCCGGGGCGTGCTCTGACAAGGTCAACGCAAAGAGCGCGATGTGCCAGCTGTGTTCGGCGGAATTCTCGTACCTTGACCCGTCGGCCAGCCGCGTGGCGCGTGACACGGACTTGAGGCGGTCGGCCTCCAAAAGGAAATCCATCTGGGCGTCGAGGCGGGTCCGGGCGTTGTCATTCGTCATGGCAGAGAGGTGCACCGTACCGAGGTAAGACGCAAGCCGCAGTGGCCGGTCTCTGCAACCGCGAAATCGGCCTGGTGCGATACGGAGCCCACGATGGGGCGCATGTCGACGTCAGATGTTTTCGTTGTCGGTTCCGGGAGCGAGTGCGGTGGGAATGGCTTCTCCGCGCTTCTTCGCTTCCAGTGCGCGCTGCAGATGCTCCGTCAGGAAGGCGCGTGCCCGGCGTTCCGCCAGGCGAATGCGGACGGCAGCGCGGAAGATTTCCTCGGACGAAGGCGAGGACGCACCCAGCACCGCCGCGACCTGATCGGGCAGGGTCTCGTCCCCGAGTGCGTCCATCGCCTTGATCGTGTCGCGGGCGAGGGCGTCGGCTAGGTCGTCGACAACGGCCATGGCTGGCTCCCTGAAGCAAAGGCGCCCGGGCGCCTTTGCCCGGGCTATCGGTTCAGCGTGTGCTTTCGGTCAGACGCCGCTTCACGTAGCCGGTGACGCTGTCGATCATCGTTTCCATGTGCGGCTCTTCGAAGAAATGGCCGGAACCGTCGATTTCCTCATGAGTGATCGTGATGCCCTTCTGCTCGTGCAGTTTGGACACCAGCGAACGGGTGTCGGCGGGCGGCGCCACGCGGTCGTTCGTGCCGTTGATGATCAGGCCAGAGGAAGGGCAGGGCGCGAGGAAGGAGAAGTCGTACATGTTCGCGGGCGGAGACGCGGACACGAAACCGGTGATTTCCGGCCGCCTCATCAGAAGCTGCATTCCGATCCACGCGCCGAACGAAAAGCCCGCGACCCAGCAATGCTTGGAGTTCTGGTTCATCGACTGCAGATAGTCGAGCGCGGATGCGGCGTCCGAAAGCTCTCCGACACCCTGATCGTATTCGCCCTGGCTGCGCCCGACTCCGCGGAAATTGAACCGCAGGACGGTAAAGCCCATGTTGTAGAAGGCGTAATGCAGGTTGTAGACCACCTTGTTGTTCATCGTCCCGCCGAACTGCGGGTGGGGATGAAGAACGATGGCGATCGGGGCATCGCGGTCTTTTTGCGGATGGTAGCGGCCTTCGAGGCGGCCTTCGGGTCCTGGGAAGATGACCTCGGGCATGTACGGGCGCAGGCTCCTTGTTGGTGGGCGTCGTCGACGCTATCTTGGGTGATGCGCCAGAATTGTTGACGACTTCACTCGGACACTTTAGAAAGATTCTAAACCGGCACTGGGCCGGTCAGGGCTCCGAAGCAGATAGGCAATCGCGCGCGCAAGGTCAATCGGATCGCGCGGCGCGGATGCGCTGTGCGGCGCCGAAGCGAAGGGGCGAAGATGAAGCTGAGCACCAAGGGGCGTTACGCGATGGTCGCGTTGGTGGATATTTCCTTGCAGGGCTGCGACGACCTGGTGACGTTGGGTGACGTGTCGAAACGCCAGGACCTGTCCCTGCCGTATCTGGAGCAGCTTTTCGTGAAGCTCCGCCGCGCCGGGCTGGTCGAGTCGGTACGTGGCCCAGGCGGCGGATACCGTCTGGCGAAATCCCCGAGCGACATCCGCGTGGTCGATATTCTCGCCGCAGTCGATGAAACCGTGGATGCCATGCACAAGGGCGCGGGCGCGTCGGGCGGTCTGTCCGGGTCGAAGGCGCAATCGCTGTCGAACATGTTGTGGCAGTCGCTTTCGGCCCATGTCTACGTCTTCCTGCACCAGACCCGGTTGTCGGACGTGGTGGAGCGCGGATTGGCGCCCTGTCCGGCGGTGCCGGCGCTGTTCGCGGTTGTCGAAGATGACGGGTGAGGCAATGCAGAGTTTTCGCGGAAAACTTTGTCTTAGGTGGGCAAAGTCTTCGTCGAAGACTTTGTGGCGCCCATGACGCGCGTCTACCTCGATCACAACGCGACGGCGCCGTTGCGGCCCGAGGCGAGGGTGGCGATGATCGCCGCCATGGATCTTTGTGGCAATCCGTCTTCGGTGCATGGCGAGGGACGGGCCGCCAAGGCCGCCGTCGAGAAGGCGCGGGCCCAGGTGTCTGCGGCGTTCGGCGCAGACGGTGCCGACGTGGTCTTTGTCTCGGGGGCCACCGAAGCGGCGGCGCTGGCCTGCGCAGGGCGTGGGCTGGCGGGCGCGGACGTGGAACATGACGCCGTTGCCTCCTGGATAGATCCGGTTCTGCCCGTGGACCGCGACGGCCGCGTGACGGTGGACGATCCCGCGATGACCGCGCTGCAAGCGGCGAACTCGGAGACCGGCGTGATCCAGGCACTGCCCGACGGGCTGGCGGTCGTGGATGCGACGCAAGCCTTCGGCAAACTGCCCGTCGCCTTCAACTGGCTGGGTTGCCGGATGGCGTTGGTGTCGGCTCACAAACTCGGAGGTCCCAAGGGAATCGGCGCGCTGGTGATGAAACGCGGCACGGACATCGCCGCGCAGATCCGCGGCGGCGGCCAGGAAATGGGCCGCCGGTCCGGTACGGAAAACGTGATCGGTATCGCGGGTTTCGGTGCGGCCGCCGAAGCCGCCGCGCAGGATATGTCCGCGGGCGTCTGGTCCAACGTCGAAAACCTTAGAACGATTCTAGAGAATTTGATTGCGACCGGCGCGGAAGACACTATTTTTGTCGGGAAAGGCGCGGAGCGTCTGCCAAACACCTCGTGCTTCGCCACTCCGGGCTGGAAAGGCGAGACCCAGGTGATGCAGATGGACCTGGCCGGATTCGCGATCAGCGCGGGCAGCGCCTGTTCCAGCGGGAAGGTCCGCGCCAGCCGTGTGCTGCGGGCCATGGGATACGACGATACGGTCGCGTCGAGCGCCATCAGGGTCAGCCTGGGGCCGGAGACGACCGAAGAGAATGTGGTGCGCTTCGCCGAGGCGTGGCTGAAGAAACACCAGCGGTTCCGCGAACGGGCCGCGTGAGAAAGGATAGACGCATGTCCATGACCGAAGACGTTGCAGTCAAGGAAGGTGTCGACCAGCAGACGGTGGATGCCGTTCGCGACGTGTCGACCTACAAGCACGGCTGGAACACCGACATCGAGATGGAATACGCGCCGAAGGGGCTGAGCCCGGACATCGTGCGGCTGATTTCCGAGAAGAACGAAGAACCTGAGTGGATGACCGACTGGCGTCTGCAGGCCTATGAACGCTGGCTGCAAAAGACGGAACCGACTTGGGCTATGGTCGATTATCCGGAAATCGACTTCCAGGAACAGTATTACTACGCGCGTCCCAAGAGCATGACGGAGAAGCCGAAGTCGCTGGACGAGGTCGATCCCAAGCTGCTGGAGACATACGAGAAGCTGGGCATCCCGCTGAAGGAGCAGATGATCCTCGCGGGTGTCGAGGGCGCAGGGGACGCACCGGCGGAGGCCAAGGAAGGCGAGCGCCGTGTGGCCGTCGACGCGGTGTTCGACTCTGTTTCGGTGGGCACGACCTTCCAGAAGGAACTGAAGGCGGCTGGCGTGATCTTCTGTTCCATCTCCGAGGCGATCCGCGAACATCCCGAACTGGTAAAGAAGTACCTTGGCTCGGTCGTGCCGGTATCGGACAATTTCTATGCCACGCTGAACTCCGCCGTGTTCTCGGACGGGTCCTTCGTCTACGTGCCCCCGGGGGTTCGCTGCCCGATGGAACTGTCGACCTATTTCCGCATCAACGCCGAGAACACCGGCCAGTTCGAGCGGACGCTGATCATCGCCGACAAGGGCAGCTACGTGTCGTACCTCGAAGGCTGCACCGCGCCGCAGCGCGACACGGCGCAGCTTCACGCGGCGGTGGTCGAGATCATCGTGGAGGAAGACGCGGAGGTGAAGTACTCCACCGTCCAGAACTGGTTCCCGGGCGACGAAAACGGCAAGGGCGGCATCTACAACTTCGTCACCAAGCGGGCGGACTGCCGCGGCGACCGGGCGAAGGTCATGTGGACGCAAGTGGAGACTGGCTCGGCGGTGACTTGGAAGTACCCGTCCTGCATCCTGCGCGGGAACGAGTCGCAGGGCGAGTTCTACTCGATCGCCATCGCGAACAACCACCAGCAGGCCGACACCGGCACCAAGATGATCCACCTCGGCCGCGATACCAAGTCGCGCATCGTGTCGAAGGGGATCTCGGCGGGCGTCGCGCAGAACACCTATCGCGGCCTCGTGTCCATGCACCCCAAGGCCAAGAACTCGCGCAACTATACACAGTGCGACAGCTTGCTGATCGGCGGCAAATGCGGGGCGCACACGGTCCCCTACATCGAGGTGAAGAACAATTCGTCCCGGTGCGAACACGAGGCGACCACATCGAAGGTGGACGACGACCAGCTCTTCTATTGCCGCCAGCGCGGCATGGACGAGGAAGAGGCCGTGGCGCTCGTGGTGAACGGTTTCTGCCGTGAGGTTCTTCAGGCCCTGCCGATGGAGTTCGCAATGGAAGCGCAGCAGCTTGTGGCGATCTCGCTCGAAGGCTCGGTTGGCTGACGCTACGGGGACGGGGCGCGTTTCGCTCCGTTCCGCCGGCCCGAAAGGAATGAAACGATGTTGGCCATGGCGATCCATCAGTCTGCCGGCGTAGGCGTGGGCACCTTTCTGGGTGTGTTGATCATGATGTTCCTCATGCGGCGCTCCGGCAAGAAGGTGCGGCTGCTGAACGACAGCGTGGTTTACACGGCACTCGTGGCCGGCATGGGGGCCTGGACATTTGCCGCAGTGCTGCGCCTCGTCGTGGGGATGACCTGATGTCGGGCACGGTGAACCTTCATGCGGGCAGGGCTCGCGGCCATACCGCCCGCCACAAGGTGCGCTGCTACGACGTCAACATGAACTACCTTGTGCAACCCGCTGGAGAAGCACCATGATTGTCACAACGACACCCTCTGTCGAAGGCCACCTGATCGCTGAATACAAGGGTATTGTCGTCGGCGAGGCCATCCTCGGAGCGAACGTGTTCCGGGACATCTTTGCCGGGATCACGGACATTATCGGCGGTCGCTCCGGCGCTTACGAGGCATCGCTGGGCGAAGCACGCGAAACGGCGCTGAACGAACTTCAGGCACGCGCGGCGGCGCTTGGCGCCAATGCAGTGGTGGGTGTCGACCTGGACTATGAGGTCATCAACAACATGCTGATGGTCTCTGCCTCGGGCACTGCGGTTGTGCTTGGCTGATCTTGCGCGATGCGGTCCGGTCTTCATATCGCGGTGGGCTTTCCGGTACTGTTCCGATCGGAGGGGCGTTCATGAGCGCGCCGACACGGATCGACCGGCCCGAGCTGACTCTGCCGGAGGCGGAGGCGGCACTGCTGCGCGAGGCGTACCGCCGGGCGTCCGTGATCCTGGAATACGGGTCCGGGGGATCGACCGTGATGGCCGCCGAGATGCCGGGCAAGACGGTCTTTTCCGTCGAATCCGATCAGGATTGGGCGCACATGATGCGCGGCTGGTTCGCCGACAACCCGCCCGCGCAGGGCAGCACGGTGGAGGTCGTCTGGTCGGATATCGGGGCCACGAAGGAGTGGGGCCACCCAGTCGATCACACCGAATGGCGCCGCTTTGCGCGCTACCCGCTGGAAGTGTGGTCCCGGTCGGACTTCCGCCAGCCGCAGGTTGTGCTGGTCGACGGGCGGTTCCGGCAAGGCTGCGCGCTGGCCTGCGCCTTCATGTCCGGGGACCCTTTGGACCTGTATTTCGACGACTATGTACAGCGCCAACACTACCACAAGGTCGAGGAAATCCTCGGTCCGCCAAAGATCATCGGGCGCATGGCGCACTTCCATGTGCCCCCCCGACCTATCCCGCCGGAGCGCCTGATGTGGATCATCAAGCTGATGCAGAGCCCCTGACCGGCAAACGAACCCGCCCTTGAGCCGTCACACGAGACGGCAGGGCAAAAGAACCGGCCCATCGGCTGCCAAACGGCGGCGGGCACCCAAAACGAGAGGATGACAGAGATGTTGGAAATCAAGAACCTGCACGTGAAACTTGAGGAAGAGGACAAGCAGATCCTCAAAGGCGTCGACCTGACCGTCGAGGCCGGCAAGGTGCACGCGATCATGGGGCCGAACGGCTCTGGCAAATCGACGCTGTCTTACGTCCTGTCGGGCCGCGATGGCTATGAGATCACCGAAGGGACCGCGACGCTCGAAGGCGAGGACCTGCTTGAGATGGAAGTCGAGGAGCGCGCCGCCGCCGGTCTGTTCCTGGCGTTCCAGTACCCCGTCGAGATCCCCGGCGTCGGCAACATGACCTTCCTGCGCACCGCGGTGAACGCACAGCGCAAGGCGCGCGGGCAGGAGGAAATGTCCTCTGCCGAGTTCCTGAAGGTTATCCGTGAGAAGGCCAAGAGCCTGAAGATCGATGCCGAGATGCTGAAGCGTCCGGTGAATGTCGGCTTTTCGGGCGGCGAGAAGAAGCGCAACGAGATCCTCCAGATGGCGATGCTCGAACCGAAGATGTGCATCCTCGACGAGACCGACTCGGGCCTCGACGTGGACGCGATGAAACTGGTGGCCGATGGTGTGAACGCGCTGCGCGATGCGGGCCGCGGTTTCCTCGTGATCACACACTACCAGCGGCTTCTGGACCACATCAAGCCGGACGTGGTGCACATCATGTCGAACGGCCGCATCATCAAGACCGGTGGTCCCGATCTGGCGCTGGAAGTCGAGCACAACGGTTACGCGGACCTGATCGCGGAGGAGGCGTAAATGGCTTTGCCTCAAGCGAAAGAGAGCACGACCGAAGCGCGTCTGGCGTCGCTGACCCTGCCCGAGGGAGGCTGGTCGGATGCGGCCAGACAGGACGCGCTGACCCGGTTGCAGGCCATGGGGCTGCCGGGCGCGCGCGATGAGTACTGGAAATACACCCGGCCCGACACGCTGAACGCGGTGGAGGCGCCGGCAGCTACGGCGCTTGAGGCGCACGAAGCGCCGTTGTTCGGGGAGCGCGACCGCCTGCGGATCGTCTTTGTCGACGGTGTGTTCGACGCGGAAGCGTCGGACGACCTGTCGATGGAGGGCGTGACCATCGAACGCCTCGCCGAGGCGCGCGATATCCATTGGGCCAAGGACGTCTACGGCGTGCTCGAAGCGCGTGGCCAGACCCCGGTGCAGCGGCCCTTCGCGGTGCTGAACACGGCGTTTGCCACGGACGGTCTGCTGATCCATGTGACCGGCAAGGTCGCCAAGCCGATCCACATCAACTACGTCCACAAGGGCGAGACCTCGGACGCGATGCTGCACCACGTCGTGAAGGTGGACGCCGGGGCGGACCTAACCATCCTGGAGAACGGGCCTGCCGCTGCGCGGTTCAACCACGTGATGGAGGTGGAGATCGCCGACAAGGGCGCGCTGCACCACGTCCGTGCCCAGGGGCGCGACCACGACCGCCGGGCCGTCACACATGTTTTCGCGCGCCTCGGCGTCGAAAGCACGTTCAAGAGCTTTACGCTCACGGTGAACGGTGGGCTGACCCGCAACGAGTGCGTGATCGAGTTCACCGGTGACGACGCCGTTGCGCATGTCGCCGGGGCCTGCATGGGCGACGGGTCGTTCCACCACGACGACACTGTCTTTGTCACCCATGACGCGGTGAACTGCGAAAGCCGCCAGGTGTTCAAAAAGGTGTTGCGGAATGGGGCGGTCGGCGTCTTTCAGGGCAAGATCCTCGTCAAACCTGACGCGCAGAAGACCGACGGCTACCAGATCAGCCAGTCGCTGCTGCTGGACGAGGACAGCCAGTTCCTCGCAAAGCCGGAGCTGGAGATCTACGCCGATGACGTGGCCTGTTCGCACGGCTCCACCTCTGGCGCCATCGACGAGGATTCGCTGTTTTACCTGCGTGCACGCGGCGTGCCGCGCGGCGCCGCCGAGGACATGATGACCATCGCCTTCATCGCGGAAGCGACGCAAGAGATCGAGGACGAGTCGCTTCGCGAGGAACTGGTCGAACGGGTCGCGGCCTGGCTGTCGCGGCGCAGGGCCTGAGACTTGGCGGTCTCGACCGATATCGTCGCGATGTATCGGGGGCCGGCGCCGGTATGGCGGCGGCTCCTGTCGCGCGCGCACAGCGAACCGCGCGCGTTGGCCTATCTGATGGGGGCCTGCGGCATCATGTTCGTGGCCCAGTGGCCCGCCATCGCCCGCCGCGTCTGGGAAACCGATCCGGCCCGTTTCAACGCCGAAGGCGGCGCGTTCCAGCAGGCCGTGCAGCCCGAGATAGGTGGCGCTCTTTTGGGGGCGGTGATCTTTCTGCCGCTCATTTTCTACGTACTGGCGCTGATGCTGTCGCTTCTTTCGCGGCTGACCGGCCGACGTGTCGTGGCCTTCGACGGGCGGCTGATCCTGTTCTGGTCGCTCCTGGCTGCAACCCCTCTTGCGCTTCTGAACGGCCTCGTGGCCGGTTTTGTCGGCCCGGGTATCGGATTGACCATCGTGGGTGCCTTGTGGTTCGGGGTGGTTTTGTGGTTCGTGGGCACCGGGGTGCGGGAGGCGCACCGCGAGGCAGGAGTTACCGCATGACCCCCAAAGGTTTCTTCAATCTGGCTGTCGAGAGTATCTCGGCCCCACGGGAGGTCGCGCGCCTGCTCATGTCGATCAACATGAACAGGGAAGCGATCCTGACGGCTTTTGCGCTGGCCATCGTCCTGAACTCGCTGGTGTTCGGATTGACGCTGATGATGTCGTCCGCGCCGGAAAACGTGCCGTTCTTCCTGGCCTCGCCAACCGGTTTCCTCGTTGCGGAAACGGTGACGCTCGGCGGTACGATCATCGCCTTCACGGCCATGGGGCGGGTTCTGGGCGGCAGCGGACGCCTGCCCGACATGGCGCTCCTGATGATCTGGCTTCAGGTGCTCAACGTGCTGGTGCAGGTCTTCACCATTGCGCTCATTCCGGTGTCCGAGGCCTTGGTCGGTCTTGTCGTGCTGGTGTCTTCGGGCGTCGGCATCTGGATACTAGTGAACTTCGTGGCCGAAGCGCATGGGTTGCCCGGTCTCGGACGCGCGCTGGCCGTCGTTATGCTGGGTCTTCTTGCGCTCGGCTTCACTCTGTCGGTGCTACTTGTCTTGGCAGGGGTCTCCCCGGAAGGGATCATGGGAAATGTATGATGTGAACGCGGTCCGCGCGGACTTCCCCATTCTCTCACGCGAAGTGAATGGCAAACCGCTCGTCTATCTGGACAACGGTGCCTCTGCGCAGAAGCCGAAGGTGGTGATCGATGCGGTGACGAAGGGCTATGCTGAGGAATACGCAAACGTCCACCGCGGCCTTCATTTCCTGTCGAACCTCGCGACCGACAAGTACGAGGCGGTGCGCGGCGTGATCGCGACCTTCCTCGGCGCGAAAGACCCGGAAGAGATCGTCTATACAACCGGCACCACCATGGGCATCAATCTCGTGGCCTACGGTTGGGCGATGCCCCGGCTGGAGGCGGGCGACGAGATCGTCCTGTCGGTGATGGAACATCACGCCAACATCGTTCCCTGGCACTTCCTGCGGGAACGGCAGGGCGTGGTGCTCAAATGGGTCGACGTTGACGCCACCGGCGCGCTTGACCCGCAAAAGGTCATCGACGCCATAGGGCCGAAAACCAAGCTGGTCGCGGTCACGCATGTCTCGAACGTGCTGGGCACCGTGGTCGATGTTAAGGCGATCTGCGAAGGCGCCCACGCCAAGGGTGTTCCGGTGCTTGTCGATGGCTCCCAGGCGTCGGTTCACATGCCTGTCAACGTCGAGGAAATGGGCTGCGATTTCTACGCCATTACAGGACACAAGTTGTACGGTCCCTCTGCCTCCGGTGCGATCTGGATCCGCTCGGAACGCATGGCCGAGATGCGCCCCTTCATGGGCGGCGGCGACATGATCAAGGAAGTCTCCAAGGATGCGGTCAGCTACAACGACCCTCCGATGATGTTCGAAGCGGGAACGCCTGGCATCGTCCAGCAGATCGGTCTCGGCACCGCGCTGGAATACATGATGGATCTCGGAATGGAGAACATCGCCGCCCACGAGGCGGGGCTGCGCAACTATGCCATGACCCGGTTGGGCGGGCTGAACTGGCTGAATGTGCAGGGCACGACGCCAGACAAGGCCGCGATCTTTTCCTTCACGATGGAAGGGTCGGCGCATGCGCATGACATTTCGACCATCCTCGACAAGAAAGGCGTCGCGGTGCGTGCGGGGCATCATTGTGCGGGGCCGCTCATGGATCATCTGGGCGTGACGGCGACCTGTCGGGCATCCTTCGGTCTCTACAACACCGAGGCAGAGGTCGACGCACTGGTCGACGCGCTTGAACTGGCGCACGATCTCTTCGGCTGAGAAATCCGGGATCCGGGCCGCAGATCAGGTGTTGCAGCGGTCCGGGGCAGGGGTTATACGCCCCGTCAGACGTCCATGGTCAGGTGGGAAAGAGCACTGCTCTGATACGGCTTGGGTCATGGGTCGACTGTGTTGAGACGAGTGAAAATAGTAGATACAGATCAGTGGTTTGCGGGGCCGTCGATCTTTGCTTTTGTCCCGCGAAGATTTGAAGTAAAGTCTGCGCAAGCAGTTTGCACCCATAGCTCAGCTGGATAGAGTGTCGCCCTCCGAAGGCGAAGGTCGTAGGTTCGAATCCTACTGGGTGCGCCACTTCCCCCGACATCCCATACAATTGGTTCGCTGCGGTCGCTTGCCGACCGTTGCTACGCTTATGTCCAGACGGCCGGGGTTCAGTCGGTCCTTTACGGCGGTAGAGGCTTTTCGTTCGACACTCTTCGACCGCGCCGTCTACATCACGTGATGGGGTGAACGGGCAACCGGTATCCGTACGGAAGCCTTGTCATTTGAGGCGCGCGGCACTCACTGGATATGACCGTTCTCCCCGGGAGACGCCTCTTTTCGGCTGGGGAAGAAGGTCGATGCTGCTTCGGTGCGCCAACACAAGGTGCAAAGCCTGAACGATACGCAGCGACCGCCATAACTGACAGCAGACCTTGTGTGCGGCGTGTGACCGCTCTGGCGCAGGCCGGACGAGTTTGCCATCATGGGTGGTGACAGAAAAATCGGCGATCCGGACAGGCGATCCCGCAGAGTTGATCTGAACCCGTATTGCGTCAACGCGTGCCTGCGCTCGACACAGCCGCCGTCCCGCAATCAGCCACCCCGAGCCAAGAGGGCGTGCAACATGATGATCTCGACCCATTACTGCCTGACCATGGCGCGCTATAATGCGTGGCAGAACAAGCAGTTGAAGGCCTGTTTCGAGAAATTGGACAAGGCAGAGCTTGAGCGCGACAGGGGCGGATTCTTCGGGTCGATCTTTGCCACGGCCAACCACCTGCTCTGGGGCGACTCGATCTGGATGTCCCGTCTGACCGATCGTCCGCGCCCTCCGGGAGGCATAGACGACAGCCCCCGCATGACGAGATCCCGGGAAGACTGGGAGATCGGGCGTTTCCAGCTCGACGGGGACATCCTTCTATGGGCGGAACATCTGCGCGCCATCGACCTGGCAGGGGAACTGCGCTGGTACTCCGGCGCGGTCGGGGCCGACATGGTGAGGCCCGTTTCGCTTTGCGTCGCGCATATGTTCAATCACCAGATACACCACCGTGGACAGATCCATGCGATGCTGACGGCTGCCGGGCTGAAGGCCCCGACAAGCGACCTTGTCTTCATGTCGCAGGAGGGGCCCTGGCTCTAGGGTTGCGCTCCGCCTGCGGCTCAGTGAGAAAAGGCGCAACGTCATAAAGGAGAGCGATATGTTCAAGGCACTCGTGGTGGAGAAGGACGAAGAGAGCGGCAAGACCTCCGCGTCGGTGAAGGATCTCTCGCTGGATGACCTGCCCGATGGTGAGGTGACCGTCGCCGTCGACTATTCGACCGTGAACTACAAGGACGGGCTCTGCGTCGGCTCCGGCGGCGGGCTGGTGCGGAAGTGGCCGCATGTTCCGGGCATCGACTTTGCAGGTGTGGTCGAGGAGTCCTCCGATGACCGTTACAAGCCGGGCGACAAGGTCGTCCTGACCGGATGGCGCGTCGGAGAGGCGCACTGGGGCGGGTATGCGCAGAAAGCCCGGGTCAAGGCCGACTGGCTGGTTCCATTGCCCGATGGCCTGGACACGCGTTCGGCGATGGCCGTTGGAACCGCGGGTCTGACGGCGATGCTGGCGGTCATGGCATTGCAGGATCACGGTCTTGAACCCGGTCATGGCCCTGTCCTCGTGACGGGCGCCGCGGGTGGCGTGGGTTCCGTGGCGACGGCGATCCTTGCCAATCTTGGGCACGAAGTGGCGGCGGTCACCGGCCGCCCTGAACAGGAAGCCTACCTGCGCGGTCTCGGCGCCACTGAAATCGTGCCCCGCGAAGAGCTGACCGAGGTCACGAAGAAACCGCTGGAAAGCGAACGCTGGTCCGGCTGCGTCGATGCGGTCGCGGGTGCGATGCTGGGCCGCGTGCTGAAGCAGATGAATTACGGCGCCTCGGTCGCGGCCATCGGCCTCGCGGGCGGGGCGGCGATCGACGGGGCGCTCATCACGCCTTTCATCCTGCGCGGCGTCAACCTTCTGGGCATCGACAGCGTCATGCAGCCCTATGCCAACCGCGTCCGCGCGTGGGAACGCATCGCCTCCGATCTTCCCATGGCCAAGCTTGAGGAAATGGTTCAGCCGGCGGTACTGTCCGATCTGCCGCAGCTTGGCCGCGATATCCTGAAAGGCCAGGTGAAGGGCCGCGTCGTGGTGGATGTGAATGCCTGAACCGTCAGAGGCGGAGCTTGCCAGGATCCACGACGAACGCGCGGCAATCTTCCGCCCCGCATGGTTCGGGAACCTAGCAAAGGGGCGGCTGTCGCTCGGCGAGACCTTCTGGGGCGGTTATGTCGGCGTGCAATTGATCGCCATGCCGCTTTGGATCCTCGCCATGGTGCCTGCCATCGCTGCGGAAAGCGACGGGCTTGTGCCCTACAGCCTCCCGTGGGTCCTCGTGCTGGTGTTCTACCTGTTGCAGCTTGGCTGGACCCTTGCCGTCACCCGCGCCGTATTGGGCGTGGCGCCGAAAGCCAGGCAGGCCGGCGGCTGGCGCTGGGTGGCGATGATCGTTGCGCTCGTGATCGCGGCCCAATCCCTTGCGCTGATCTTCACGTGGGTCACGGGACGCCTCTGACGCAGGCGCGGCCCTTGCCTTGCGCCCGGACGTGCTACGTCCGGGCAAAGCAAGGAAAGAAGACCGATGACCGACACGCCGCCGACCCTCGTCTGGTTCCGCCGGGACCTGCGCCTCTCTGATCACGCCGCTCTGACAGAGGCCGCCAGTGGCGGACCGGTGATACCCGTTTTCATCCGCGACGCGCTGGTCGACGGCCTCGGCACCGCTCCGCAATGGCGCCTCGGACTGGGGCTGAAGTCCTTTGCAGAGGCGCTCGAGGCCAAGGGCAGCCGGCTGATCCTGCGGTCCGGTCCGGCGGTAGAGGTGCTCTCTGAGCTGGTGAATGAAACCGGTGCCAAAGCCGTCTACTGGAGCCGCGCCTACGATCCCGACAGCGTGGACCGCGACACCCGCGTCAAGGAGACGCTGAAGGGCGACGGCATCGATGCGCAAAGCTTCACCGGGCACCTGCTGTTCGAACCCTGGACGGTCGAGACCGGGCAGGGCGGGTTTTACAAGGTCTACACGCCCTTCTGGAAGGCTGTGCGCGGGTGCGACGTGCCCGCCGCGCTGTCCTCCCCCTCCGATCTCCAGGCGCCCGCCACCTGGCCCGATGGCGAAACCCTCGCCGATTGGGAACTGGGCAAAGGCATGCGCCGCGGTGCGGATGTCGTGCGCCCCTACGTTCAGCTTGGCGAGCAGGCGGCACAGACCCGGCTCGGGGTGTTCATGCGCGACAAGGTGGCCGACTATGCCACCACCCGCGACGAAGTCTCGAAAGACGGCACCTCGTGCCTCAGCGAGAACCTGTCGCTGGGCGAAATCAGCCCCGCCCAATGCTGGCACGCGGGCTGCCGCGCAATAGAGGACGGCAAGCCCGGCGCAGAAACGTTCCTCAAGGAACTGGTCTGGCGCGAGTTCGCGTATCACCTCATGTGGCATACGCCGCGCCTGCTCGACGGCAACTGGCGGCAGGAATGGGACGGCTTCCCGTGGAAGACCGACGAACGCCTGCGCGAAGTCAAGGCATGGAAGCAGGGCCGCACCGGCATTCCCTTTGTCGACGCCGCGATGCGTGAACTCTACGTCACCGGGCGCATGCACAACCGCGCCCGCATGATCGTTGCCAGCTACCTGACCAAGCATCTTATGTGCCACTGGAAGATCGGCATGGCGTGGTTCGAGGACTGCCTGATCGACTGGGACCCGGCCTCGAATGCACTGGGCTGGCAATGGTCGGCGGGATCAGGGCCGGATGCAACGCCTTATTTCCGGGTCTTCAACCCCGTCACCCAGCGCGAGAAGTTCGATCCGGACTGCGCTTACGTGACCCGCTGGATCGCCGAGGGACGCAAATCCCCCTCCGACACCGCACTCAGCTACTTCGACGCCATCCCCGAAAGCTGGCCGATGGCGCCAGGCGATGCCTATCCCGACCCGATCGTCGACCCGAAGGAGGGCCGCGAGGCGGCGCTCGACGCCTACCAGAACCGCGATTTTTGACAGCCGCATCCAGCCGCCACCGGCCCCTTCATCTTGGAAAAATACCTCGGGAGGGGTTCGGGGAGGGCAGGGCCCTCCCCGCGCGCGGGCCCGAAGGGCCCGCAAACCGGTCAGCCATTCGACACGCCGGCCATCGATCCCATGGCGACCCAACCGGTCCGCCCATTGCCGAAGTTCATCTTGCAAACCGGCTTTGAGTCGTCGCAGGTCTGGATGAACCCGCCCTCTCCGGGCAGCAGCGTGCCTGTGGCGGTCGTGCGCTCGGCTTCGCTGTAGATCGACACCGCGTCGCCGCCCATGTTGAAGTAGGCGATGTTGCGCGGCAGGTCCCGGCGCCAGTTCTGCGTGGCCGGTGTGGCGGCCGGCTGGCCGGGGGCCGGGCTGGACAATGTGGTGGAGCCCGACAGGGTGATCGGTCCGTCGGTTCGCGGGGACGGCTGGGTCGCAGGTTGCACCACCTGCCGCACCTGTCCGCATGAAGCGAGGCCCGCAGCCAGCAAACATGCCATCAGAATCTTTCGTCTCACGCCCCTGTATCTCCTGTTTTCAATTCATTCGGGCATCCGGGCACCCAGAAAACACCACTTTCAGCGAAATCCCAAGCCCGAAGCCTTGCCGGGTTGTTTCTCAAGCATAAACTCCTTCGAAATAAATGAAAATCGAAAGCTGCACATGGCCCTGACCTCACTCGCGAACCAGACCGGACTGCCCCGTTATTTCAGCCGCGTTTTCGAAATGGCGCAGGGAATGGAGCGCGGTCGGCTGGACATGATCCTTCCGGACGGTCGGCGTTTCAGGGCCGAAGGTGCCACACCCGGCCCGGTTGCAGAGGTCCAGCTCAACGATCCGGATATCTTCGCGCGTTTGATCCGCGAAGGAGACCTGGGGTTCTGCGAGGCCTACCTCGACGAAGGCTGGTCGACGCCGGACCTCATGGCCTTCCTCGATTTGGTGCATGCCAATGAGGACTCGCTGTTCGATGGGTTCCCGGGGCAGGGCCTCGTCCGTACGTGGGAGCGGTTCCGTTTCTGGATGGTGCGAAACTCCAGGAGGCAGGCGCGCCGGAACATCGCGCATCACTACGATCTCGGCAACGACTTCTACGGCCTCTGGCTTGACGAGACGATGACCTATTCCTCGGCGCTCTTCGAAACCGGGCAGGAAAGCCTGGAGAATGCCCAGATCGCCAAGTACGCCGCGCTCGTCGACGCGATGGAAGCGCAACCCGGCGATCACGTCCTCGAAATCGGCTGCGGCTGGGGCGGCTTCGCGGAATACGCCGCACGGGAACGCGGGTTGCGCGTCACCGGCCTGACGTTGTCGAAAGAGCAGCACGATTATGCACGGGACCGGATGCGGCGCGAGGGTCTTGCGGACCGGGTCGAGATCAAGCTGCAGGACTATCGTGACGAGCAGGGCATCTACGACGGCATCGCGTCCATCGAGATGTTCGAGGCCGTGGGAGAGAAGTACTGGCCGGTCTACTTCGACAGCGTGCGCGGCCGTCTGCGCCCGGGGGCGAATGCGTCGCTTCAGGTGATCACGGTCCAGCACAAAAGGTGGGAGGTCTATCGCAAGGGTGTCGACTTCATTCAGAAATACATCTTTCCCGGCGGCATGCTGCCCAGTCCCGAGGTCCTGCGCCGCGAGGTTGAGCGCGCAGGGCTGCAGGTGGTGAAATCCATCGAGTTCGGCGAAAGCTACAGCACGACTCTGCGCCGCTGGCACGACGTCTTCAACGACCGCTGGGACGAGGTCGCCTCGCTTGGATTCGACGACCGTTTCCGTCGCATGTGGAATTTCTATCTCGCCTCTTGCGCCGCCACGTTCCGCAGCGGTAACTGTGACGTGACCCAGATCACGATCAAGAGGCCAGCCTGATCCATGCCAACCGCCGCAAGACTGGTCGCCGCAATCTGTCTGGCGGTCGTTGCGTGGTTCGCATCGGAGGCGGTCAAGCAACTGTTTCCCGAAGGCACGAATTTTGGCTCATTCGATACGGTCAACGTGAGTATCGGCCTGCTGATCGGCTGGTTCGTTCTAGGCGCGCGCAGCGGGCGGGGCTATGCTTCGGGCATATCGAACGGCTTCACCAGCGTGATCGCCCTGACGTTCTGGGCGTTGTTCGTGCAGGCGACCTACGAGATGGTGAACCGTTCCTTCCGGCGCTTCTACGACAGCCCTTTCGAAGCCATCGGCTCGATATTCGAGATCGGTATGGATTATGGCCTGAAGATGCTCGATCCGACTGTGATCGTCACTCTGCTGATCGGGGGTATCGTCTCCGGTCTGGTGGCGGAGGTTGCCGGTCAGCGATGGAAGTGATCCGATGACCGACCTGTTCTTTTACGGTACGCTGCGCGATCCGGCCCTTCTGGACATCGTACTTGGCCGAGCCGCAGATACGACGCCGGCGCATCTGCCGGAACACGCTGTGGTCGAAGCCGAGGGCCAATCCTTCCCGCTGCTCATCGCAAAGGAGAACGCAAGGGCCGAGGGCGTACTTGTGCGCGACCTTTCCGAGCGCGACATCGCACGTCTGGACTTCTACGAAGGCGCCTTCGACTATGCACTGATGTCCTTGACGGTGGACACGGCGGACGGTGCGGCGGACGCGCTCGTCTACATGCCGCCCGTGGGGCGCTGGCCGGAGGGGAACGCATGGTCGCTTGACGCCTGGCAGGCACGGTGGGGAGAGGTCTCGCGGCGCGCCGCCTCCGAAGCGATGGGCCGTTTCGACACGCAATCGGGGGAATCGGTCCGGGCGCTCCTGCCGTTTTTCCGCAATCGGGCATGGTCGCGGATGATCGCTGCGGAGGGCGCACCGCAAACGCTGCGCACCTCGCGCACCATTGCCGACGTCGAACTGAAGGCCGAGGATGGCGGCTATGACGGCTTTTTCCGCCTGAAGCCCTTTCGACTGCGCTATCCCACCTTCGACGGCGGCATGAGCGAGGAACTGAGGCGAGAGTGCTTCGTGGCATACGACGTCTCGCTGGTGTTGCCCTACGATCCGGCGACCGATTGCATCCTGCTGGTCGAACAGCTCCGCTTCGGCCCGATCCACCGTGGCGACCCGGTCCCATGGGTACTGGAAGTGGTGGCCGGGATGGTCGACGCCGGTGAAACCCCCGAAGAGGCCGCCCTGCGCGAGACGCGCGAGGAGGCCCGGCTCGACCTCGACCGGCTGATACGGGTGTCAGGCGGCTATGCCTCGCCCGGATACAGCACGGAGTTCTATCACAATTTCATCGGTCTGTGCGATCTCTCCGAGAGCAGTGCGCGCTTCTCCGGCGGCCTCGACGAGGAACACGAGGACATTCGCAACCATGTCCTGAAGTTCGACGACGCCATTCGCCTGATCGAAACCGGCGAGATCAACGCCGTCCCGCTCCAGATGCTGCTCTATGCCCTGATGGCGCGGCGCCCGGAATTGCGCGCGGATGCTTGAGTTCCCGGAGGGGCACGCCTAAACCATAGGGCCAGACCACGCGAGCCGAAAGGACCCCTGATGCATATCGCCGCCGACCTCCCCCAGGCCGTTGGGAACACGCCGCTGATCAAGCTCAGGAAAGCTTCCGAGATGACCGGATGCGAAATCCTCGGCAAGGCGGAATTCATGAACCCGGGCCAGTCGGTGAAGGACCGGGCCGCGCTCTACATCATCAAGGATGCGGTGGAGAAGGGTCTCCTTGCGCCCGGTGGCACCATCGTCGAAGGCACGGCAGGCAATACCGGAATCGGCCTTGCGCTGGTCGGCGCCTCCATGGGCTTCAAGACGGTCATCGTCATGCCCGAGACGCAGAGCCAGGAAAAGAAGGACATGCTGCGCCTTGCCGGGGCCGAACTGGTTCTGGTGCCCGCCGCGCCGTACTCCAATCCCAACAACTATGTCCGCTATTCCGGCCGCCTGGCCGAGGAGCTGGCCAAGACCGAGGCGAAGGGCGCGATCTGGGCCAACCAGTTCGACAACACCGCCAACCGTCTGGCGCACATCGAGACCACCGGTCCGGAGATCTGGGAACAGACCGGCGGCAAGGTGGACGGCTTTGTCTGCGCCGTGGGTTCCGGCGGTACGCTGGCCGGTGTCGGCATGGCGCTGCAACCGAAGGGCGTGAAGATCGGTCTGGCCGATCCGGAAGGCGCGGGCCTTTACAAGATCTACACCGGCGAGGAAAACCCCGGAAACTCGATCACCGAAGGTATCGGGCAGGGGCGGATCACCGCCAACCTCGAAGGCTTCACCCCCGATTTCTGCTGGCGCGTGCCCGATGACGAGGCGCTGCCGGTTGTCTTCGATCTGTTGCAGGAAGAAGGGCTTTGCCTCGGCGGGTCGTCCGGCGTGAACGTCGCGGGCGCGATCCGCCTCGCGAAGGAAATGGGGCCGGGTCACACCATCGTCACCATACTTTGCGATTATGGCAACCGCTATCAGTCCAAGCTGTTCAACGTCGACTTCCTGAAGGACAAGGGCCTGCCCGTTCCGGCGTGGATGGACCGCGCACCTGCCAGCATCCCGGGCGTGTTCGAAGACGCATGACCTATCTCAGACGGGCATTGTCGCGGGTCCTGATCGCAGGGCTGCTTTGTCTTGCCATGTTCGCGGGCGAGGTATCGGCCCAGGACGTGGCTCAGCCGGACTACACGGAATGGGAGCTGCGGGCGCGGGCCGACGAGGTGAAGCTGGACCTTGGCACCGCGGCCGTGACCGAGCTGGAAACCATGCGTGCCCGGATCGCCGACTGGCGCGCGCAATTCCTCTCCGCTCAGGGCACGAACGAGGCACGCATTGCCACGGTACGCGCGCAGATCGACGCGCTGGGTCCCGCGCCCAAGGAAGGGGACAGTGAACCGGCGGACATCGCGGCACGGCGCGAGGCGCTGAACAGCCAGCTTGCGGAACTGCGCGCCCCGGTGATCCAGGCCGAAGAGGCCTACACCCGCGCCGATGGCATCATCTCCCAGATCGACAGCATCATCCGCGACCGCCAGGCTCGGGAGGTTCTGGCGCTGGGGCCTAGCCCGCTCAATCCGGCCAATTGGACAAGGGCGGCGTCCGATCTGCTCAATTCGTGGCAAGGTGCCTGGCAGGAGATCAAGGACAACGTCACATCGCCTGCCTACCAGACAGAGGCGCGGCGCAACCTGCCTTTGGTGCTCCTGCTTATGGTGATCGGCGTGATGCTGATCGCGCAGGGCAAACGCTGGGCGCTGATGGGTGTGGAACAGGTCCGCGGCAAGGCCCGGCGCGGCACCGGTGTCTTCCGTTTCCTGATTTCCCTGGGCCAGATCCTGCTGCCCTACCTCGGGATCTACGCGTTGGTCGAGGCCGTCGAGGCCACCGGCTTTTCGGGCACGCGCTGGGAATTCCTGCTGGGCGAATTGCAGTACTGGGCGGCGCTCATGCTGGGCACACGCTGGCTGGCCGACCAGACCTTCCACGAGGACAGCGACCGCGCCACCATCCCCCTCAAGGACAATGCACGCTGGGAGGCCCGCCGCCTCGCCAATGCGCTGGCGTTAGTCTACGTCTTCGCCGAGATGGTCGTGGCCCTTGGCGAAGTCGACAGCTATTCCGCCGAAACAGCCGCAGTGGTGAAGTTTCCGGTGCTGGTGATCGCCAGCCTCGCACTGTTCCGACTGGGGCGGATCATCTCCCTAGACGGCAACGCCGAGATGTCGGACGGCGAGGATCGCACCGCCTTTCGTCTGCGCTTCCAACGCTTGCTGGGCCGGATGGCCATGGTGGTGTCGGTCGTGGGCACGTGCATGGCGGCGATCGGTTACTTCCGCTTCGGCGAGGCCACGGTCTACCCCTATATCGCCACCCTCGCTCTGGTGTTCATCGTCCTCGTTCTCCAGCGGTTCATCTTCGACCTGTCGGAACTGATCAACGGGTCGACACACACGGAAGGCGATGGTCTGATCCCGGTTCTCGCGGGTTTCATTCTGAGCGCCGCCGCGTTGCCGTTCCTCGCTTTGATCTGGGGCGCGCGCAGCGCCGATTTGTCCGAGGTCTGGACGCGGTTCCGCGAAGGCTTTGTCTTTGGCGACACCCGGATTTCGCCGACCGATTTCCTCGTGGTCATCATCGTCTTTGTCGTCGGCCTCATGCTGACGCGCCTGTTGCAGGGCGCGCTCAAGTCCTCCGTGCTCCCGAAGACCAAGATCGACAAGGGCGGGCAGACGGCGATCACTTCAGGTATCGGGTATATCGGCATCTTCCTTGCCGGTGTCGTGGCGATCACCGCCGGCGGGCTAGACCTATCGTCGCTTGCCATCGTCGCAGGTGCACTGTCAGTCGGTATCGGTTTCGGTCTCCAGACCATCGTCTCCAACTTCGTCTCGGGCATCATCCTGCTGATCGAACGCCCGATTTCCGAGGGCGACTGGATCGAGGTCAACGGCACGCATGGCATCGTCAAGGACATCTCTGTCCGCTCCACCCGGATCGAGACCTTCGACAAGTTCGACCTAATCGTTCCCAATGCTGACCTGATCTCTGGCACCGTGTCGAACTATACGCGTGGCAACTCGCTCGGGCGGCTCATCGTGTCGGTCGGCGTGGCCTACGGCACCGACACGCGTAAGGTGGAGAAGATCCTGCTCGACATCGCGCGCCGTCACGACATGGTGCTGATGAACCCCGAGCCGTTCATCAACTTCGCGGGGTTCGGAGCAGACTCGCTCGATTTCGAGATCAGGGTGATCCTGCGCGATGTGGGGCAGGTGCTGGTGGTGGGCACCGACATGCGCCATCAGATCATGGAGGCCTTCAGGGAGGCCGGGATCGAGGTGCCGTTCGCGCAGCGCGACATCTGGCTCCGCAATCCGGAGGTGCTGTCGCCCGGCGGCGGCCGGCAGCCCAAGGAGCCGGCCAGAGAGGCCACCGTCATACCGACACAGAAGGGCGGGCCAGGCACCGCCGCCGGAGCCGAGCCGCCGGGTAACGATGGCGAACCGTCGGGCGACACCGGAGAAGGAGACAGGTAGATGACGGACCACTTGTACGGCGAGGACACGTACCGGCGCGACGCGCCCGGTGTCGTGGTCGCCCAAACGCCAGAGGGCGGCGTTGTCGTCGAACCCGCTCTCTTCTACCCCAAGGGCGGCGGGCAGCCGGGAGACAGCGGCTGGCTCGAATGGGATGGGCGTTCGCTGGCCATTGCCACGACCGTCAGGGGCGAGGGCGGTTCCAGTATCCTCGTCCCGGCCGAACCTGCGCCGCTGCCGCCGCTCGGCGCCCATGTGGTCCAGATCCTCGACTGGGAACTGCGCCACAAATACATGCGTGTCCACACGGCGCTTCACCTGCTCAGTGTCGTCATCCCGCTACCGGTCACCGGCGGCCAAATCGGAGCAGGGACCGGACGGCTCGACTTCCTCATGCCGGAACCGCCGTCCGACAGAGACGGGATAGAACAGGCATTGGTCCACCTCGTCGACCGCGACCTGGAAGTGACCGATGGCTGGATCTCCGAGGATGAACTGGACGCGCGCCCGGAACTGGTCAAGACCATGTCGGTCCAGCCGCCGCGCGGGGCGGGGCGCATCCGGCTCGTCCGTATCGGCACTGGCACCGAACAGGTGGATCTCCAGCCATGTGGGGGCACGCATGTGGCCCGTACCGGCGAAATCGGGGCCGTGAAGCTCGGCAAGATCGAGAACAAGGGCAAGCAGAACCGACGGGTGAACATCATCCTCGCCTGAGGTCTGTTGCGGCAAAGTGCTGGCTTGCCGACCCTGCGGTGGGCGGGCCCGAGTGGCGACCGGTCGGACTTGGCGATGAGAGTGAGGGCCACGGCGGTCCAATCAAACGGGAGTTGCGCCGGGACACTGCGTTGTCGGGCTGACCGCATCGAATAGTCCGCACCCGAACCGGCGCGCGGGTCTTACTTTCGCTTCTTGATCGGGGTGCCGTACAGTTCCATCCGGTGGCCCTTCAGCCGGTAACCGAGCTTCTCTGCGATCTTTTCCTGCAGGGCTTCGATCTCTTCATCTACGAACTCGATGACCGCTCCGGTGGTCAGGTCGATCAGGTGGTCGTGGTGTTCCCGGTCGGCGTCCTCGTAGCGCGCACGGCCGTCGCCGAAATCGACCTTTTCAAGAATGCCGGCCTCTTCGAACAGCTTCACCGTCCGGTAGACCGTCGCAATCGAAATGTTGGGATCGCGGGTCGAGGCGCGGGCATAAAGCTCTTCCACATCCGGGTGATCTGTCGCGTCTTCAAGCACTTCCGCGATTGTGCGCCGCTGGCCTGTCATGCGCAGACCCTGCGCGGCGCAACGCTCTGTGATGGTGTCGGGCATGTGCGGTCCGGCAAGGTTATGACTGCGTGTCCTCCGTTGTAGGCAATCGCGTGGCGAAGGCCAAGAGGCGCGCGGCGTCTTGGAGACCGGAACCGACCTGCCAACGGAGCCGGGTGTCGCACCGGGGATTGACCCGGAGCGTGATCGGGTGTCTGGGAAGGCATGGAACGCAAGAGCTCTATGGATTTGCCCGGAGCGGCCGGTTTGACGGCCTTTGCCGTGGCGCTCGCCTTCAATCAGGTCGTCATCAAGCTGACCAATGCCGGATTCGGCCCGGTGTTCGGGGCCGGACTACGGTCACTTCTGGCCTTGGCGGTGCTGTCCCTCTGGGTGGTGATGCGCCGCCGCCGCATGGGCAATTTGACGGCGACGCTTTGGCCGGGTCTGCTTCTGGGCTCTCTCTTCGGGCTGGAGTTCATATTTCTATTCAAGGCGTTGGACATGACCTCCGTCTCGCGGGCCTCGATCCTCTTCTACTCGATGCCGGTCTGGCTGGCGGTGGTGGCGCATCTGACCCTTCCGGGCGAACGGCTGTCCCTGCGGCGCACGGCTGGGCTCGGGCTGGCCATGGCTGGCGTGGCCTGGGCGCTTGCCGATCCGCAAAGCCGGGCCGGGGGCGACCTGTTGGGTGATCTGCTGGCCCTTTGCGCCTGCTGGTGCTGGGCCGGGATTGCACTCACGGTCCGCCTGTCGAAGGTATCGCAACTCCCTGCCGAAGGGCAGTTGTTCTGGCAGCTTGCGGTGTCGAGCGTGATCCTTCTGTGCGTCGCACCGCTCATGGGGCCACTGATCCGGACCCCGGACTGGATAAGCTATTCGGCGCTGGGGTATGGCGTGCTGGTGGCAAGCATGGGCTTCCTGTTCTGGCTATGGCTGATGACGATTTACCCGGCCTCCGATATCGCATCGTTCAGCTTTCTCTCGCCAGTGCTGGCGGTTGTGTTCGGCTGGCTCATCTTCGCAGAACCGGTCGGCCCGCAATTCATCCTGGCGCTTGGGCTGGTGGCCGTGGGGATCGTTCTGATCAACCGGCGAAAGCGACCTTCGCCGCTGGCCGAACCCGCTGGTCCCGAAGGACTCGCCTCCGCCGGTCGCGACACAGGTTCACTCAAGTCGGACTGACACGTTTCTGGGTAGGCGCGTCAGCGTATCGAGTGACGGATTCGTGCGTGCCCCTACGCTGCCGACTGGCTTGGCAAAAAGCGGGCCCGCAACGGCATTTTTCCCAGAAACGAAGCTGTCGTTTGCGCCACTACTGCAGGCGCCGAGCTTCCAAGGCGCGATCAAATGCTGTGCGAGGGGCTGCCAAGGCCCCTCACGATTGTGCCGAGTTATCACGTACCGCAGAAGGTGGCGGTGACGACTTCATCCTCTTTCGGCGGCCGCGTCAGGTAGTAATAGTCCTCCGAAAGTTCATACGGCTTGGCAAGCGCGTCGCGCAACATATTGAAAACGCTGTCATCACCAGTGGCCGCTGCCTGGATCGCTTCCTCGATCCGATGATTGCGCGGAATGACAAACGGGTTCGCGGCAGAGAGCACGGCCTGCGGATCGTCCTCTTCCGACAGGCGGTCTTGCCAGCGGCGGTGCCAATGGTCGTAGGCCGCGCGGTCAGCGATCTCATCCCGGGCCGATCCGAGCCTCAGCGCTGCGAAAGTGTTGGTGAAGTCGGACCCGCCCGCCTGCATGAGCTGCAACAGCTCGCCGATCAGCGCACCGTCCCCGTCGCGTGGGGCGTCAATCCCCAGTTTCGCGGAGAATCGGGCCAACCACTCAGCCTGGAGGTGGTCCGGCATGGCGTGGACCTCCTTTGTGAAGGTCTCTACCGCCGCTTCCTGATCCTGCATCAGGGGAATCAGCGCGGTCGCCAACTGAGCCATGTTCCAGACGATGATGTCAGCCTGGGCCGCATAGGCGTAGCGCCCGTAGGTGTCGATCGAACTGAAGACCTTGCGAGGGTCATAGGCGTCGAGGAAGGCGCAGGGGCCATAGTCGATGGTCTCGCCCGACAGCGTGCAGTTGTCGGTGTTCATCACCCCGTGGATGAAGCCGACGGACATCCATTGCATCACCAGCGCGGCCTGCCTGCGGATCACGGCGCGGAGCAGGTCGGTCGGAGAGCCCGCGTCGGGATAGTGGCGATCCACGGTGTAATCGAACAGCGTCTGGAGGCCCGAATGGTCCTTGAGGTTCGCGAAGTACTGGAAGGTTCCGACGCGGATGTGGCTGGACGCGACGCGGGTGAAGACGGCGCCGGGCAGAGGGCGGTCGCGGATGATCTCCTCTCCGGTGCGACACGCGGCCAGCGCACGTGTGGTCGGAATGCCAAGCGCATGCATCGCCTCGGATACGAGGTATTCACGGATGACCGGACCGACCCACGCCCGCCCGTCGCCACGGCGCGAAAAGGGAGTCGGTCCCGATCCCTTCAACTGGATGTCGACGCGGCGGCCGTCGGGGGTCAGCACCTCGCCCAGAAGATGCGCGCGGCCGTCGCCCAGTTGCGGTGAATAGCCGCCGAACTGATGCCCGGCATAGACCTGCGCCAGTGGCTCCGCACCATCCGGCAGCGCGTTGCCCGAGAAGAGCGCGGCCAACGCGTCGTCGGTCATGTCGCGCGTTCCGGTGATCCCGAGGCTTTCCGCAAGCGGGTGGTTGAAGGCGATCAGGCTGGGACGCGCCACGCGGCTGGGAGGCAGGCGGGCTGCAAAACCTTCGGGGAGGCGGGCGTAGCTGTTGTCGAACGGGATATGCAGGGTCATGACCGAAATATAGGCGGGCAGGGGGCCGCTTGACAGGGGGAGCAGCGGTGTATCGCTTTCCCTATGCGCGCGCCAACGCACTGGACCGGAAGATGTGCGTGACATGCCGCGCTGCAGGAGCACGTCCCCGGTGTGGTGTCAGAGCACGCGAGACATGAAGATGTAACCATCGCGCGCCTTGAACTTGTTGCGGGCGTAAAAGGTCTGGGCCTTGTCGTCTTCGCGGTCGACCTCAAGGTGCAGGGCGCGGACACCCGCGTCCTTCAGTGCCATGGCGATGCCATGCACCGCCTCGCCGCCCATGCCTCGTCCGCGAACGGCGGGCCGTATGTAGATCTCGTCCACGATGGCGTCGAGCCCGCCGAATTCCAACGACCAACCGAAAGTAATAGCGATGTACCCGACCGGAGCCCGACGCGGTCCGATCAGCCAGATCGCGCCATGCGGAGAGCCGTCGAGCAACGGCTGGATCGCGGCCCGATGATGCTCGGCATCCGTGCCAAACTCCATTTCCGCATGAAAACCGGCCACCATGGGGAGCAATTTCGGCAGATCGTCGGCAGTGGCGAGGTGCAGGGATTTCATGCGGACGTCCAACGGGCAGAGGCCGCAATCAGAGCAAAGGGGTCCGGAGCCGCGCAAGACAAGGGGTCTGTTGCATCCTGTCGCATAGCAAACCCGGCACCGGCCAAAAAAAGTGACAGGGCGCGTCCACGAGCGCTGCCATCCTGCTTCCGCACGCACATGTTTCGAACTGTCATAGTCGGCCCAGCCGTTCGGTGAGCAGGGCAAAGAAGCCGTCCGCGTCTATGGAGCCCATAAAGGTCGCGTTGGGCGCGCGGTCAGTGACACGCCACCAGTCGGCGACGGTCATGCCGAGGGTGAGGTCGGAGGCGGTCTCGATCTCGACGTTTATGTGCCGGCCTTTGAACAGGTCGGGGGCAATCACGTAGGCCGTCACGCAAGGGTCGTGCAAGGGGGCCCCGAGGGAGCCGTATTTCTCCTTGTCGAAGCGTTCGAAGAAGTCGGTCATCTCGGCCACAGCTTGGCCCACCGGTGTTCCGAGCGCGCGGAAGGCATCATTGCGGGGCTTTGTCACCAGTGCCTTGTGGGTGACATCCAGCGGCATGACGGTGATCGGCGCGCCACAGGCAAACACGAGCTTGGCGGCCTCCGGGTCGACGTAGATGTTGAATTCTGCGGTGGGCGTGATGTTGCCGACCTCGAAATAGGCGCCGCCCATCAGGACGATCTCGGCGATGCGCGATGCGATGTCGGGGGCCTTCTGCAACGCAGTCGCGATGTTCGTAAGCGGTCCGAGGGGGCAGAGGGTGACGCTGCCTGCCGCCTCGGCGCGCAGGGTGTCTATGATGAAATCCACCGCGTGCTGGTCGGCGACGGGCATCGTGGGTTCGGGCAGAACGGGGCCGTCGAGGCCGGTCTTGCCATGGACATGTTCGGCGGTGACCAGGGGCCGGGCCAACGGTGCATCGCAACCCGCGAAGATCCGGGTTTCTGGCTTGCCTGCCAGTTCGCAGACGATCCGAGCGTTTCGGGTGGTCAGGTCCAGCGGCACGTTGCCCGCGACCGTGGTGACGCCGAGGACCTCGATGTCTTCGGGAGAGGCGAGGGCCAGCAGAATCGCGACGGCGTCGTCCTGCCCGGGGTCTGTGTCGATGATGATCTTGCGGGGCGTGGTCATGGCGCGTCTCCTCGTGCGGGGTTTTGGTGACACGCGGGGCGGAGTGCTGCAAGTGGCGAAAGGAAGCCGGCAGGCAATGGCCCGCCGAAAAGGCTTGCACCGCGGCGGCTTACACGTTGGGGATGATTTGCTGACCGAGAATCGCGTACCTCAGGCCGAACAGCTTGCCCCGCCGAGGACGCAGAACTTGGCGCAATGGGGATGGTTCAGGGCGACCTCGCCCTCGGCCTCCGCCAGGGTGGTGCCAAGCTCGAACTCCGCATCGTAGGGCAGGAGCGTGCAGGCAAGGACGGCGGGGCGGTCGGCGCCTTTCCGTTTCACAACCATGCGCGAGGACGAACACATCACGGAGGACGGCTGTTTGCCGAGGATGCCCCAGCATGCGGTCGTGATCTCCGGCACCTCGACGGTCTCGTCCATCTCGGGGAAGAGCACGGTCTGGCCCGGGTTGGTCGCGTTGATGTCGAAGTGTTCGAGCGCGAACAGATCGGCAAAACCCTGCCGCGCCCCGGCATCGGATTCGTGCCAAAGGGTGCGTCCGGCGACGGCCATCCTGATCCCCTCGTCACGCAGCCAGCGCATGCCTTCGATTGTCTTGGCAAAGCTTCCCGCGCCGCGCTCTGCGTCGTGCTGGCTGGCGGAATAGTGGTCGAGCGAGATGCGCAGGTTCAGCCGGTCGCCGTGTTCCGCCTGAAGCTCCCTAAGGCCGCGCTGGACGTGGGGGCGCATCATCGGGCGCATGGCATTGGTGAGGATCAGCACCTCGTACCCACGTTCGAGCGCGGCGCGGGTCATGGCGATCATTTCGGGGTTCATGAAAGGCTCGCCGCCGGTGAATCCGATCTCGCGCACGCCCCAGTCGCGATCTTCGAGCTGGTCGAGATAGCTCTCGACCTCGGCGGTGGTGATGTAGACGAGGCTGTCGTTCTCGGGCGAACTTTCGATGTAGCAGTTGGCGCATGTGATGTTGCAGAGCGTGCCTGTATTAAACCAGAGCGTCTGAGGGTCCGTCAGCGCGACACGCGCCCGGGGTTCGCCTTTCGCGGTCACGTACGGATCGCTGAATTTGCCCTCGTTGGCGAGGTTGGCGTCTTTCATCTGGCTCTCCGTGCTGTGCGACCGTGCCAGAAGATGATGCATCTCTTGGGCCGACAAGACAATTTGGTCCCACGCCTTTGTGAAGGGCAAGATCGCTGTTAGACTCTGTGCAACAGATGGGCTACGTCGTGCTCGACAGGTCGTTAGCGCTAACGATGCTGCGGAACTGAAAGGATGTTTTGCCATGGTGTCTCGTGTCATTCCTGTGGATGGTTTCGACCTCGTGATCTTCGGCGGCACAGGCGATTTGGCGCGCCGCAAGATTTTGCCCGGCCTCTTCCGCCGTTTTTGCGCGGGCCAGATGCCAGAGGATGCCCGTATCATCGGCGCCGCCCGGTCCGAGATGGACGACGCGGCGTTTCGCGAGACGGTCGCCGAGGCGATCCGGGAGTTCGGCGGCGCACAGGGGGCCGACGAAGCGCTGGCCGAGGCCTTCCTTGAGCGGGTCGGCTACGAGCACGTGGACGCCACGGGCGAAACCGGCTGGGAGTCGCTGAAAGGGCGGCTCAGGGATGGCGTGGTGCGGGCATTCTATTTTTCGGTCGCGCCGTCGCTTTTCGGGGCGTTGGCGGAACGGCTGCGCAGCTTTGGACTTGCCGACGACGAAAGCCGCGTGGTGGTCGAAAAGCCGTTCGGCAAGGACCTTGAGACGGCAAAGGCGCTGAACGCCACGCTGGCCGAGCATTTCGACGAGACACAGATCTACCGGATCGACCATTACCTCGGGAAGGAGACGGTTCAGAACCTCATGGCCGTGCGGTTCGGGAACATGCTGTTCGAGCCCCTGTGGAACGCGCAGTACGTGGACCACATACAGATCACCGTGGCCGAAACGGTGAGTGTGGCGGGCCGGGGTTCCTACTACGACACGTCCGGCGCGATGCGGGACATGGTGCAGAATCACCTGATGCAGCTCCTGTGTCTAATCGCGATGGAGCCGCCTGCGCGGTTCAATCCTGACGCTGTGCGCGACGAGAAGCTGAAGGTGATCCGGGCGCTGGACCCAGTGGACCACCACCAGGTCGTGCGTGGGCAGTACGAAGCGGACGACACACAGCCGGGCTACAGGACCCATGTGGACGACCTGCGCTCGACGACCGAAAGCTTTGTTGCGCTGAAATGCCATATCTCCAACTGGCGATGGGCGGGCACGCCGTTCTACCTGCGCACCGGCAAGATGTTGCGCTCGCGCACCTCCGAGATTGCTGTGGTCTTCAAGGACGCGCCGCATTCGATCTTCGGTCCCGAAGCGGGCACCCACCGCAACGTGCTGGCGATCCGCTTGCAGCCGAACGAAGGCATGACGCTCGGCGTGACCATCAAGGAGCCGGGACCGGGCGGCATGCGCCTTGTCGACGTGCCGCTGGACATGACCTTCGCCGAAGCGCTGGGGCCGGATGCAGAAGAGGTGCCGGATGCCTATGAAAGGCTCATCATGGACGTGATCCGGGGCAACCAGACGCTGTTCATGCGGGGTGACGAGGTTGAGGCAGCCTGGGCCTGGACCGACCCGATCATCGCGGGCTGGAAACGGCGCGGCGATGTGCCCAAACCCTACGATCCCGGTTCGAACGGGCCCGAGGATGCGCTGATGCTGATGCATCGTGACGGCCGCAAGTGGCGAGAGATCAAGGCTTGAGACACGACGCCCGATGACGCATTTTCCCGGCGGCGGCTCTCGACCGTGGTCGGGTCTTCGCCGAATAGGGTTGCAGTGGACGGTCTTGCTCCCGAGTGACGAGTGGCGCGCCTGTGGCGGGTGCGCCGCGGACAGACCGAGGAAGGACATGACGGTTTGACCTACGAATTTTTCGAGTACCCGGATCGCGAAATGCTGTCGATCGAGCTTGCGCAACGTTTGGCGGGCGACCTGCGTCTGGCGCTGCAGCACGAGGATCGTGCTGCACTGGTTGTGCCGGGCGGCACGTCACCCGGTCCGATCTTCGACGATCTCTGCGCGGCAGACCTGGATTGGAGCCGGGTGGATGTGCTGCTGGGCGATGAACGCTGGGTGCCGGAGGACAGCCCGCGCTCAAACACTGCGCTGATAAAGTCGCGGCTGCTGGTCGATCGTGCGGCAAAAGCCCGTTTTCTGCCCCTCTATGCCCCTTTCGATGCGCCTGAAGACGCGCTTGAGGACTTGAGTGCGCCCATCGCCGATGTGCTTCCGCTGGCCGTCGTCCTTCTGGGGATGGGCACGGACATGCACACCGCATCGATGTTCCCGGAGGCCGACCGCCTGGAAGAGGCGTTGAAGCCTGACGCGCCGATCCTGATGGCGATGCGTGCCCCCGGTGCGCCTGAGCCGCGGATCACGCTGTCGGCGCATGTGCTGAACGGCGCCATGTCGAAACACGTGCTGATCTACGGTGAGGAAAAGCGGGCGGTGCTGGAAAGCGCCCGTGGAAAACCGGCTCTCGAGGCGCCCATCAACGCGGTCCTCGATGAGGCCAAGGTACATTGGGCGCTTTGAACCGCTGTTTCGCGCGGCAGAGCAGTGAGACATCTGAAATCAGGCCGGATGCTAACGCCCGGCGAGCAATGGGGAAACTGGAATGTTCGAGGCTGTAAAGGCGCAGGCGGCGCGCATCGGAGATCGCAGGATCGAGGACCTGTTCGCCGACACCGGGCGTGCCGAGAGGTTCAGCGTAGCCGCGCTGGGGATGCTCTTCGACTATTCCAAGACGCAGATCGACACGGAGGTCGAGGCCGCACTGCTGGCGCTGGTCAATGAAGCGAAGGTCGCGGAGCGGCGCGAAGCGATGTTCGGCGGCGCCAAGATCAACGAGACCGAAGGGCGCGCGGTGCTGCATACCGCACTGCGCAACCTCGACGGCGATCCGGTTCTTGTCGACGGCAACGATGTGATGCCGGAAGTGCTGGAGACACTCGGACGGATGGAAGCCCTGTCCCGTGAACTGCGGGGCTCCAACGTGACCGACGTGGTGAACATCGGCATCGGCGGTTCCGATCTGGGGCCGGTGATGGCGACGCTGGCACTGGCACCCTACCACGACGGACCGCGTTGCCATTTCGTGTCGAACGTCGATGGCGCCGATATCACTGACACGCTGAAGGGACTGGATCCGGAGAAAACGGTTTTCATCGTGGCGTCCAAGACATTCACCACGATCGAAACGATGACCAATGCACGATCGGCCAAGGACTGGTTGGCAAGCCATGGTGTTTCCGACGAGGGAAAGTTCATCGCTTTGTCCTCCAACGCGGAGAAGGCCGGAGCCTTTGGTATCCCGGAGGAACGCGTCTTCGGCTTCGAGGACTGGGTCGGTGGACGCTATTCCATGTGGGGCCCCATCGGTATGTCTGTGATGATCGCCATCGGGCCGGAGAATTTTCGGGCCTTCCTGAACGGCGCGCGTGCGATGGACGTCCATTTCCGCGAAGCGCACCCGTCGGCGAACCTGCCCGTCATGTTGGCCCTTGTGGGGATTTGGCACAATCAGGGGTTGGGGTATGCGACGCGGGCGGTGCTGCCGTACGAAAACCGGTTGATGCGGCTGCCGGCCTACCTCCAGCAGCTTGAGATGGAGAGCAATGGCAAGGGTGTCAGCATGGACGGCGCCGATCTGCCCTTCGACAGCGGTCCTGTCGTGTGGGGCGAACCGGGCACCAACGGCCAGCACGCCTTTTACCAGCTGATCCATCAGGGCACGCGGGTCATCCCGTGCGAGTTTATGGTCGCCGCGAAAGGGCATGAGCCCGGTTTGGCACATCATCATCAGCTTCTCGTCGCGAACTGCCTGGCACAATCGGAAGCGCTGATGCGTGGCCGGAGCCTCGACGAAGCGCGCAACAAGGTCGCGGACAAGTTCGTGGGGAACGAGTTGGAGCGTCAGGCGAGGCACCGGGTTTTCCCGGGCAACCGGCCCTCGACGACGCTGATGTACGAAACGCTGGACCCGGAAACCCTGGGCAAGATCGTGGCGCTCTACGAGCATCGGGTGTTCGTCGAGGGGGTGATCCTCGGGATAAACTCTTATGATCAATGGGGCGTGGAGCTGGGCAAGGAGCTGGCGACTGCGCTTGGACCGCTGGTGAGCGGAGAGGCGCCGATATCCGGAAAGGACGGCTCTACCGAGCAATTGCTGCATTTCGTCCATACAAATCAGGGTTGAGCGTGTCGTGAAGTATCGTCGCAAGAGGCGTGGAACGCGGATGAATGCGGAATGTTCCGCGCCAATGCGAAAATATTGAGCGGAACAGAAAAGGGAGGGTGGCGTTTTCCGGTCATCTGGATGGGATATGGAGAATTCCTATGAAACGCTTTCTTTTGACGACCGCAACCGCCGCGCTGATTCCCGCTTTCGCGCTTGCGCAGCAGGCGTCTGACGACACGAAGCTTCTGCCGAAGGATCAGGTGGAACAGTCCGACCAAGCGATGACCGACGATTCCGCATCCGATGCCGAAGACATGGTCGACAGCACGTCCGAGGAGGCCACCTCCGCCGACGGCGAGATGACCGCTGACAGCACCGATCCGATGGCACAGGATCAGGACGCCACCGATACCGCCGACGCGAACGACACCCCGGTGTCAGAGGATCCGATGGCCGGCGCGGAAAATGCGTCCGATGTGGCTGAGTCCGACACACCGATGGCAGAGGAAGAGCAGTCGGCCGAGAATGCCGACACGACCGATCCCATGGCTGCCGGGAACGACACGATGGAGACCGCTGAAGGCACCGACTCCATGGCCGGTGACGCGGACCTGCCGAGCGACATGGCGATGAACGAAGACGGTCTTGGCGTGACTGGCGACGTGGCCGCCACCTCTATCATCGGCAACCGTGTCTACGTGATCGAAGGCGAGTGGGACAAGACCGCGTCCTTCAACGCCGTGGCCCAGGACTGGACCCGCGTGGGATCGGTGCAGGACATCGTTATCAGCGCTGACGGTGGGATCGAAGGCATCGTTGCGGAAGTCGGCGGTTTCCTCGGCATCGGAGACAAGTTCGTGCTGCTGCAGTCCGGTGAAGCAAAGCTCGTACCGCTTGAAGGCGGTGGCTACGACGTCGTGACCTGGTACTCCAACGACCAACTGTCGGAGATGCAGGCGTACGATACGGCTCAGATGCAGTAAACGCCTTTCACACGACAAGAGCGGCCCGGGCTTAGCCCGGGTCGTTTCGTTTCCGGAAGTGTTCTCGATCTTTGTGTCGGTTCAGTCAGGCAATGTCGAAACCCGGCGGCGCCAGTTCGAAGCCTTCGAAGTGGAAGCCGGGCGAGACAGTGCACCCTACAAGCGCCCAGCCCGTTCCCGCCCGCGCCGCCTGCCAGTGTCCTTCGGGCACGATGACCTGCGGGGTTTCGCCCTGCGTCAGATCCGGTCCCAAGAGTACGTCCTGTCGCGGTCCTTCACGAGCGGCAGAGATGGACAGGACCAAAGGCGTCCCGGCGTAGAAATGCCAGATCTCGGTTGCATCGACGGCGTGCCAATGGCTCTTCTCTCCGGCCCTAAGCAGGAAGTAGATGCAGGTGCCGGCGGGTCTCGACCCATTTTCTGCCTCGGCGATCCACGTTTGCCGGAAGTGGCCGCCTTCCGGGTGGGGCGCAAGATCCAGACGCGCAACGATGTCTTCGGCGGTCAGCTCCGTCATGGCGGCGCGCGCTCCTCACAAAGGCTGTTAACCAAACCACAGCAGGGTTGCGGCATCGAGTGACTCTCATGAGGAGGCAAGAACGATGGCAACAGCACAGCATGTGCGGCAAATGGCACAGGAAATCGTTGCGCGCGAGGGTGGCTATGTCAATGATCCCGACGATCCTGGCGGCGCCACGAAGTACGGGGTGACGGTGCATACCATGCGGCGGCTTGGTCTCGACCTGACACGCGATGGTGCGGTCGACGCCCAGGACGTGAAGCGCATCACACGTGCGCAGGCGGTGGAAATCTACCTCGAACACTATTTCCTGCGTCCGCGCATCGCGGAATTGCCGGAGGCGCTGCAGGCGACGGTCTTCGACATGTACGTCAATGCCGGTGCCAATGCGGTGCGTATCCTTCAGCGGCTGTTGGTGGAAATGGGAGAACAGGTCAGCGTCGACGGAGCCATCGGCCCGCTGACCATCGCCGCTTGCGCGCGCGCCTATGTCAAGGCACCGAACCACATGGCGGATGCCTATGGGATCGCGCGGCGCAACTATTATTTCCGTCTGGCGGACCAGCGCCCGGCCTCGCGCAAGTACGCTCGCACTCGGGCGGGTGGAAAGGGTGGCTGGATCCGTCGCGCAGAGGAATTCATCTCGGCCCGTTATCACATGACAGATGCTGAGTTTCAGGCTCGGGTGGCGACATGGGGATAGTGCAGGGTCTTCTTGAGACGTTGTTCGGCAACGGCAGGAACGTGATCCGCGACACTGCCGAGGTCTTCCGGGTGAACGCCGAACAGGACGCGGTGCGCGAGGCGATGGCCCAGCAGGCCGCGCTCGGCCAGTTCGGGACGGAGTTCCGGGTGGCGGACCGTGGCTGGTTCGACCGACTGATGGACGCACTCAACCGCATCCCGCGCCCGGCCATGGCGCTTGGCACAATGGGCCTTTTCGTGGCGGCGATGGTCGATCCCGTCTGGTTCGCGGCACGCATGGCCGGGATCGCGCTTGTACCTGAACCTCTGTGGTGGCTGCTCGGTGCGATTGTCAGCTTCTATTTCGGCGCGCGCCATCAGGCGAAGGGACAGGAATTCCAACGTGAGATCGCAGTGACCATGGCGGCTGTGCCGCAGGTGGTGCAGACAGTGCACGACGTAGAGGCGTTAAGGGGCGGCGCGCAGGTGAATGCCGATGCCCGTGAGCCAGAGGTGTTCGAGGCATCCGGCGACAATGCGGCCCTGAACGACTGGCGCAAGGCATCCTGAGGACACCTCACAAGAAACCTACAAGACAGGCGTCGGGCACTGGCCGGCGCCTGTTTCCTTTCATCGTGTCGCCATGCAATGGCCAAGGCAACAGAGCGCAACGGTTGCCCGCGACAAAGTGAACGGATGATCCGCGCGATTTCGTTTGGCCCGGCGTTGCCAGACACCTATAACCGGCGGCATGATTGCAGAGCTCGGACACTTCGCCCTTATCCTCGCTTTTCTCGTCAGCCTCGTGCAGGCGACGGTGCCGCTGATCGGGGCACACCGAAGGTGGCCGGGGTGGATGGCCGTGGCCGAACCCGCCGCAACTGCGCAGTTACTTCTGGTGGCGGCCTCATTCGCGGCATTGACCTATTCGTTCGTCGTGTCGGATTTCTCGCTGCGGCTGGTCGTGTTGAACAGCCACTCCGCCAAGCCGTTGCTGTACAAATTCTCCGGCGTCTGGGGCAACCACGAGGGCTCCATGCTGCTGTGGGTGCTGATCCTTGCTCTCTTCGGGGCGATGGCTGCGTGGTTCGGGGGCAACCTGCCGCCGACTCTTCGGGCGCGCGTTCTGGCCATCCAGTCGCTGATTGCCGCGGCCTTCTTCGCGTTCATCCTGTTCACCTCCAATCCGTTCCTGCGCATGGCCATCCCGCCGCTGGACGGACAGGACCTGAACCCGCTCCTGCAGGACCCCGGGCTCGCCTTCCATCCGCCGTTCCTCTATCTCGGCTACGTGGGCCTTTCGATCTGCTTCAGCTTTGCAGTCGCCGCCTTGATCGAGGGGCGCGTGGACGCCGCATGGGGCCGCTGGGTGCGGCCCTGGACGTTGGCCGCGTGGGTCTTCCTCACAATCGGCATCGCACTGGGATCGTGGTGGGCCTACTACGAACTGGGCTGGGGCGGGTTCTGGTTCTGGGACCCGGTCGAGAACGCCTCTTTCATGCCCTGGCTCTTCGCGGCGGCGCTGCTGCATTCCGCCATCGTGGTCGAGAAACGCGAGGCGCTGAAAAGCTGGACCGTGCTCCTGGCGATCCTGGCCTTCGGGTTCTCGCTGATCGGGACGTTTATCGTTCGGTCCGGTGTTCTGACCTCCGTCCACGCCTTCGCCAACGACCCTGAAAGGGGCGTCTTTATCCTTGCCATCCTCGTTTTCTTCACTGGCGGGGCGCTGACGCTGTTCGCGGCGCGTGCGTCGACGATGGAGGCGAAGGGCGTCTTCGGTGTCGTCAGCCGGGAATCCGCGCTGGTTGCGAACAACATCCTGCTGGCGGTGTCCTCCTTCGTGGTTTTCGTCGGAACGATGTGGCCGCTCGTCGCCGAGATGGCCTTTGACCGGAAACTCTCGGTCGGCGCGCCTTTCTTCGAGATGGCATTCCCGCCGTTCATGATCGTACTGGGACTGATCCTGCCCGTTGGCTCCATGCTGGCATGGAAACGCGGGTCTATCGGCCGAGTGACGCGGCAACTGGTGCCGGCCTTTATCCTTGCCGTGGCGCTGGCGGGACTCGTCTGGGCCATGCAGACCGGACGGACGCTGCTGGGGCCGATCGGTGTTTTCCTGGGGGCCTGGGTCATCGCCGGGTCGCTGACAGACCTCTGGAGCCGCACGGGCCAGAAACGGGAACTCGGCCGTCTTCTGCGCCTGCCGCGCGCCGAATGGGGCAAGACGGTGGCCCACGCGGGGCTCGGCATCACGATCCTCGGCGTATCCGGGCTGCTGGCCTGGCAGCAGGAGGACATCCGTGTCGCACAGGTGGGCGAACCCTTCGACGTCGGCGCCTACACCCTCGAACTGACGGATGTGCAGCGCGTGCAGGGGCCGAACTACATGTCCACCACGGGCGAGGTGATCCTGTCCCAGGACGGCAACGAGATGGCGCGCCTATTCCCGGAAAAGCGGACATACCCGGTCCAGCAGATGCCCACCACCGAAGCGGCCATCGATTACCGTTTCCTGCGTGACGTCTACGTGGTGATCGGCGATCCGCAAGACAACGGGGGCTGGGTGATGCGGTCCTACATTAAGCCGCTGGCGAACTGGATCTGGGGCGGATGCATCCTGATGGCCATCGGTGGCCTTCTGAGCCTGAGCGACCGGCGCTATCGCGTGGCCGCCGGCGCCCGCAAGACCGCGCGCATGCAGGGCGTTCCCGCGGAATGATCGGGCGAAGAGATATGCGGGGGTGGATCGCGGGTCCACTTTGCCTTTTGGTTCTGGTCTTCGCGTTTGCCGCCAACTTGGCACTTGCGGTCCAGCCGGACGAGATGCTGGACGACCCGGCGCTTGAGGCGCGCGCGCGCGACATATCCGCCGGTCTGCGCTGCCTCGTGTGCCAGAACGAAAGCATCGACGACAGCAATGCCTCGCTCGCGCGGGACCTGCGGTTGCTGGTCAGGGAGCGGCTGGTGGCCGGTGATAGCGATGCCGAAGCCGTGGAGTTCATCGTGGACCGCTACGGTGAGTTCGTTCTGCTGAAACCGACGGCGGGCGGATGGAACTGGCTGCTTTGGGCCGCCGGACCCTTGATGTTTGTGATCGCTATGGGATTGGGCCTGGCTTACATCCGGCGCCGGTCACGGGCTCCGGAAACTGTTCAGGACGAATTGTCGGACGAAGAACGTCGGCGGCTGGAAGAATTGCTGAACAACTGATCTTTGGCCGGATGCTGCGGACGGTACGCGCTTGCTCTGCAGCTTGGGCACCCTCCCGCATCTTGCGGGTTCCGCGGCTCCGGGTGCTTTGCAGGTCCACCCGAAAAACCCACCGAAGGGACGCGGCGTTTCACTTTGCCAATCCCCGCGCTCCGGTGTTTGATGCGCTCCGACAGAGGAGATGCCCGATGATTTACGAAACGATCAACTACGCCGTTAGGGACGATGTCGCGACCATCACGCTGAACAGGCCGGACGTCATGAACGCGCTCAATACGCAGATGCGGGCAGAAATTGCCGACGCCTTCGGGGCGGGCGGGCGCGAGGCGCGTGTGGTGGTGATGACCGGCGAGGGGCGCGCGTTCTGCTCGGGCCAGGACCTTGGCGATCGGGAGACAGCGGCCAATCTCGACCTCGAACGGGTGCTTCGGGACGAATACGTGCCGATGCTCAAGGCAATATACGACTGCCCGGTTCCGACGATCTGTGCGGTGAACGGAGCGGCGGCGGGGGCAGGGGCGAATCTTGCGCTGGCGGCCGACGTGGTGATCGCCACCGAGTCCGCCTTCTTCATGCAGGCGTTCACCAAGATCGGCTTGATCCCGGACGCAGGTGGGACGTGGTTCCTGCCGCGCCAGATCGGTCTCGCGAAGGCCATGGGCGCCGCACTGTTCGCCGAGAAGGTGACCGCCATGCAGGCCGATCAGTGGGGCATGATCTGGGAAGCGGTCCCTGACGCCACCTTCCGCGACCACGTGGCACAACGCGCCGCATCTCTCGCACAGGGGCCGACGGCGGCTTATGCCCGGGTCAAGCAAGCGCTATACGCCGCCACGGACAACACACTCGAAGAACAGCTTGCGGTGGAGTCGCGCCTGCAGGGCGAATGCGGCAAGACGCGCGACTTCAAGGAAGGGGTCGTAGCCTTCATGGAGAAACGTCCCGCAGTCTATGAAGGTCGCTGACCGAGACGCCGGCAAGCTCTTAATAAAGGAAAACCCCCGAAGCTCAGGCTCCGGGGGTTTAAAAAGTCAGGTCCGACAGGCGTCAGCGGTTTTCGATATTGACGTAATCGCGCTCCGTTTCGCCAAGGTAGAGCTGGCGCGGGCGTCCGATCTTGTTCTGCGGATCCGCGAGCATTTCCTTCCACTGGGACACCCAGCCGACAGTCCGCGACAGCGCGAAGATCGGCGTGAACATCGACGTCGGGAAGCCCATGGCCTCCAGGATGATGCCCGAATAGAAGTCCACGTTCGGGAACAGCTTCTTTTCGGCAAAATACGGATCGGCGAGGGCCTGCTGTTCCAGTTCCTTCGCCGTGGCGAGGATCGGGTTGTTCTCGATTCCCAGCAGGTCCAGCACTTCGTCCGCCGATTGCTTCATCACCTTGGCGCGCGGGTCGAAGTTCTTGTAGACGCGGTGCCCAAAGCCCATCAGGCGGAACGGGTCATTCTTGTCCTTGGCGCGCGCGATGTACTCCGGGATCTGGTCCGGGCTGCCGATTTCCTTCAGCATTTCGAGACATGCCTGGTTCGCGCCACCGTGAGCAGGTCCCCAGAGGCAGGCCACACCCGCGGCGATGCAGGCGAACGGGTTCGCCCCGGACGACGACGCCAGGCGCACCGTGGAGGTGGAGGCGTTCTGCTCGTGGTCGGCGTGCAGGGTAAAGATCCGGTCCATCGCGCGCGACAGGATCGGATCGACGTCATACCGCTCCGCCGGAACGGAGAAACACATGTGCAGGAAATTGGCCGCGTAATCGAGATCGTTGCGCGGATACACGAAGGGCTGGCCGATGGAGTACTTATAGGCCCATGCCGCGATGGTCGGCATCTTGGCGATCAGGCGGTGCGAAGCGATCTCGCGCTCCCGCTCGTCGTTGATGTCGGTGGAATCGTGGTAGAAGGCCGCCATGGCACCGACCACGCCCACCATGACCGCCATCGGGTGTGCGTCGCGGCGGAAACCGCGGAAGAAGTACTGCATCTGCTCGTGCAGCATGGTGTGGCGGGTGATCGTGCTTTCGAAGTTTTCGAGTTCCTCGGCCTTCGGCAGGTAGCCGTAGAGCAGCAGGAAACAGACTTCGAGGTAGTGCGACTTGCTGGCGAGCTGGTCGATGGGATAGCCGCGGTGCAGAAGCTCACCCTTCTCACCGTCGATGAAGGTGATGGTGGAATCGCAGGACGCGGTGGACGTGAAGCCCGGGTCGTAGGTGAAAACGCCGGCCTGGCCGTAAAGCTTGCGGATGTCGATAACATCGGGCCCGGCGGTCGGGGAGTGGACGGGCAACTCGTAGTTCTTGCCCTCCAGGGTCAGAGTCGCAGTCTTCTGGGCGTCAGCCATGCTTGTCATCCTTGCCTTAAATGGTGGGGCCGGGCCGCATCGGACGGCCCGACCGGGTAGGTCTCACATGGCCGAGGTGCGCTTCAAGCGCGCCCGTCGGCCGCCTGGTCCTGAATACGGGAAAGGCTTTCCTCCCGTCCCAGGACCAGCATCATGTCGAAGACCGAAGGAGTCACGGACCGGCCCGCCAAGGCCGCACGAAGCGGCGCTGCAAGCTTGCCGAACTTGGTCCCCTGTTCTTCGCAGAAGCGGTTCATCGCCGCCTCCAATTCCTCTCGCGTCCAGCTAGCATTTTGCAAGTGCGGCGTCAACTTGACCAGTATACCACGGGATACCGTATCGAGGGCCTTTTGTGCCTTCTCGTCCGGTGAGATCGGCCGAGACGCAAGGATAAACTCTGCTTTTTCAAGGAGTTCCGGGAAAGACTTGGCGCGCTCCTTCAGGCTGTACATACCACGCAACAAGCCGTCGCGCTGTTCGGCGGACAGCGGTTCACGCCCGTTTGCATCAAGGAAAGCCTCGATTTCTTGCAGCAACGCGGCATCCTCTGCGACAGCTATATGTTGACCACACAGGTTTTCGAGCTTCTTGAAGTCGAAACGTGCGGGCGACTTACCGATTCCATTCAGGTCGAACCACTCGATTGCCTGATCGTCGGTAAAGAATTCGTCGTCGCCGTGGCTCCAACCCAGCCTTGCGAGGTAGTTCCGCATCCCGGCCGCCGGGTACCCCATCTTTTGGTACTCGTCCGCCCCGAGTGCGCCGTGCCGCTTGGACAGTTTCTTGCCGTCGGGCCCATGGATCAGCGGGATATGTGCATAGACCGGCAAGTCCCATCCCATCGCGGTGTAGATGCCCATCTGGCGCGCGGCGTTGTTGAGGTGGTCGTCGCCGCGGATGACATGGGTCACGCCCATGTCGTGGTCGTCGACCACGACCGCCAGCATGTAGACCGGCGTGCCATCGGACCGCAGCAGCACCATATCGTCGAGCTGGTCGTTGCGGATCCTGACCGTGCCCTGCACCTCGTCGTTGATCACGGTCTCGCCGTCCTGCGGTGTCTTCAGGCGCACGACATATGGCAGATCGGGTTGAGACGATGGATCGGCGTCGCGCCACGGGCTCTGGAACAGGGTGGAACGGCCGTCGGCGCGGGCGGCTTCGCGGAAGGCCTCGATCTCTTCCTGCGTCGAGAAGCACTTGTAGGCGGCGCCTTTCTCCAGCAGTTCTTGCGCAACCTCGGCGTGGCGGTCAGCGCGCTCGAACTGGCTGATGACTTCGCCGTCGTGGTCGAGGCCAAGCCAGGACAGCCCCTTCAGGATCGCCTCTGTCGCCTCCGGGGTGGAGCGGGCTCGGTCCGTGTCCTCGATGCGCAGCAGGAACTGACCGTCCCGCCCGCGCGCATACAGCCAGTTGAACAGGGCCGTGCGTGCTCCGCCGATGTGAAGGAAACCGGTGGGCGAAGGGGCAAAGCGGGTGACAACCCGGGACGAAGCGGCGGACATCTTGGTTAACCTTATCCTAGGGATGGCGGGGCTAGAGTTTGAGCGTTCCTAACCCGGCGCCCGGTGCCGGGGCAAGCAGGGGTCTGCCTGCCGATGATGAGGTTATTCCGCCGGATCGCCGAAGCGATGGGGGCACAGTGCGGTTGGCTGTTTCCATGGGTCCCGGTCTTCCTGGGCTGCGGCATCGGGCTTTACTTCCAGATACGGTGGGAACCTCCGGTCCTGATGCTTTGGCTGGCATTCCTGCCTGCCGCGCTGATCTTCTTCCACGCCCGCGCCGGCGAGGTTGCCGGCCCGCTGCTGGCCGCACTCGGTCTGATCTGCGCCGGCTTCGGGCTGGCCGGGATGCGTGCCCATGCCGTCGCCGGGCCGGTCATCGACTTCCGCTACTACGGTGCCATCGAAGGCCGCGTTGTGGACATCGACCGCTCCGCCTCCGACGCCACGCGACTGACGCTGGACAACGTGGTGCTTGAACGAATGGACCCCAATGATGTGCCGCGCCATGTCCGCGTTTCCCTGCACGGCGATCTGCAACCGTTGAAGCCACTGCCGGGCATGACGGTCATCCTGACCGGACACCTCGGACCACCCGGCGGCGCGGTAGAGCCCGGAGGTTTCGATTTCCGCCGCCATGCGTGGTTTCAACAGATCGGCGCAGTAGGATACACCCGCACGCCGGTCCTGATGCTCGAACCGCCGCCCCGAGGGTTTGCCTCCGGCTTGACGGTCACCCGTGCGCGCATGGCACTCTCCGCGCATGTTCAATCGGTCCTGGAAGGAGAGACCGGCGCGTTTGCCGCCGCAATCATGACCGGCGACCGGGCCGGGATGGGCGCGGACACGCTCCAGGACCTGCGCGACACCAATCTCGCACATCTGCTGGCCATATCAGGATTGCACATGGGGCTGTTGGCGGGATTCGTCTTCGGCACGCTGCGTCTCGCTTTGTTGCTTGTGCCGCGCGTCCGTCACCACTGGCCGGTCAAGAAGATTGCCGCAACGGGTGCCCTCGTGGCGGCGGCGGCGTATCTGGGCTTGTCGGGCGGCAATGTTGCGACCGAACGCGCCTTCATCATGGTGGCCGCCGCGCTGACCGCACTGCTGCTGGATCGTCGGGCATTGTCATTGCGCTCCGTGGCCATTGCGGCACTTGTGGTGCTGATCCTGCAACCAGAGGCGCTGCTGGGGCCGGGCTTCCAGATGTCGTTTGCCGCGACGACGGCTCTGGTCGCGGTCTTCGAACGGCTGAGCGCGGCGCGCGCGGGGCGAAAATGGCCTGGCTGGCTGGGCCCAGTGCTGTCCGTCTTCGTCTCGTCCGCCGTGGCGGGGGCGGCGACAGCGCCCGTCGGCATGGCGCATTTCAACCAGGCATCGGTCTACGGACTATTGGCCAACCTCGTTTCTGTTCCGGTGATGGGCGTCGTCGTGGTTCCGCTGGGCGTGGTCGCGGGCCTGCTGATGCCGTTGGGTCTGGACTGGATCGCCCTGCACGTTATGGCGCTGGGACTCGACTGGATACTTTGGGTCGCCCGTGCCGTCTCTGACTGGCCCGGATCGGTCAGACCTGTCGTCGCACCGCCACCGGTCGTCCTGCCGACGATCGCGGCAGGCGGGCTGGTCCTGTGCCTGTGGCGGGGCAGGGCGCGGCTGGCCGGGCTGATTCCCGTGGCGGTGGCCGTCGCGCTCTGGTCCCAGACGCAAAGGCCGGACGTGCTGATCGCAGACAACGGTTCGCTGGTCGGTATCATGACACCGCAGGGTCGGGGCTTGTCACGCGATCAGGGCGCGGGGTTCATCGCCGACAACTGGCTGGAAAACGACGGACGCGGCGGCACACAAGATGACGCGGCGCGTCGTTGGCCCGGTACACACCGTAATCGTTTTGCACAAGCGGACAGCACGGTCGGGCAGGTGATCCACGTTCAAGGAAAGCGCGCGGCCCGCCTTCTGACCCGCTGCGTCTCAGACCAGATTGTGGTGGCCAGCGTGGACATCGCCATCGACGGCACTTGCCGGGTCTTCGATCCCGTCACGCTTGGCGCCACCGGGTCCGTCGCGCTCTGGAGCACACCCGGCGGCCTGCGTGTGGAAACGGCGAGCGAGCGCTCGGGTCGCCGTCTCTGGCTCGGCGCCGAACCGGCGCGCCCAGGACTGGCGATTTTGCGTTTTCGGTCAGGTCAGTAAGTGCGGATCAATCCGACAAGGCGTCCTTGCACATTGACGTCCCCACGTGGAAGCACGCGCGGCTCGTACGCGGGGTTTGCCGCTTCCAGAACGATCATCTCACCCTTGCGGCGAAAGCGTTTGAGCGTCGCCTCGTAGCCCTCGATCTGGGCCACCACGATGTCACCGTCCGCTGCATCGCTGGTTTCGCGTATCACGACGACATCGCCATCGTTGATACCCGCCTCGATCATCGAGTCGCCCCGAACTTCCAGCGCATAGTGGCGGCCCTGACCCTTCAGCATCATGCCCGGCACTGCGATGCCCGGCGGCTCGTCGTTGATCGACTCGATGGGCACGCCGGCGGCGATGCGGCCCATGATTGGCAGCTCCGTCACATCCAGAGTGTTGATCTCGGTCGCGCGGCCGGGCGTGTTGTCAGGGCGGTCGCCCTCGATCACGCGCGGCGAAAACCCGGCTGGCGCACCGCCGAGGCTTTCGGGCAGCTTGACGATCTCGATCGCGCGGGCACGATGCGCAAGCCGACGGATAAAGCCGCGCTCTTCCAGTGCGGTGATCAACCGGTGGATGCCGGATTTGGACCGCAGGTCGAGCGCATCCTTCATCTCGTCGAAGCTGGGCGGCACACCGTCACGCGCCATCCGCTTGTTGATGAAATCCAGCAGGTCCAGTTGTTTCTTGGTCAGCATGCTCGTGCCCCATACCCGTTTTTGTGCCGCACCCTGCGCCAGGCAGGCCGCGTTAGCGTTTGTTCTACGCATGTTCCCGTTTTGTGTCAACGGTCTTGGGGAGGACAAGATCTAGTATCAGTTGAGTGGAATGTACTCCACGCGCTCACCGACCTCGCGTGCAGGATCGTCTACCGGGCGGACCAGCAGGGCATTGGCGCCGCTCAGAACGCTCAGCAGGCTGGAGTCCTGGCGCGTCGCAGCCCGAAGTCCGTCCGTGTCCAGAATGGCGCGCATGTAGTGTTCGCGATTGCCGTTCGCGGGCAGGGCGTCCTTCAGCAAAGCGGAGCGTCGGGGCGCAGCCTGCCGGGGAAGGCCCAGCATGGCGCGGATCACCGGCAGGACAAAGACCTGTCCGCAGACCATTGCAGAGACCGGGTTGCCCGGCAGTCCGATCATCATCGTCTCGGCCAGCCTGCCGGACATGAGGGGTTTGCCGGGCCGCATCGCCACCTTGTGGAAGGCGCGGTCCATGCCCAGTTCTGCCGCGACAGGGGCCACAAGGTCGTGGTCGCCGACAGACGCACCGCCGATGGTAATGACCAGATCGGCGTCGTCAATCAGCGAGAAGGCGTGCCTGAGAGAGTCCTTGTTGTCCCGCGCGATGGGCAGGATACGCGGCGCGGCGCCATTTGCGCTCAGCAGGGCATGCAGGCCGAAGGTGTTCGACACGATGATCTGATCGGGACCCGGAGTTTCCCCGGGCATCACTAGTTCGTCCCCGGTAGAGATCAGGGCAACCTTCGGCTTCCGAGCCACCGGCACGCGAGCGACGTTCATCGAGGCGAGCAGAGCAATATCGAACGGGTTGAGGGTTTTCGGGGCATCAAAACGGGCGTTTTCCGCAAAGTCGGTGCCAGCTGGCCGGATGTTGGCCCCTTGGTCCAGCCTGTTCCCCACTGTGATAAGGTCGCCGTCCCGCGTCACGTCTTCCTGGATCACCACGTGGGTTGCGCCTGCCGGTACGGGGGCGCCGGTGAAGATGCGCACGGCTTGACCTTCGGCAACTGCGCGGTCGAACCGATGACCTGCGGCACTTTCGCCGATCACGGTAAAGGTCATCCCCGGAGCAGCATCAGCCACCGCATAACCGTCCATGGCCGAGGAGGGGAAAGGTGGCTGGTCTCGCTTTGCCGAAACGGCGCGCGCCAATGTCCGGCCCGACGCCGACACCAGCGGAATCTCTTCCGTCTCCATCGGTCGCACAAGAGAGAACAACTGTGCGAGGGCTTCAGCGACCGAGATCATGATGCCTCGTAACGCCCGGATTTTCCTCCGTCTTTCAGGATCACCCGGATGCCCCCGATCTCCATCGCCTTGTCGACCGCCTTGACCATGTCGTAGACGGTCAACGCTGCGGTCGAGACCGCGGTCAGCGCTTCCATTTCAACCCCGGTCTGGCCGGTTGTCTTGACCGTCGCAGCAATGCGCAGGCCCGGAAGATCCGCGTCGGGTTCGAGGTCAACGGACACCTTGGTCACGGGCAAGGGGTGACAGAGCGGGATCAGTTCGGGCGTCTTCTTCGCGCCCATGATCCCGGCCAGCCGTGCGACGCCGATCACGTCACCCTTCTTGGCATGCCCCTCGGTGATCAGGTTGAATGTCTCTTGTGCCATACGGACCCAGCCTTCGGCGGTGGCGACGCGGGCCGTCACCGCCTTTTCGGAAACGTCCACCATATGGGCTGCGCCGCGATCGTCGAAATGCGTCAGGTCGCTCATGGTCACTCTCAGGCCGGAACGGGATTTTTCAGCAAGGTTTCGGTCGCTTCCCGCACATTCTCCTGGCGCATCAGGCTTTCGCCGATCAGGAAAGCACGGGCACCGTAACCGGCCATGTCTGCCAGATCGGCAGGCGTATTGAGACCGGATTCGGAGATCAGGAAGCGTCCCTCAGGCAAACGTTTTGACAGAGTCCGGGTCGTGTCGAGCGTCGTCTCGAACGTCTTCAGGTTACGGTTATTGATCCCGATCAGCGGCGATTTCAGATCAAGCGCGCGGTCGAGCTCTGCCTCGTCGTGCACCTCAATCAGGGCATCCATGCCCCATGTCGCCGCGGCGTCTTCGAGTTCCGCCGCCTGTCCGTCCGAAACGGAGGCCATGATGATAAGGATGCAGTCCGCCCCAAGCGCGCGCGCCTCTGCAACCTGGAACGTGTCGTACATGAAGTCTTTGCGCAAGACGGGCAGTGCGGTGGCCTGGCGGGCTTCGACAAGGAAGTGTTTCGCACCCTGAAAAGATGGCGTGTCGGTCAGCACTGACAAGCAGGTGGCGCCACCGGCCTCATAAGCTTGCGCGAGCCGCGCCGGTTCGAAGTCGGAGCGGATCAACCCCTTGGACGGGCTGGCTTTCTTGACCTCGGCAATCAAACCGTAACCGGTCCGTGCCGCCTCGTACAGTGCTTTGGCAAAGGGCCGGACAGGCGATGCTTCGCGGGCTTCGGCCTCGACCTCGGACAACGGTTTGGCGCGCTTGTCGGCGGCGATCTCCTCCAGCTTGTAGGCCTTGATCTTGTCGAGGATCGTCTGGGTCATGGCGCCTCTCCGGTCCAGTTGATAGGTGCGGCGCCTTGCGTCTTAAGCCAGTCGTTGATGCGGGAAAAGGGCCGCGAGCCGAAAAAGCCGCGACGGGCGGACAAGGGCGACGGATGTGCTGTCTTCAGAACGAGATGGCTGTCGCCATGTATGTCGCTGGCGAAGCCTTGGGCATGCTTGCCCCATAACAGGAAAGCACGTGGCTTGTCGGACAGGCTATTCAGCACCTGGCGCGTCAGTTCGGACCATCCGAGCCTCGAATGGCCACCGGCCTGACCCGCGGGAACTGTAAGGGCGGTGTTAAGCAAAAGGACGCCCTGATCGGCCCAGAACCTTAAATCGCCGTTTGCCGGACAGGATCCCAGATCTTCGGACATCTCCTTGTAGATGTTGTTCAGCGATCGGGGGAGGGCAACCTCCGGTGCGACGGAAAACGCAAATCCATGTGCGTGGCCCGGCGTGGGGTAGGGATCCTGGCCAAGGATCACCACCTTGACGTCGGCAGGTGCGCAGGCCTCCAGGGCCGCGAAACGTTCGTCCCCTGGTGGCAGAACATCGTCCTTGCCTGCAAGATCCGCAGCGATACGGGGAAGATCCTGCTGGAAGAACGGCAGTTGGCACCAGGATTGGGGAGGTTTCATTCAGCCCGAGTGGCTTTCGCCAGTGCCTCGATCTTCTCCTTCGCCGCGCCGGAATCGATGCTCTCGGCGGCCAGCGCGACGCCTTCTTGCAAGTCTGATGCCCGGCCCGCGATGGTCAGCGCTGCGGCGGCGTTCAGCAGGACAGCATCGCGATAGGCCGAGGGCGCACCGGCCAGCAAAGCGGTCATGGCCTTGGCGTTCTCTTCCGGGGTGCCGCCGATGATCGCTTCGAACGGATGTTCGGGCAGGCCGGCGTCTTCGGGGTGCAGCTCGACCTCGCGGATGCTGCCATCCTCTTCCAGCGATGCCACCCACGACACGCCCGCGATGCTCAGCTCGTCCGTACCATCAGAGCCGTGCACCAGCCACGCACGTTCGGACCCGAGCTTGCCGAGAACCTCAGCCATGGGGCGGATAAGGTCGCGGGTGAAGGCGCCGGTCAACTGCCGTTTCACGCCCGCCGGATTGGTCAGCGGCCCGAGGATGTTGAAGATCGTTCGGGTTCCAAGCTCGGCTCGGACCGGCCCGACATGCGCCATCGCCGGATGATGCATCGGCGCCATCATGAAGCAGATGCCCACGTCCCGCAGCGCCTTCTCGACACGTTCGGCGGGCAGCATCACGTTGATCCCGAGCTGGGAAAGCGCGTCGGCTGCTCCGGACTTCGACGAGAGGTTGCGATTGCCGTGCTTGGCCACCGTTACACCCGCCCCAGACACGACAAAGGCCGTCGCCGTCGAGATGTTCAACGTGCCTTTGCCGTCACCACCGGTGCCGACGATGTCCATCGCACCTTCCGGCGCGTGGACCTTGTTGCATTTCGCGCGCATCACTGCGGCGGCTGCGGCGTATTCGTCCACCGTTTCGCCGCGCGTGCGCATCGCCATCAGAAGACCGCCGATTTGGGCGGGCGTCGCTTCGCCGTTGAACAGCGTGGTAAAGGCGCGCTCCGCCTCGTCACGGGTCAGGGCGCGGTCGGCAGATGCGCCGATCAGGGGTCTGAGATCGTCGCTCATGCCGGGACTTTCAATACGTCGAGGAAGTTACGGAGCATGGCATGTCCATGCTCCGACGCGATGCTTTCGGGGTGAAACTGGACACCGTGGATCGGCAGGTCTTCATGTGCCAGGCCCATGATCGTTCCGTCGTACAGTTCTGCCGTCACCTTGAGGCACGAAGGCAGGCTGGCCCGGTCGACGACAAGGGAGTGATACCGGGTGGCCTGAAGCGGCGAAGGCAGTCCCTTGAAGACGCTTTCTCCCTCGTGATGGATCTCACCCATCTTTCCGTGCACGATTTCGGTATGTCTCTGCACGATACCGCCAAAAACCTGTCCGATCGTCTGGTGTCCCAGGCACACGCCGAACAGCGGTGTGCCTGTTTCGGCGGCCGCTTCGGTCAGCGCGCAGCAGATGCCGGACTGCGAGGGTGTACCGGGGCCGGGGCTGAGGACGATACCCGCCGGGTTCATCGAGATGGCCCGCTGCACATCGATCGCATCGTTTCGCCAGACCTGAACATCGGCGCCCAGTTCGCCGAGGTAATGCACGAGGTTGTAGGTGAAACTGTCGTAATTATCGATCAGGAGCAGCATTTCGCGGCCTTTCTGGGATGGCGGGCGGCACTTGTGTCGGGGTATAAATGCGCAGGAGGGTCTTGCGGCGTCAAGGGCTTGAGGCCACGGTATGTCCATGGGTACGGGGCCGCAGAATGCCCACGTGACACGACGCGAGAAACGTCAGGACCCGAAAGCAACGGGACAGCGAGGGGAGTAGGGGTGCATGGCACGGGGATTTCTGGCAGGAGCGGTGGTTGGCATCGTCGTCTCTGGGCTTGGGGCCGGGGCGTTATCACTGGCTACCGGCGTACCGGAAGACGTCCGGGCACGAGTCCTGCCGACTCCATCGCCGTCCCTTAGCGGTACGCCTCCGGCAACAAATGCTCAAACGATGCCTGCATCCGATGTGTCGGTGGACGACGATGTCGTCGCAGTGTTGCCAGCCGAGGAAAGCATCCCTGAAACGCCCGCCGTCGTGCCGGAAGCGCCGTCTTCCGTTCTTGAAACGACCGATGCCGTGGGAAGTGAGCCAGATGCCGCCCCTGCGCCGGACGTAGGAGAAACCCCGGCAGAACCGGAGGCTCCGCTCCAGCCTGAAGCGGATACCCAGCTTGCCGTGACGGAGGAAGCGCCGGTCGCACCGCCTGCCGCAATCGAGTCACCGCCCGAGCCCGCCGCAGAGGCTGGGCCGGAGGCTGTCGAAGACGCTGCGCCGCCGGTCGAAACGGCGACATCCGAAGTGCCCGCACCGGTCACACTCGAACCCGAAGACGCGCCGGAATTGGCCGCTGACGATCCGAAGGAAACACCGGGCAGGCCCACCATTGGGACGCCCGCGGGTTCGCTGGCCGATCGGGCGCCTGCCGTTTCGGAAGGGCGCCTTCCTACAATAGGGGCCGAGGCCGAAACGCCAGTGGCGACCGAAGAACCCGAAGCGTTGGAAACGGTCGCCGATCCGCTTGGACCCGACAGCCCTCTAGTGAAGTACGCGTCGCGCTTCACCCCTCAGACGGACGTGCCACGGATGTCGTTGATCCTGGTAGACGATGGCTCCGGCCCGATGGGGCCCGAGGAACTGGAGACTTTTCCCTTTCCGGTCAGTTTCGCGATCTCGCCCGCGCATCCCGATCCGAAAGGCGCGGCAGAGGGGTACAGGGAACGCGGGTTCGAGGTGCTGGCCCTGGGCGACATGCCGGAGGGGGCCGTGGCGTCCGATGTCGAAGTGAGCCTGACGGGTCTCTTCGATGCAATCCCCGGCGCCGTGGGTGTGTTGGAAGATCCGTCAGGCGGCCTTCAGGGCAGTCGCGAAGTGTCGATGCAGGCGGCGGCCTTCCTCGGGTCGACGGGGCACGGGCTTGTCATGGTTCCGAAAGGCCTGAACACCGCGCAGAAACTCGCGGCGAAGGAAGGGGTGCCCTCCGCGACACTCTTCCGGGATCTCGACAGCGAAGGGCAGGATCAGGGCCTGATCCGACGGACGCTCGACCAGGCGGCTTTCCGGGCCCGCCAGGAAGGGGCGGTGATCATGCTGGGGCGGCTGCGCGCGGACACGATCTCGGCGCTGCTCCTCTGGGGGCTTCAGGACCGCGGCAACACCATTGCGCTGGTGCCGATTTCAACCGTTCTAAAGGAATCGCTGGCGCCTGCAGAATGACGGTCCGCAAGGCTGTCGTCAGGCCGCGGCCCATCGCTCCAGCGTCGAGGCCAGCTCACCGTAACCGGTAAAGCGCCGTTCAAAGGCAAGGCCAAGGCGGTCGGCACAGGATTCGGCGCGCGCGGTCAGAGCGGGATCGTCAGTCTGGGCGAGATAGACCAGAGTTTCATAATGGCCGAAGTACATCGGCAACAACTCCGGATGTCGGTCCAGTCCCAGGGGTTTCCAGACGAAGGCATCGAACTGCCGCGCAAGGAAATCGGTGAGGTAGAAGGCGGTGATCTCGTCCCGTGACGCGAATTGGTCCAGCCCGTCGAAGAAGGCGTAGCAATGCGGGCCGGCCATCATTTCGACTCCAAGCTCCGCGCAGGCGGTCTGCAGGTGACCGCCGGTGCCGCAATCCGCGTAGACCACGGCAATACGGTCGTAGCGCGTCCCATGGCTTGCCACCGCTCCGCGCACCGCGTCGGTGATACGGTCCGGGGCGTTGTGCAGGATTGCGGGCAGGCAGGTCAGGTCGATGTGATCCCACCCGTTCAGCCGTTTCAAAGCAAGGATTTCCCGCGCCAGCGCGCCACAGGCGATCAAGAGAACGCGCCCTTTGCCGGAAGGCCGCATCCCGTCGGTGGTCAGGGTCGAGTCGTCAGGAAGATGTGCTGTCGTCATAAGGGACAGGCGCCATCGCCCAGCGGGCGATAAGAACCAGTATCAGAAAGATCGGCAGGACGGGCAGGATGCCCCAGCTCGACAAGGCCCAAACCGCAAGGACCGCCGCGCAGACCGCGGAACAGACAATCATGGCGAAGGATGTCACAGGCATACCGATCTCCTCTCCCACTCAATATGAGGCAAAGCCGCCGAGAGTAAAACAGTAATCTTGTCAACGCTTCGTGTGTTTGACCGCCACAAATGCACATTGCTCAACAATCGCGCTGCGCGACGCCGCGTCAACACCGCGCTTGCGATCCGGCGGCGTGTTGCATTTGGCCCTTTGGAGAAGACGGCGGCCAATTTGAGGCCGCCGTCCGAAGTGGAAGCCGAGCGGACAAAGCGTCAGCCGGCGCGCATCTGATTGTGCTTGCGGGCGATGAATTCCTTGGCCGTCTCGACCGCCACGGCGGCGTCGCGGCAATAGGCGTCGGCGCCGATCGCCTTGCCGAATTCTTCGTTCAAGGGCGCGCCGCCCACGAGAACGATGTAGTCGTCGCGGATGCCCTGTTCCTTCATGGTGTCGATGACGACCTTCATGTAAGGCATGGTGGTGGTCAGAAGGGCCGACATGCCGAGGATATCGGCCTCTTCGGCCTTGAGCGCGTCGAGGTACTTTTCCACCGGGTTGTTGATGCCCAGGTCGACCACCTCGAAACCGGCGCCTTCCATCATCATGGAGACAAGGTTCTTGCCGATGTCGTGGATGTCGCCCTTGACGGTGCCGATGACCATCTTGCCCATGCGTGGTGCGCCGGTCTCTGCCAGCAGCGGCTTCAGGATGGCCATGCCCGCCTTCATCGCATTCGCGGCCAGAAGCACTTCGGGCACGAAAAGGATGCCGTCGCGAAAGTCGCGTCCAACGATTGTCATGCCGCCGACAAGCGCCTCTGTGAGAACGCGGTAAGGGGCCCAGCCACGCTCGAGCAGGATGTTGACGCCTTCTTCGATCTCTTCCTTAAGACCGTCGTAGAGGTCGTCGAACATCTGTTGGACGAGTTCTTCGTCGTCGAGTTCGGAGAGGATGATGTCGTCGTCTTCATCGGACATGGATGTCTTTCCTTCTGCGCTGCGCAGGGTGCATTTGGGCAGGGCCCTCCCTGCGACTAATCGTCGTTTTACAGTCGCGTCAATTGGCGGATTGCGACATTGGGCAGAGTTCTACCGACGCGCCGCAAGGCGAATGGCGCCACATTGCGCGTGTTCACGTTAAGTTCTAGTGTGCGTGCATGGATCATGAGCATCGCATATTGCCGGACGACCGGCGCCGGGCGCGTGGCGCGCTGAGCCGCGACACGGGACGGTTCGAGCGGTTCGACCGGGTGGAGACGGAAGACGGCTGGGACATCCCCGAGGACCGTCCGGCATTCGTGACCGAGGTGCGCGAGGAAAGCGCCCGTTCGGCGGTGAACTACGTACGCTCCCCCGATCTGCCGTTCGACCGGTCGCTGAACCCGTACCGCGGGTGCGAACACGGGTGCATCTACTGTTTCGCCCGGCCAACGCACGCCTATCTGGGCCTGTCGCCCGGGCTCGACTTCGAAACGCGGTTGGTTGCGCGCCCGAATGCGCCGGAAGTCCTGGCGCGGGAATTGGCGGCGCGCCGGTACAGCGTCGCGCCGCTCGCCATCGGGACGAACACCGATCCTTACCAGCCGGTGGAGCGGGATCGCGGTATCATGCGGGCCTGCCTGGAGGTGTTGCGAGACTTCCGGCACCCGGTGGCCATCGTCACGAAGGGAACGCTGATCGAACGCGACATCGACATCCTGTCGGAGATGGCGGCGCAGGGTCTGGCGCGTGTCGGCATCTCCGTCACGACGCTGGACGACACCCTGTCTCGGCGGATGGAGCCGCGCTGCCCGCGTCCCGCCCGCAGGATCGCCACCATCCGCGCCCTCGTGGACGCCGGTGTTCCGGTGCGTGTCATGGCCTCGCCCATGGTGCCGGCGCTGACCGACCCCGAGTTGGAGGCGATCCTTGCGGCAGGTGCCGATGCCGGTGCCAGTGCTGCAAGCTACATCATGCTGCGCCTCCCGCGCGAAGTTGCCGGGCTTTGGCAGGAATGGCTGGAGGCGCACTATCCCGACCGGGCTGCGCGGATCATGGGACACCTGCGCGACATGCACGGCGGAGAGGTCTATTCCTCCAAGTGGTTCCATCGGATGAAGGGGGAAGGCGTCTATGCCGACCTGCTGGCCCAGCGGTTCCAGCGCGCTGTCCGGCGCCTGAACCTTGACCGGCCGCAACCCGACCTGAGGTGCGACCTGTTCCGCGTGCCCCCGAAAGCTGGCGACCAGATGAGTCTGTTCTGACCGAAGGGCGGCATCGCGGCACGTGCGCACCGCATGCAGGGTCAGGCCATTCATCCCCTGCGGCGGCGCCCGCGGCGTTCGCGGCCCGCGCCCTCGTCTTCGCCAGTGCCGTCGGATGCGGAGGAGAAGCCCCCCAGTTTCTCGGCAATGACCTCAAGCGTCGGGCGCGGTTGGGGCGCACGTGTTTCCAGCGCAGCGCGCATGGCCGCGAGGTGAACGGACATGGTGCCACAGCATCCGCCGATGATGCGCGCACCCGCGTCACGGGCGAGGCAGGCGTAGTCCGCCATAAGTTCTGGGGTGCCGTCGTAGTGGATATGCCCGTCGACGTATTTCGGGATGCCAGCGTTGCCCTTGGCGATGATCGGACGGTCCGTTCCGGTCGCCGCGAAACCCAGCACGGTGCGCATCAGGTCCGATGCGCCGACGCCGCAGTTTGCCCCGAAGGCGATGGGCGGGTTTGGCAGACTGTCGACAAGCGCGACCATGTCCTGCGAGGTGACGCCCATCATCGTGCGCCCGGCGGTATCGAAGCTCATCGTGCCACACCATGGCGCGCCGATGTTGTCGAAAGCCGCGGCGGCGGCGCGGAATTCCTCGGGGGCCGAGATCGTCTCGACCCACAGGACGTCGGCACCGCCGTCCATCAGGCCGCGCGCGGTTTCCTCGAACATCTCGACCGCGCGTTCGTGTGACAGATTGCCAGCGGCGCCCATGATCTCTCCGGTCGGGCCGACAGAGCCGGCGACGATGATCTGGCGACCGGCGGCATCGGCCACCTCGCGGCCCAGTTCGGCGGCGCGTTTCGACAGTTCGTAAGCCCGGTGCGCGGCATCGTGCAACTTCAGGCGCGACGCGTTGGCGCCAAAGGAGTTGGTCAGGAAAAGGTCCGAGCCGGCATCCACCGACCCCTTGTAGAGGGCGCGGATCTTGTCCTGCTCCGTCTCGTTCCAGAATTCCGGCGCATCGCCCGACATCAGCCCCATGTTGAACAGGTTGGTTCCCGTGGCGCCATCGGCCAGAAGCCAGTCGCGCTCGGCCAGGGCCTTGGTCAATGCGTCGCTCATCCTGTCGTCTCCTTCGCTGATGGCATCGCGTGTTTCATAGTTGTATCCATGACGCAAACTCATAATCTGCATCATCTTTATGAAGGGTTTATCACAACGTTGGGCAGGCTCAGGCCAGCAGGATATCCGGAAAAACCCCGCCGAGCCCAAGCGCGGATGCGATCGAGAAGGCAATCGCGCGCGGGATGTTGACCGCCCAGGCGGCCACCTCGCGCAGCAGGACCTTCGCCTTCCGGGTTGGCGTGCCACTGGTCTCTGACGTCGTGCAGACCGCTGCCGGTCGTCCGGCCCATGCCAGACTGGCCGCGCCCCGGAGGCCATGGAAAGGCTCGGTCACGACGAAGCGGGTTTCGCCCCGGGGCAGATCGGGACGGGAAAACAGCGCATTCTGCAGAGTCGACAGGGACTGACCTTCCCACGTCACGGCCGTCGGGGGCACACCGGCGCGGATTGCAGCCTCGGCCATCAGCCTGCCGGGTCGTGTGCCGGGATGCGTGTTGCCGCAGGTCATGTGGAGCCGGTTCACCCGTCCATTTCTGTAGAGCTCCACGCCGGCAGCGACCCTCATGGTCGTGTCGGGCGTCAGCCGGTCGGGTGCGCTACCGCCGCCCAGAACGATCGCGACATCGCGCGGCGTGGTCATTGTCGAGCAGGCAGGGAGGGCGAGTTGAGAGATCGCCGTCAGCAAAACGCATAGCGCGACATAAGCCACGGCAAGGCGCAGCGCGGTCCGCACGACGCGTTACCTGTCCTGCTGCAGCGTCAGCACCTGCAGCCGGCCACTTTCGCTGTCGTACCAGATGTGCGCACGCTCCGGTGCCTGGATCACGCGCCACCATGCGGTCTGCCGGGCAATCGCCTGTTTCCAGCGCAACTGTTCTTCAAGCTCGATGCAAGCGGACAGCTTTGCGTCGAACAGGCGCCCCAGACGTGTCCAGTCTTCGGTCGCGCCTGGCGGGGCACTGGCGATGAAGGTGGCGCGCTGGCAGTTGAAGCGCTTGGATTCGGACGACAGCGTTTCAGTTACTGTGAAATCCGCGGGAATTAGCGATTGCAGGTGATCCACGTCAACTCGGCAGGCCGCGAGTGCAAATGGGAACAGCAGGACGGACAGCCGGAAAGCGAAACGAGTCATTGAAATATCTTTGGCAAAGGCCGCCGAAGCGGCGTTTGCTGCAAGAGTGTCGGCGTTTCATGTCACATTCAAGCGTGACTTCGGCATTTGGCGCACGATAACGCGCCCCGGGGTCACTCCAGTTCGATTGTGCCCGGCGGCTTCGAGGTCGTGTCATAGAACACGCGGTTGATGCCCTTCACCTCGTTGATGATCCGGGTCGAAGTCTCGCCAAGGAAGTCGTGACTGAAAGGGTAGTAGTCCGCCGTCATGCCATCGACTGACGTCACGGCCCGCAGCGCCAACGCATAATCGTAGGTCCTGCCGTCGCCCATGACGCCCACGGTGCGCATTGGCAGGATCGCGGCGAAGGCTTGCCAGATCTCGTCATAAAGCCCGTGCTTGCGGATCTGGTCGATGTAGACGGCGTCCGCCTTGCGCAGGATTTCGAGCTTGTCTCGGGTGATCTCACCGGGACACCGGATCGCGAGACCAGGGCCGGGGAAGGGGTGGCGTCCGATGAAGGAGGCGGGCAGACCCAGTTCATGACCCAGCGCGCGGACTTCGTCCTTGAAGAGTTCGCGCAGCGGCTCGACCAGTTTCAGACCCATCTTCTCAGGCAGGCCGCCGACATTATGGTGCGACTTGATCGTGACGGACGGCCCGCCGGAGAAGGAAACGGATTCGATCACGTCGGGATAAAGCGTCCCCTGCGCGAGGAACTCGGCCCCCTCGATCTGGTCGGCGTACTTCTGGAAGACATCGATGAACAGTTTGCCGATGGTCTTACGCTTGATTTCCGGATCTGAAACGCCTTCGAGCGCACCAAGAAAAAGGTCGCTTTCGTCGGCATGGATCAGGTTCAGGTTGTAGTTGTCACGGAACATCTGAACGACCTGCTCGGCTTCATTCAGTCGCAACAGACCGTGATCCACGAAAACGCAGGTCAACTGGTCCCCGATGGCCTCATGCAGCAGGATGCCGGTGACAGAGCTGTCGACACCGCCGGACAGGGCGCAGATCACCTGCTTGTCGCCGACCTGTTCGCGGATCTTGGCGATCATTTCCTCGCGGTAGGCGGACATGGTCCAGTCGCCATTAAAGCCCGCGAGCTTCACGAAGTTCTCGTACAGCGTCTTGCCGTTCGGGGTATGGTGAACCTCGGGGTGGAACTGTACGGCATAGAACCGGCGGTCCAGGTCTGCGGTCATCGCGAAGGGCGCCCCGGTCGAGGTCCCGTACACTTCGAAGCCCGGCGCCAGCTCTGCCACGTGGTCGCCGTGCGACATCCAGACCTGTTCGCGGCCCGACCCGTCAAGGAACCAACCGTTGAAAAAATCTGTCGTCCGCTCCGTCGGCATGACGTAGGCGCGCCCGAATTCGGCAGTGTGGCTTTGTCCAGCCTCGACGCGGCCGCCGAGGTCCTGCATCATCACCTGCTGGCCGTAACAGATGCCGAGGATCGGCACGCCCAGGTCGTAGACGGTTTTAGGTGGACGCGGAGAGCCATCTCGGGTCACCGAATCGGGGCCGCCTGAAAAGATGACGGCTTTGGGCGTGAAGTCCGCCAGGAACGCATCGGTGACGTTCTGGTAGGGGTGGATTTCGCAATAGACGTTCAGCTCCCGCAGGCGGCGCGCGATGAGCTGCGTCACCTGGGACCCGAAGTCGATGATGAGGAGGCGGTCATGCTGGGCTTGGGTCATGCGCTCCTGTACGCAGGGGCTGCGAAAGTTTCAATATCGCTCGGGAGGCGTGATGCGGGTTTTGACGGAATACGGGATGGGCACGTCGTTGCGGCGCGGCGACCAGACGGAGGCTGCGGCGCGCGGTTTGCGAGATGCGCTGTGGCGCAATTCCATCCGCGCGGCGGAGGTGTTCGGACGCAACAGGTCAGAGATGCGGCTGGCAGTGAAAGTCGGTGTGCCGGCGCCGGAGGGGGTCGATCTCGCTGCCCTGCGCGCGGTCTTTCCTTATGGCACACCGGACTTCGACGTCGTCGAAGGCGGACTTTCCGTGCCGCATCCGACCGGTGACGGCGAAGCGCTGATCATGGCGGCGGTCTCGATCACCGTTTCCTTCGGGAAGGACACATGATGGAACGGCTGATCATTCGCATGGGGCTCGGGACCGGCGAGACGGCGCAGGATGCATCCGAGGCCGGGCTTCGGGACGCGATGGGACGGGCGGTTGTTCATTCAGTGCCCAAGGGAGGTGTCTTGCGGGTAACCGTCGGTGTGCCGGACGCGACAGAGGTGTCGGAAACGACGTTGGTCGCGATGTTGGGCCGGTCCGCTGAAGTGACCTGCAAAACCGGCGGATTGTCGGCGGGCGGACGTTTCGTGGCGACCGTGGCGCTGGAGCTGTTTGTGGCGGTCACCGCCGATTGAAGCGGTGCAGAGGTGTCGGGCAGACATCGTGTTGCTGTTTTCGGGCCTCAATTGATCGGTGCCAGCAACTCAGGCGCGGTAACGATCTGGCGGACACCGTGGCTGTGATCTTCCTCGAAGACGTTGCCCTCTCGGGCCCATTCGTGAAGCGACGACACATTCAGTCGGGCGCAGTTCGGTCGGACGGACCACGTCACCTGCAAAGGTGAGCAGACGGCTTGCGAGTACTTCGGTCCGGTGGTCGAGCCCAGGAATTCTATTGGGCGGCCAGTTCCGCTGGGGATCGCCTTTGCCCGATGACGGCCATTGACCTCGCCCCCGTATACATAGTCGAGGAAGTTCAAGGCGTTCGGGTCGTTCACCACCAGAAAGACCTGAGTTTCCACGCGCAACTGCGGATTGGCGCAGGCATCGGACAGACACGATCCCAGGCCGGGACCAGGTGCCACGTCGCAGGACGAGTGGACCCAATGCACCTCGATCGTATCGCCGGGCTTCACCCCGTGATAGGCGCCATGGCCGTGAAAGGGATCCTCAAGCTCCGCCCCAGACAAACGCTCGCTTTGGTTGCATTTCCAGCCGCCATGCTCTCCGGGTCCGGCGGAGACGAGGAAACCGGGCCCGCGATGTTCCGCGTTGGTATGCGTGTGGATGTTGCACAGGTTCATCGTGTCGTGCGGCGGAGCAAAGTTGAAGACCCTCGAATTGATACCGATGTGGCTCGTCAGGTCGCGCGGGGTTTGGGGGCCGTAACCCCGGCACAGCGGCTCCTCCGCTAGGACGGGCAGGGCGGCTAACGTCGCCACAAGGCACAGCGCGATCTGCAAGTAATGCCATACCCCTTGCTTGGGGGATCGGAGTGTCGTGCGCATGCCGATTGTATCCCAGGATGTTCCGAATACCTTTCGCCGCCGTATCGGCGCTGTCCTGTCTTGGATAGGGCGGAACACCTTAATCCCCTGCTAAAGCCTGTGGGATAGAACATTCCGCAATCGAACGGTCGGTCATGTCACGGCGGCGGGTCGCCTGCATGGTCTGGTATGTCGTATTTTCGCGTCAAGCGCCGCTAACGCGCCAATCCCGGCGTGCTTCAGCGGCTATGCAGGCGGAAACCGGGACGGGCGCGGAAGGCGTGCCCCGAGAAACGCGAGGATGGATCGATGGCAGAAGCGACGGCACGCAGACGTGCGCGCGGTACGGGCGGCGGGGCCGCACGGCGGGCGGAGCGCACCTCCACCGCCGTGGAGACGGCGAAGTTTATCGAACGCAACATCCCGAACTTCGAGGTCCTCACCACTGAGGCCCTGGAAATCATCGAGCACAACGCCGAAACCGTCCTTGAGGAGATCGGCGTCAACTTCGTCAACAACCCCGGCGCTCTCGCGCGCTGGAAAGAGGCGGGTGCCGACGTGCAGGGCGAACGGGTCCGCCTTCCGCGCGGGCTGGCACGGTCGCTTTGCGCCACCGCGCCGTCGCAGTTTACTCAGCACGCGCGGAACCCCGAACGCAACGTGGAGATCGGTGGGCGCAATCTGGTGCTTGCCCCGGTCTACGGCCCACCCTTCGTGCGTGACCTCGACGGTGGCCGCCGCTACGCCACGATCGAGGACTTCCGCACGTTCGTGAAGCTGGGACAGATGTCGAAATGGCTGCACCACTCCGGTGGCACGGTCTGCGAACCGACCGACATCGCGGTGAACAAGCGGCACCTGGACATGTTGCTGGCTCACATGACGCTGTCGGACAAACCCTTCATGGGATCGGTCACGGAACCGTCGCGCGCCGCCGATTCCGTCGAAATGTGCGAGATTTTATTCGGGAAACAGTTTGTTTCCGAGAACACCGTGCTGACGTCTTTGGTCAACATCAACTCGCCGCTGACCTTCGACGACGTGATGATGGGAGCGCTCGAAACCTATGCAGCCGCCGGTCAGGCGTGCATCGTTTCCCCCTTTATCGTGGGCGGTGCGATGGCGCCGGTATCGGTTGCCGGCACCCTCACTCAGGTGCTGGCAGAGGTGCTGGCGGGCGTGGCTTACAGCCAGTTGATCCGGCCCGGTGCGCCGGTGATTTTCGGCGCGTTCGTGACCTCGATCGACATGAACTCGGGCGCACCCACCTTCGGTACGCCGGAAGCCGCGCATATCACTTACGGCGCCGGTCAGCTTGCGCGGCGGTTGGGCCTACCCTACCGATCGTCGGGGTCGTTCTGTGGCTCGAAACTGCCCGACGCGCAGGCCGCCTACGAGACCGCGAACTCGCTCAACATGGGGCTGTTGTCCGGGGTCAACTTCATGCTCCACGCCTGCGGCTGGCTGGAGGGCGGTCTGGTGTCCTCGTTCGAGAAATTCGTGATGGACGCCGATCAGCTCGGCACGCTGCACCACCTGGCCAAGGGTGTCCAAATCGACGAAAACGCACAGGCGATGGATGCCATCCGCGAGGTGGGTCCGGGCGGTCACTATCTGGGCTGTGCGCATACCCAAGCGAACTTCAAATCGGCCTTCTGGCGCTCGGAAGTGCTTGATTACAAACCATATGAGACCTGGTCGGAAGATGGTGCGCGCGACACCGTGGCGTTGGCGCAGGTCCGGATGCGGAAGCTGCTGGACGCCTACCAGAAGCCGGCGATGGACTTGGCCGTCGAAGAGCAACTGAACGATTATGTCGCCCGCAAGAAGGCGTCCATGACCGACAGCTTCACCTGAGATATAGCGGCCCGCGAACAAGTGTTCTGCGGGCCGTCTTCAGCTTGCCGGCGATTGACGAGCGGCTGTCGCGAGGTCGGTGGCGGCACGCAAGACGCAAGCTTCTCCCATCATAGCGGTCAGCACCTCGACATGGCGGCTCACACTATAGGTGGCATCGCCGCTTCGACGCCTTTCGTCCAGTTCGGCCTCGATCTCCAACAGGCGCATCAATGCGACGCCTGAACGGGGCAGGACCGCGTCCCCAAGAACCCGTCGCAAATGGGGGGATCTGCGGTACTCCTGCGCGCCTATGCGGGCGGCGCGGATCAACAGGCGCGGGCGGCGCAAATCGTTCAGAATTCCCAACACGTCCTTCATCAGTCCAACCTCCTACTGGAAACCGAAATCGCTTCGTCGGTGGAGAAACAGAAGCACACCCATGAAGGGTGTTGCGTGGCACCGAACGGTCCCGCACGAGCGATTTACCCATGATTATCTATTGTTAGGAAAGATCGCCCCGGATGTGCCTGTTAACGAAAGAGTAACCAGCACACGCCAAGGTTGCGACTGTTCGAATTGGGGATAAATCTGTGTACAACCTGTCCCGCCGCATAGGTCACGCATGATCGAAGCGCCGCCCTGCAACGCCGCGGGCACAGTGCCCGTCTGGATGCCCGAACGGGTGCTCATGTATCTGGCGCATGTAGAGGGGGGGCAGTCCATCCGTGCACTTGCGCGAGAGGCGGGATGCCACGCCTCGACCGTCCTGCGCCAGATTCGCAAGATCGAGGCGCTGCGGGACGACCCTTTGATCGACGCAGCCTTATGCACCATGGGACCAGCCGGCACGGGGGCGCCGGCTACATTGACCAGAAAGGACGATGAACCGATGACTGCTGCCATCAACACTCCGGTTCCGCCGGACGAGACGACGCTTGCGCGTGAGGCGCGGCGGGTTTTGCGCCGCCTGTGCGAACCAGGCGCCGTGCTGGCCGTGGCGGCCGAGATGGAAAAGGCCGTGGTGGTGCGCGACACCGGAAGCGGAGGCAGTGCCCGCACCGCCGTCGTCGAAGTCGCCATCGCCCAGGCCATGGCTCTTCGGGAGTGGATCACGTGCGACGCCCCGGCGCGTATCTCGAAGTACCGGATCACCTCAATGGGCCGTGTCGCGCTCAACCGATTGGTCGCGGAACAGGAGAACCGGGTGCGCGGCTTTGCCGAAGCGCAGGCCGGGTTCGACACGGGCCGTGCGGCAAATGCCGCGCTAGAGGAAGTCGAACGCGACCCCAGGCTGCGCAAGGGGCATTTCGCCCTGGCCGAAAGCCCGCTGACGACCCTTGGACGGCGACGGGACAAGGACGGCACACCTTTTCTGACCGATGTCCTGATAGCCGCCGGAGAGCGTCTGCGCGAAGACTTCGAGCTTGCGCAGATGGGGCAGCGCACGACGCAGAACTGGGACCATTTCCTGACCGCCGGCGTTTCGACCCGTGCCGGAAACGCAGGCGCAAGTGCGACCGACGCGCAGGCGAGGCTTCAGGCAGCGCTGCGAGATCTCGGCCCCGGGTTGGGCGACGTCGCGCTGCGGTGCTGCTGTTACCTGGAAGGTCTGGAGAAAGCGGAGAAGCAATTGGGCTGGTCGGCACGCTCGGGGAAGATTGTTCTGCGCATCGCCCTGCAACGTCTGCGCCGCCACTACGAAGAACGCGGCAAGGGTGGGGGCGATCTGATCGCCTGACTGTTCCCGCACGAAAACCGGTGTTTTCTGCACGAAACGGCCCCCGCGACGCAGCGCCGGGGCCGATCCTGTTTCAGCACAAGTGACGCGCTACTCCGCTGCCTTGATCGGTGTATCCGGCGTGACGGGCAGGGCGGGTGCGCTTTCCGCTGCGTCCCTGACACCTTTGGCGTAGTCGGGGTGCACCCGTTCCAGCACCGCGTACCAACGCTCCTTAACGCTGTCGGAGCACGGCGCCATGGCGCCGGCCATGTTCTGGTGGAGGCGTGTCCGCCCCTCGTCCGACAGCACCTCCTTGTAGAGCGCGCGGGGCTGGACGAAGTCGTCGTCGGTGACTTCTTGAGGATGGCGATAGGCCTCGGCGTCGATGCGCATCGGCGGCTCCATGACCGACGGATCGGGGCGCGGTGCGTCTTCGTACTGGTTGGGCTCGTAATAGGCGTTGAAGTTACCGGTGTCGTTCCGGAAAAACCGCATCGCCCCGTCCTTATGGTAGTGCGCCACGGGCGCCTTGGGGGCGTTGGCGGGCAGGGCTTCGTAGTGCGTACCGAGCCGGTAGCGGTGCGCGTCTGCGTAGGAAAAGATCCGGGCCTGCAGCATCTTGTCGGGAGAGAAACCTATGCCCGGTACCACGTTCGACGGCGAATAGGCGGCGTTTTCGACCATCTGGAAGTAGTTCTCGGGGATGGTGTGCATTTCCAGCTCGCCGACCTCGATCAGGGGGTAGTCGGCATGCGGCCAGACCTTCGTCAGGTCGAAGGGATTGAAAGGGAACTTGTCCTCCTCGCCTTCCTTCATGACCTGAATGAACAGCTTCCACTTCGGGTACTTGCCCTCTGATACCATGTTCCAGAGGTCTTCCTGAAAGCTCTCGCGTGTCTCGCCGATGATCTTCTTGGCTTCCTCGTTGGTGTAGTTCTCGATGGGCTGCTGGCAGCGGAAGTGGAACTTTACCCAGTGCCGCTCTCCGGCGTCGTTCCACATCGAGAAGGTGTGCGAGCCGTAGCCGTGCATATGCGCGGGGTTCTTGGGGATGCCCCGGTCGGACATCAGGATCGTCACCTGATGCACCGATTCCGGTTGTCCGGCCCAGAAGTCGAACATCGCCTCGGGCGACCGCATGTTGGTCTTCGGGTGCCGTTTCTGGGTGCGGATGAAGTCCGGGAACTTGTAGGCGTCGCGCACAAAGAAAATGGGGGTGTTGTTGCCCACCATGTCCCAGTTGCCTTCCTCGGTGTAGAACTTCAACGAGAAGCCGCGCACGTCACGTTCGGCATCGGCCGCGCCCAATTCGCCCGCAACGGTGGACCAGCGCGAGAGCACGTCGCAGGTGTTGCCGACCTTCGAAAACAACGCCGCGC